>NCED01000024.1 GCA_002280485.1 Caulobacterales bacterium 32-69-10
ATGCGATGGCGATGTGCTCGTCCCAGGCCGACCTCGTCGCTATTCACTCAGGGGGCGGCGGCTATACCGGCTACATGACCAGCGCGGGCGTCACCGTCATCGCCGACGGCACGACCGAAGCCGACGAGCGCATCCAGCTTTCCATGACCAACGACACGGCCATGGGGGTGATGCGCTACGCCGACGCCGGCTACGAAGACGCCCTGGATGAGGCCAAGAAGCAAAACATCCAGCGCTTCGCCCTCTAGAACTTGTCGCCCGAACATGGTCTAGGGCGGCCCGCCGAATTCCCGGCAAGGCTGCGAGGCGCCCGACCAAGCCCATGCGCGTCCTGGTGATCGATCCCGATTCCGCCCGCGCCGCCCTGGTGGCCGAAGGGCTGCAGGGCATTTCGCCGCTCGAGGTGCGCCAGGCCGCCGTCTTTGACGCGGCGGAGGCCGCCGCCTTCGCGCCGGACGTGGTGGTGGTCGCCTGCGACAGCCCCGACCGCGACACGCTGGAAAGCCTGCGGGACGCCACCGCCTCCAACCCTCGCCCGGTGGTGATGTTCGCCGACCGCTCCGAGCCCGGCCTGGCCGAAGAGGCGGTGCGGGCCGGCGTCGCGGCCTATGTGGTCGACGGCCTGGCTCCGTCCCGGGTGCGCCCGGTCCTAGAGGCGGCGATGACCCGCTTTCAGCTGATGCAGCAGCTGCGGGCCGACCTGAGCAAGGCCAAGGCGGACCTGGCCTCGCGCAAGACGGTGGACCGGGCCAAGGGCCTTTTGATGAAGGAGCGTGGGCTCGACGAGGACGGCGCCTACAAGCTGCTCCGCAAGCTCGCCATGGATTCCGGCCGGCCGATCGGCGCGGTGGCTGCTGACCTTTTGACCTTCGCCGGCGTACTCAAGGGAGGCGGCTCGTAATGGCCGAACTCAAGCTCGGTTTCATTCCCCTAGACGACTGCGCGGCCCTGGCCGTAGCTGAGGCCAAGGGCTTCTTCCGGGCCGCGGCGACCCGTTGCGCCTGATCGCGCCCCTGGCCCTCAACCTCAACGGCAGCGCCATCACCGTCTCCAAGGGCCTGGCCGACGCCTTGCGCCGCCTCGACCCTGACGGGGTCGCTGCCCGCACGGCCCGCCCCCTGGCCCGGCTGATCGAGGCCCGCCGCGAGGTCGGCAGCGCGCCGCTGACCTTCGCAGTGGTGTTCCCCTATTCGATGCACAACTACGAGCTGCGCTACTGGCTGGCCGAGGCGGGGATCGATCCCGACGTCGACGTGCGCCTGGTGGTGGCGCCGCCGCCCCGCATGGCCGACCAGCTCCGTTCGGGCTTGATCGACGGCTTCTGCGTCGGGGCGCCGTGGAGCGCCATGGCCGTGGCCGACGGGGCAGGGGAGACCCTCGCCTATGCCGCCGACATCTGGCCAGACGGCCCCGACAAGGTGCTGGGCGTGGGCGAGGCCTGGGCCGAAGCCAATCCGGACACGCTGCAGGCCCTGATCCGGGCCCTAATCCGCGCGGCCGACTGGGCGGACCGCCCGGACAACCGCGCCGAACTGTCGGAGATCCTGGCCCAGGACGTCTATGTCGGCGCCTCCGCCGACCTGATCGCCCGTTCGCTGGAAGAGACCGAGATGGTTTTCCACCGGCGGGACGCGGGCTTTCCCTGGGTCAGCCACGCCGCCTGGTTCCTGTCGCAGATGCGCCGCTGGGGCCAGATCGACGGATCGGTGGACATCCACGCCGTCGCCGAGCGGGTCTACCGCCCCGACCTCTTCCGGACCGCCGCCGCGGCCGGGGGCAAATCGGCCCCGGACCAGGACTGGAAGCCCGAGCAGGGGTTCGAGGCGCCGTACGACGCGGCCGCCTACGCGGCGGCGTTCGCGATCACCAAGGGCGGAACCTGAGGCGCCGAGCGTATTTATTGCGCAGCTTGAGCGGGCTTGGCGCTCTCGAGCCAAATCTGCTTCCCCTTATCCACCGACACTCGCCCTCCTGCCGTGACGCGAGGCAACGAAGTCTCGCGAGGCCCTTAGCGGGGCCGCCGGCTCGGCCGGAGATCATTCGGACAACGACGTCCAACGCGGTGACCCCGCGCTGGGCGTTTTTTCGTTTTGGGGCAAGGCTATGTCGTGGACTTTTAAACTGGCGGGCGGCGCGGCCGCCGCCGCGCTGCTCTGGGCTCCCTCCGCCTGGGCCGCCCCCGCCGATCCCATCCAGGCCATCGTGCAGGGCAAGCCGATCATCGGCGTGCGCACCCGCTTCGAGGGCGTCGACCAGAAGGGCTTAGCAGAGGTCGGCGAGGCGCTGACGATGCGCACGGTCGTCGGCTGGGAGACCGCCGCCTGGCGAGGGGTCAGGGGCCTCGTCGAGATCGAGGACGTCAGCCGGCTGATCGGCGAACGCTACAACATCGCGTCGCCCGGCGTGGTCGGCGGCAGCTTGAACGGCAAGACCGCCTATCCGATCATCAACGACCCGGCCATGACCGAGCTCAACCGCGCCCAGATCAGCTGGACGGCGGGGCCGGGCCTGACCCTCACCGGCGGCAGGCAGCGGATCATCTTCGACGACCAGCGCTTCGTCGGCTCCATCGCCTGGCGTCAGGACGAGCAGACTTTCGACGCCGTCCGCGCCGACTTCGGTCTTGGCCGCCTCAAGGGGACCTACGCCTACGTTGGCCAGGTCAACCGGGTGCTGGGCGACAAGCGCGACTGGGACTCCGACAGCCATCTCCTCAACGCCGCGTACGCCTTCGCCGCGCCGTTGAAGCTGCAGGGCTTCGTCTACGCCCTGGATTTCCAGAACGCTCCGGTCAGCTCGACCCTCACCTGGGGCGCCAAGGCCTCGGGCAAGCTGAAGCAGGGCTGGCTCGGGCTGGCCTATAACGCCACCTGGGCGCGGCAGCGCGACTACCGCCGCAATACCGGGCCGTTTCGCCTCGACGACTGGAGCGGCGACGTGGCGGCGACTGTCGACATCTGGACCGTGCGGGCCGGTTTCGAAGTGCTGGACGGCGACGGGACTCGGGGCTTCATCATGCCCCTGTCGACCGCCCACGCCTTCAACGGCTGGTCCGACGCCTTCGCCGCCGTGGGCGGCAACAAGACCTTCCCCGATGGGATCCGCGACCTGAACCTGCAGCTGGTCGTCCGGCCGCGGCTGAAGCTGCCCTATCTGTTCAACACCGAGCTACTGGTCCGCTACCACGACTTCGACGGCCAGCGGACCGGCGCGGACCTCGGCCGCGAGTGGAACGCCCAGGCGACGGCGGCGCTCACCAAGCATGTGTCGGTGGCGCTGAAGTTCGCCGACTTCAAGCGCGCGGCGTCAGTACCGGTGGGCGCGGCCACGCCGCCCGCTTCGCGGTCCAAAGTCTGGGTGACCGTCGAATATCGGCTTTAGCTAGCTGTAAGCCGCTAGCCGCCGCTCCAGCCCCACACGAACCTGTGGCCATTCGGCGGGCAGGATCGAATAGAGCACGCTGTCGCGGACGTGGCCGGTCCAGGTGATCCGCTCGTGGCGCAGCACCCCCTCGCGCACCGCTCCCAGCTTGGCGATGGCGGCCTGGCTGCGCAGGTTGCGCAGGTCGGTGATCAGCTCCACCCGCACCGCGCCACCGGCGAAGGCGTGCTCCAGCATCAAGAGCTTGGCTTCCGGGTTGGCCGCGCCCGAACGCGCCTCTGGTACGAAGAAGGTGGCGCCGATCTCGACGCTCCGATGTAGCCGGCGGATGTCTAGAAAGCTCGTCGTGCCGATCACGTGCCCGCTGGCCTTGTCGCGCACGGCATAGGCGAGGCGGGTCCCGCGCTCCATCTGCTCCATGGCGGTGGACCACCATGCGTCGAACGCATCGCCCTGGCCGCTGACCGCGAATAGGCTCCAGGCTTCGGCGTCCTGGTCCAAGGCCGCGCGAACCGCATCCTTCAGCTCAGACGCATAGGGCTCCAGCCGGACGAAGCGGCCGTCGAGGGGGCGGACGGGGATGGAGAGCGGCTCCATGCGGTGACTAGACGCGATTCGTCGGAGCGGTGGCGAGGGGCCCGGACCATCACGCTCCGAAATTGGGCGCCGGCCATGCCCGAATGCTGTGCATTTAGGCCTTTGGCTGATTTCGAGAGCTGGCCGGCCGCCGCCCATGGCGCTTTCGCCCGAGGCGGGTCTCCCCTTGGCTCAGGCCTTCGGACAACGGCGTTCACGGCTCCTACGGACAACCGCTCCGATGCGGTTATCGCTGGCGACGCCGCCTTCCGCACCGTGTCCAAGGGCCTAATCCCATGTTCGACCGCTCCTTCTTGAAGGCTGGCCACGCCCCGACTCTCTTCGCGGCCTTCCTCTACTTCGACCTCAGCTTCATGGTCTGGGTCCTGCTCGGGCCGCTCGGCGTCGCCATCTCCAAGGACCTCGGCCTGACCCCCGCCCAGAAGGGCCTGATGGTCGCCGTCCCGCTCCTGGCCGGCGCGGCCCTGCGCCTGGTCAACGGCGTTCTGGTCGACCACATCGGGCCGAAGAAGACCGGGATCATCGGCCAGGTGATCGTCATCGCCGGCCTGGTCCTGGCCTGGTTCCTCGGGGTGCATTCCTATTCGCAGGTGCTGCTGCTGGGCGTGGTGCTCGGCGTCGCCGGCGCCTCCTTCGCCGTCGCCCTGCCGCTGGCCTCGCGCTGGTATCCGCCGCAGCACCAGGGCCTGGCCCTCGGCATCGCCGGCGCCGGCAACTCGGGCACCGCGCTCGCCGCCCTGTTCGCCCCCGCCCTGGCCAAGGCCTTCGGCTGGAACGCCGTCCTGGGCCTGGCCGCCATTCCCCTGGCCGTCGCCTTCGCCGTCTACATGGTCCTGGCCAAGGACGCCCCGAACCAGCCCGCGCCCAAGCGGCCTGTCGAATATCTGGCGGTGCTGAAGACCCCCGACGCCTGGTGGCTGATGTTCCTCTACGCCGTCACCTTCGGCGGCTTCTCGGGCCTGGCCTCGTCCCTGACCATCTACTTCAACGGCGACTATGGCCTGGACCCGGTCATCGCCGGCTTCTTCACCGCCGCCTGCGTCTTCGCCGGCTCGTTCATCCGCCCGGTTGGAGGGGCGCTCGCCGACCGCTTCGGCGGGGTGCGGACCCTGATCGTGGTCTATGGCCTCGCCGCCCTGGGCCTCGTCGCCGCCAGCGTGCACATGCCCACCGTCGGCGCGGCCCTCGCCGTCCTGATGTTCGCCATGATGGCGCTCGGCGCCGGCAACGGGGCGGTGTTCCAGCTCGCCCCCCAGCGCTTCGGCAAGGAGATCGGGGTCATCACCGGCCTCGTCGGCGCCATGGGCGGGGTGGGGGGCTTCTACCTCGCCTCCACCCTGGGCCTCGCCAAGCAGCTGACCGGCAACTACCAGGCCGGCTTCCTCGGCTTCGCGGGCCTGGCCGTCGTCGCCCTCGTGGCCCTCACCCTCCTCAAAACCCACTGGCGCGCCGTATGGCCGACCCTGCCGGCGGCTCCCGCCGCCGTGCGTCTGTAAGGAGGGCCCGATGTCCAAGCTCAAACTGGTCGTCATCGGCAACGGCATGGCCGGGTGCCGGGCCGTCGAAGAGATCCTCAAGCGCGACCCTGACCGTTACGAGGTCGCGATCTTCGGGGCCGAGCCGCGGGTCAACTACAACCGCATCATGCTGTCGCCGGTGCTGGCGGGCGAGAAGACCTTCGACGAGATCGTCATCAACGACGAGGCCTGGTACCGCGACAACGGGATCACCCTCCATGCCGGCCGGGCGGTCGTCGCCATCGACCGGGATCGCCGGGTGGTGGTCGCCGAGGGCGGGCTGGAGGCGCCCTACGACCGGCTGATCCTGGCCAACGGTTCGGATCCGGTGCGCCTGCCCTTGCCGGGGGCCGACCTGAAGGGCGTCGTCACGTTCCGCGACCTCGACGACGTCGAGGCCATGCTCGCGGCCTCGGCCAACCCGCAAGCCCGGGCGGTGATCATCGGCGGCGGCCTGCTCGGGATCGAGGCGGCCTATGGCCTCGCCCGCCGGGGCATGCATGCCACGGTCGTCCACCTGATGGACGTCCTGATGGAGCGCCAGCTCGATGAGTCGGCGGGTTTCCTGCTCACCGAGGCCATGCGCGAGCGCGGCGTCGAGACGGTGCTGGGCGCCCATTCCGAAGAGATCGTGGGGGTCGACGGCAAGGTCGCCGGCCTGCGTTTGAAAGACGGCCGCACCCTGCCTTGCGACCTGTTGGTCATGGCGGTAGGCATCCGCCCCAACGCCGCCCTGGCCCGCGCCGCCGGGCTCGACGTGGGCCGCGGCGTCCAGGTCGACGACGCCATGCGCAGCTCCGACCCCGCCATCTATGCCGTCGGCGAATGCGCGGAGCACCGGGGCCAGTGTTACGGCCTCGTCGCCCCGATCTGGGAGATGTGCCGGGCCCTGGCCGACGACCTGACCGACGGGGCAGGGGCCTATGAGGGCTCGGTCCTGTCGACCCGGCTCAAGGTCTCGGGCGTCGACGTCTTCTCGGCCGGGCGCTTTTCCGGCGGCGAGGGTTGCGAGGACATCGTGTTCCGCGACGCCGGCCGCGGCGTCTACAAGCGCGTCGTGCTGGAGGGCGGCAAGGTCGCCGGGGCGGTCCTGTTCGGCGACGCCGCCGACGGGGCCTGGTACTTCGACCTGATGCGCTCGGGCCGCGACGTGGCCGAGATCCGCGAGACCCTGATCTTCGGCCAAGCCATCACCGAAGGGCTGGCCGGCCTGGACCCTAGTTCGGCCGTTGCGGCCATGGCCGACACCGCCGAGGTGTGCGGCTGCAACGGCGTGTGCAAGGGCGCGATCACCAGCGCGGTCACCGGCCAGGGGCTCAAGACCCTGGACGACGTGCGAGCCGTCACCAAGGCCTCCAACTCCTGCGGCTCCTGCACCCCCCTGGTGGAGCAGCTGCTCCGGCTGACCCTGGGCGACGGCTTCCAGCAGCAGGTGGGGCCGAAGCCGGTGTGCAAGTGCACATCCCACCCACACGACGTTGTTCGCAAAGGTATTATGTCCCTTGGCCTAAAGTCGATCCCGGCGGTGATGCAGCAGTTCGAATGGTCGACCCCGGACGGCTGCGCCTCGTGCCGCCCGGCGCTCAATTACTACCTGCTGTGCGCCTGGCCGGGGGATTACCGCGACGACGGCCAGTCCCGTTTCGTCAACGAACGGGTCCACGCCAACATCCAGAAGGACGGCACCTATTCGGTCGTGCCGCGCATGTGGGGCGGTATGACCACCCCGGACGAGCTGCGCGCCATCGCCGACGTGGCCGACAAGTTCGACATCCCCGCGGTGAAGGTGACCGGCGGCCAGCGGATCGACCTGCTGGGCGTCAAGAAGGAGGACCTGCCGGCCGTGTGGTCGGACCTCAACGCCGCCGGCATGGTTTCGGGCCACGCCTACGCCAAGGGCCTGCGCACGGTGAAGACCTGCGTCGGTTCGGAATGGTGCAGGTTCGGCACACAAGACTCTACTGGGCTTGGGATTCGCCTGGAGAAGTTCATGTGGGGGTCGTGGACCCCGGCCAAGGTCAAGCTGGGCGTCTCTGGCTGTCCCCGCAACTGCGCCGAGGCCACCTGCAAGGACGTCGGCGTGATCTGCGTCGACAGCGGCTACGAGATCCACGTCGGCGGCGCCGCCGGCCTGCACATCCGCGGTACCGAACTCCTGACCAAGGTCGCGACCGAGCAGGAGGCGGTGTGGGTCATCTGCGCCGTGGTCCAGATGTACCGGGAAGACGCCTACTACCTGGAGCGCATCTACAAGTGGATGGACCGGGTGGGCCTCGACAGCATCAAGGCGGCCATCGCCGACGATGAGACCCGCCGCGCCCTCTACGACCGCTTCGCCTATTCGCAGCGCTTCTCCCGCGTCGACCCCTGGGCCGAGCGCGTGGCGGGCCGCGACCACGACCAGTTCAACCCCATGAGCCGCCGGCTGGAGTTCGCCCCCGCATGAACGCGCACGTGAATCCGCACACCCTCGCCTGGATCGACGTCGGGGCGGTCGGCGACATCCCCCGCCGCGGCTCACGCCGCCTGCCGAGCCCCATCGGAGACATCGCCGTGTTCCGCACCGGGGACGGCAATATCTACGCCCTCAAGGACGCCTGTCCGCACAAGGGCGGGCCGCTCAGCCAGGGCATCGTCCATGGCCGTTCGGTGGCCTGTCCGCTGCACAACTGGAACATCGACCTGGCCACCGGCCACCCCACCGGCGCCGACGCCGGCAAGGGCTGCACCCCGGTGATCCCGGTCGAGGTCCGCGAGGGCCGGGTGCTGGTCGCCCTGCCGCTGGTCGAGGCCTAGCCATGGCCGACGGCTCCGCCCTGCCGCCCGCGGTGAAGACCACCTGCCCCTACTGCGGGGTGGGCTGCGGGGTCGCGGCGCGGGCGGGGCTGGGGCGCGAGATGACCGTGACCGGCGACGCCGACCACCCGGCCAACCGCGGCCGGCTGTGCTCGAAGGGCACGGCGCTGGGCGACACCGTGGGCCTGGAGGGCCGGCTGCTGTCGCCGATGATCGGGGAGCGGAGCGTCTCCTGGAACGAGGCCACCGCCTATGTCGCCCGCCGCTTCAAGGAGACCGTCGCCAGGCACGGCCCGGATTCGGTCGCGTTCTATGTCTCGGGCCAGCTGCTGACCGAGGACTATTATGCCGCCAACAAGCTGATGAAGGGCTTTATCGGCAGCGGCAATATCGACACCAATTCAAGGCTTTGCATGGCCTCGGCTGTGGCGGCGCATAAACAGGCCTTCGGGGCCGACCTGGTGCCCGGCTGCTACGACGACCTGGAGCTGGCCGACCTCGTCGTCTTCTCGGGCCACAACGCCGCCTGGACCCATCCGGTGCTGTTCCGGCGCATGGAGGCGGCCCGCGCCCGCGGCCAGCGACAGGTGGTGATCGACCCCCGCCGCACCGATACCGCCGAGGGCGCCGACCTGCACCTCCCCATCGCCCCCCAGACCGACGTGCGCCTGTGGAACGGCCTGCTGGCCGAGATGATGGCCCGGGGCGTGGTCCACCGAGCCTATGTCGCGGCCCACGTCGCGGGGTTCGAGGGGGTGGAGGCCCAGCTGGCGGCCGACGACCAGTCGCTCGGCGCGGTGGCGGCGGACTGCGGACTGGGCTTGGCCGAGCTCGCCGCCTTCTATGAGATGTTCGCCACAACCCCGCGGACGGTCAGCCTTTTCTCGATGGGTGCAAACCAGTCGGCGCAAGGGGTGGCCAAGGGGCTTGCGATCCTCAACGTGCATCTGGCGACGGGCCGCATCGGCAAGCCGGGGGCCTGCCCGTTCTCGATCACCGGCCAGCCCAACGCCATGGGCGGGCGCGAGACCGGCGGCATGGCCACGACGCTGGCCGCCCACATGGACTTCGACCCTGTGTCGCGGGACCGGGTGCAGCGGTTCTGGGGCGCCCCCCGCGTGGCCGGCAAACCGGGCCTGAAGGCGGTCGACCTGTTCGAGGCCATGCACGCGGGCCGCATCAAGGCCGTGTGGGTGATGGCCACCAACCCGGCGGTGAGCATGCCCAACAGCGCCCGGGTGCGCGAGGCGCTCGGCCGCTGCCCCCTGGTGGTGGTGTCGGACGTGATGGCGTCCACCGACACCATGGCCTTGGCGCACGTGAAGCTGCCGGCCCTGGCCTGGGGCGAGAAGGACGGCACAGTCACCAATTCGGAGCGCCGCATCTCGCGCCAGCGGGCGGTGTTCTCCGCCCCGGGCGAGGCGCGGCCCGATTGGCGCATCGTCGCCGACGTGGGCGCCGCCATGGGCTTCGCCGACGCCTTCAACTGGCCGAGCCAGGGGGCGGTGTTCCGCGAGTACGCCCGGATGACGGCTTACGAAAACACGGATCGGCCTTTGAACCTGTCCGGACTGATCGGCGCCGACTACGACCGTATGCAGCCGGTCCAGTGGCCGGCGACGGGGCAGGGCGGGACCGCGCGCCTGTTCGCCGACGGCCGCTTCGCCACCCCCGACGGGCGGGCCCGCATGGTCCCCGTCGCGCCCCAGGGCCCGGCCCAGCCGGTCAGCCTGGGCTTTCCCCTGTCGCTGAACACCGGACGGGTCCGCGACCACTGGCACACCATGACCCGCACGGGCCTGTCCGCCGCGCTCAGCCGCCATGCGCCCGAGCCCTATGTCGAGATCCACCCGACAGACGCCGAGGCGGTGGGTGTGACCGAAGGGGCCCTGACCCGCGTCGAGACGGCCCTGGGGACGGCGGTGGCGACGGCGAAGATCAGCGATCGCCAGCGTCCCGGCGGGGTGTTCATGCCCATGCACTGGACCGACGCCTTCGCCCCCTCGGGCAAGGCCAACCCGCTGGTCGCCGGCATGGTCGATCCCACCTCCGGCCAGCCGGAGTTCAAGCACACCCCCGCCCGCGTCCGCCCCTATCGGGAAACGTGGCGCGGCTTCTACATGGCTCGCGGCGCTTCCTCCCCTTCCCCGGGAATGGGGCCGCCGGGTCTGGAGCTGGTGTGGCGGCGCACGGTCCGCGACGCCTGCCAGCTCCACGAATTCGCCGGCCGCGGCGGTCCCGAAGAGCGCGAGGCGGTGCGGCGCTGGCTGTCGCGCCCGGCCAAGGGCGAACTGGTCCGCTTCGAGGACGCCGCCACCGGCGCGGTGCGTGAGGCCTACGTGGCCGACGGCCGGCTGGAGCAGGTTGTGTTCATGACCACCAGCGGGCGCCTGCCGCCCCGCGACTGGCTGGCCGAACTGTTCGCCGAAGACACCCTGCCGGCGGAGGCGCGCAGCTTCCTGCTGTTCGGCCAGGCGCCGGGCGCGCAGCCTGACCCCGGCCCGATGGTCTGCGCCTGCCTGCGGGTCGGGGCGCGGGCCATCGCGGCGGCCATCGCCGGCGGCGCGGCCAGCATCGAGGCGGTCGGTCAGGCCACCGGCGCCGGAACCAACTGCGGCTCGTGCCGCCCCGAGATCGCGCGGACGCTCGCCGCATCCGTCACCGCTGTCCCCGTGGAGAAGCGCCATGCAGCCTGAACACCTTCCCGGCCAGGTGCTGCTTGTCGGCGCGGGCCCCGGTCCCGCCGACCTGATGACCGTCCGCGCCCTGCGCGCGGTGGAGGGCGCGGAGGCCCTGCTGTACGACGCCCTGGTCCACGACGAGGTGCTAGCCTGTGCGCCGCGCGCCTGCCTGCGCATCCAGACCGGCAAGCGGGCCGGCCGACCCAGCATGGATCAGAGCACCATCAACCGGCTGATGCTGCGCCTGGCGCGCCGGGGGCTGAAGGTCGTGCGGCTGAAGGGCGGCGATCCGTCGGTGTTCGGCCGCTCCGGCGAGGAAAAGGCCTATCTGGAGGACAACGGGATCGCGGTCGCCGTGATCCCCGGCGTGACCGCCGCCAGCGCGGCGGCCGCCCAGTTCGGCTTTCCCCTGACCCACCGGGGCGTCGCCCGCCGCCTGACCCTGGCCACGGCCCGGGTGCAGGACGGGGCGCTCGTGGACGAGGGCTGGGCGGCCAACGCCGACCCCTCCACCACCCTGGCCCTTTACATGGCCAGGAGCGCCTGCGGGGCGGCGGCGACCCGGCTGATCGCGGAGGGTAGGGCGCCGCAGACGCCAGCCGTAGCGGTGGAGAACGCCGGCTCGGCCCACGCCCGGATCATCGCCGGGTCGCTCGCCGATCTGCCGCGCCTGCTGGCCGAGGCGGGCTGCGACGGCCCGGTGGTGCTACTGGTCGGCGAGGCCGTGGCCATGGCTGAGACGAGGGCTGTGGCGATCGAGCGCCGCGCCTAGGCTCTCACGAAGTCCGGCCCGCTGAAGTCGGGGCCGCCCCTCACAGCCGCCGCCCCGGGTCCAGCCCCAGCGCGGGCAAATCCATGGCTGCGGCGGCCAGTTCGGCGCGGGCCTCGATCTGGCGATAGGCCGCCTCCAGCCGCCGCACATCGGCGTCGGCGGCGGCCTCTTCGCGCAGGTTGACGAGGAAGAAGTCGCTCGCCCCGATCTCGAACCGCCTCCGCTCGGCCGCAGCCATGGTGGTCGCCCGGTCGCGCTCCTCCTCCGCCAGGCGCTGGATATCGGCCGTGGCCTGCACGTCGTTGGAAAGCCGCTGCAGATCGATCGAGATCTGGTCCTCAAGGGCCTGGCGCCGGCGGCGCGCCGCCTCGATCTCGGCCTGAGACGAGGCGATCCGCCCGGCGGCGGTGCGCTGCTGCAGCGGCACCCCCAGGCGCAGCCCGACCGTCAGTTCGGTGTTGCGCGGCGATAGGCCGGAGGGCAGGGAGCCGCCCAGGTCCTGGGACGCTTCGACGCGCAGGTCGAGCCGCGGCAGCAGGCTGTTGCGATCCAGCTCCAGCCGCCTGGAGGCCTGGGAGATCCGCACGTCGATGAGACGAAGATCGGGCCGGGACCGATTGATCCGCGCCTCGGCCGGGTCGACGGCCGCCGCCGTAAGGGCGCCCGGCAGCCGCTCCGGTCCCGGGCGCAGGGGGCTGCCGTCCTCGCTGCGCAGGAAGAAGGAGAGGGTGGTCGCCGCATTGGACAGTTCCTGCTCGGCGCGGGTGACCAGGATCTGCCGGCGCAGGATCGCCTGCTCGCTTTCGGTCAGCAGGATACGAGGGCGCGAGCCGAGATCGACCTGACGGACGAACCCAGCCTGCCGTTCGCGAGCGAGGTCGAGAAGATCCTGGTAGATCTTCAGCCTCATTCCCGAGACGACCCAGGCGTTATAGGCGGCGAGAGCCCGGCGCTGGACCCCGATCGCCACCATCAGCCGCTCCATCTCGGCGACCTCGACTTCGAGGCGCGCGTTGGTCCTGTTGAAGCGACGTTCGTCGATGGCCCGATCGCGCAGGAGCGAGAACAGCGCCCCGACCTTCACCTCTCCGAGGGGGCTGAGCGTGGTGTCGACGAAACGGCCGTCGTAGGGGCCGCCGGTCCTCGCCTTGGTCTCGACCGAGAACAGGGTGTCGAAGGCGCCTTCGGCCGCCAGGGCGCGGCCAGAGGCGCTCCTGGCGCGGGCGATAGCCTCCAACACCTGGGGTGCGTGGCGGCGCGACGAGTCCAGCACCTCGCCAAGGGTCAGCGGGGCGGCGGCGAGCGCGGGCCCGCTGCAGAGAACCAGGGCCGCCAGAAGAAGCATCCGGAGCAGGGTCACTTCACAGCCTTTCCGGCCTTGGCGGCGACGTCGGCGTCGGCCGGGCGGGTGAATTGGAGCGGGAAGTCGTTGAGTTGGCGCCACAGCTCGAACCCCGCAGAGACGGTGTCCATCAGCACCCAGCCGCGGACCTTGGCGCCGAGGCGCACAAACGGCTCCTGCGGCCATGGGGCGCGGTCGGGGGCTGGCTCGACCAGAATACGGAAAAGGCCGTTCGCCGAGGCCGAGACGTCGATGGATCGAACCTGGCCGTCGAACATGCCGCGGGCGACGGAGGGCCAGCCGCTGAACTGGATCGCCGGCCAACCCTCGAACTCGAGGCGCACGCGGCGGCCCGGGTGGATCAGCGGCACGTCGCGGCCGTCGACGAAGAGCTCGACGACCCGTTCGCGCCCTTCGGGAGCGAAGGTGGCCAGAACCGTGCCGGCCGTCACCAGGGTGGAGCTGTTCACCGCATTGATGGTCAGGATCCGCCCGTCGCGGGGGGCGGTGACCAGCTGGGCGGCCTGGCGGTTCAGGCTGACATCGATGCGGGTCAGGGCGGCCCGCTTCTCGGCGACCTTGGCCCGGTGTTCGGCCACCTTGATCTGCGCCGCCTCCAGGTCGCGGCGGGCGCCCAGCCCTTCCTCGAACAGGACGGCGTTGCGGTCGACATCGAGCTGGGCGGTGCGCATCGCCTGGTTGGCGGCGGCGATCTCGGCCTGGACCTGCCCCTGTTCGGCCCGCAGCCGGTCCAGCAGCAGCGGGTCGTTGTCGACGATGCGGGCGATCGGATCGCCGGCCTTGACCACGCTGCCGTCCGTCACGTGCCAGCGCTCGATCCGCCCGGGAACCAGGGCGGTGACGCTCTGGACCCGGTCGCCCGGGTCGAGGGCGGTCACCTGTCCCGTGCCCTGCGCCGTCTGCACCCACGGGACGAACAACAGGAACAGGGTCGCCAAGACGATGCCGAGGAGGATCATCACCGCCGCGGCGCGCATCACCCGGGGCGGGCGCAGGCGCGCCAGGGTGTGGAAGTGGTCGAGGTGATCAGGCCGAAACGGCATGGTCGTGCTCCCTGTCTTCCGCGGCCAGCCGGTCGAGCTCGGCCGGGGTGTCGACGATGACCTGGCGCCGCTTGCCCAGATGCAGCCAGGCGCCGACCGGCAGCTCCGCGGGGCGGTTGGTGAAGCACACGGCCGTCGAGCGGGGTCCGAGCGCCGCAAGGGCCTTCGCCAGCGCCTCGCCGGGGATGACGTCGAACAGGGGCGACAGAACCAGCACACGCGGCTGGCTCAGCAGGGCCGCGGCGAGGCGCAGCCGCATCATCTCGGGGGGCGACAGGGGCCAGCCGGTCGAAGCGACCACTGTGTCCAGGCCCTCCGGCAGGCGGGCCACGGTGCGCCCCAGTCCTGTCCGGTCCAGGACGTCCAGGACGGCGCCGGCCGGGGCTTCCGGAGCGGCGAGGGTCAGGTAATCCCGCAGCCGCCCCTCTACGATCACCGGCCGGTCGAGGATCACCACCTCGGTTCTGAGCTGGTAGACGTCGAGGGCGGCGAGGTCCGTCCCGCCCAGGATCACCAGCCCCGCATCCGGCTTCAGGTGACGCCGCAGCAGCCGGGTGAAATGGCGCTCCGTGCCGGGCTCGGCGCTCGCCGCCAACCGTGCGCCGGCCGGCAAGGTCAGGTCGAAGCGCGACTCGCCGATGCGGACGTCTCGCAGCACGAGGTCGCTGCGCTCCATCGGCGCCGGGGGGCGAAGGGCGGGAGGATGCGCTTCCTGCGGGATGTCGTAGAGCTGGTTCAGCTCCTCCACGGCGGCGACCAGGTCGTAGAAGACGTCGAGATAGGTCCCGAGCTGGGCGATGCCGAAGAAGATGCTGGACAGGATCAGCTCGGCCGCCACGAGCTGACCGAGCGAGAGCTGGCCGCGGATCACCAACCAGCCGCCCATGGCCAGCAGCGACGCGCTCGCCACCGCATACAGCGCCATGAACCCCGCGGCCTGGGCGAAGCTGGAGCGGAAGTGCCGTCCGTGCTCCTCGACATAGCGCGCGGTGAGCGCCTCGGACCGTTGCATGGCGAACGAAAGATGGCGGCCTGATTTGTAGAAGCCGTTCGAGGCGCCGATGCTCTCCAGCCAGGCCGCAGCGGCGTATTTCGCATGGCTCTGGGCCACCGCCGTCCGCATCGCGCCGCGCGACCAAACCCGCCAGATCAGCCAGACGGCGAGCACGACGATCAGGTTAAAGGCGAGGAACACCGGGTGATAGAAGCTGGTGACCACGAAGCCGACCGCCGACTGCAGCACCAGGGCGAAGAAGCCGATCAGCAGCGACGGCATCGCCTTTTGCACCGTCATCACGTCGAAGAAGCGGTTGAACAGGTCCCCCCGGCGCTCGTCCTGAAAGAAGGGGTTGCGGGCGTGAACGGCGCGCAGGGTCGCCTCGGCCATGAGGCGAGCGAAGAAGCGCCGGCGGAACAGCTCCATCACGTAAAGGCGAAGGCCGTTCAGCACGCCTTGCAGCGCGAGCATGGCGAACAGGACGGCGGCGAGGGTGAAGAGCGGGGCCGGCAGGGCGGTGTTGGCGACGCTGTTGATCAGCATCTGCACCGAGATGGGCGTGGCCAGGGACAGCAGCCCGACGCCCAGGCCATAGACGATCGCGAGACCGAAAAAGCCGCGGTCGGGCCCGAGGATCACCGCCGCCCAGCGCAAGAAATCGCGCATGCCTACCGTGGTCGCCGCCGCCATCGATCCCGCCCTGCATCGTGCCCGTGCACACGGATGTTTGGGCGGTCCTCGATTGGTTCAATGCGGTCCGACTGAAGGGGGCGATAGGATAAACCTATCGGGCGGCGCGCCCCTTCCAGACCTCGGTGATCAGCTCGGCCAGCTTGTAGAAGGCCGGAGAGCGGCCCGCGCTCTTTCGCCAGACCAGGCCAAGGTCGCGGTGCAGCGACCTGCCCTTGAGCGGGCGGGTCACGACCTCGTCCCCCTCTCGGATCTCCGAGCGCACATAGAGCGCGGGCAATAGGGCGAGACCCATGCCCATGCCGGCCATCTGGCGGATGGCGTCCAGGCTGGTGCCTTCGTAATCGCGCAGGACCTTCGCGCCCACGGCTTCGCCAAGAGCGATGATCTGGTCGGTCATCTTGTAACGGGGCGAGAGCGTGAGAAGCGACCGCCCCGCCAGGGCCGCCGGGTCCAGCGCGGCTTCGCGGGCCAGGGGGTCGTCGCTCGCCATGGCGATCAGCAGCGGCTCGCGAAACAGCCGGTGGATCATGTACTCCTCGCCGACGACGGGCAGTTGGGCGAGGACGACGTCGTGCAGGCCCGCGGCGAGGTCGCGCACCATGTCTTCGGGCGTGCCTTCGCGGACGTGCAGCTTCAGTTCCGGGTGCTCCCTGTGCAGCCGGGCGACGATGTGCGGCATGAGATAGGGGCCGAGCGTCGGCGAGACCCCGATGCGCAGGGTGCCGGACAGGCCGTCCGGGTCGCTCCGGGCGGAGTCGATCAGGGCCTGAAGGTCAGCCAGGATGCGCTGGGCGCGGTCGGTCACCTCGCGGCCAACCGGGGTCAGCACAGCCGTCGTGCCACCGCGCTCGATGAGCTTGACCCCCAGCGCCTGCTCCAGCAGCGCGATCTGGGCGGACAGGGACGGTTGGGTCACGCCAACCCGCTCGGCCGCCCGGCGGAAGTGTCCGGTGGCCGCGAGTTCGGCGAGGTAGTGCAACTGGCGCAGGGTGACGGCGGGGGCGGCCATGACGCGATGCTTAGCACCCAATTTCCGAGTCTGGGCCTGCGCTTGGGGCCTAGTGGAAGCCGAGGATGGCCTCCTCGGGGGGCGCCGCCGCGTCGCCGCCGGGGGCGGCCTCGACGGTGGCCGTGTCGATGGCCGGCGCGGCGTTGCCCCAGGCCGAGCGGACATAGGTCAGGATCTGCGCGATCTGGGCGCGGCTCAGCTCGCCGCGGAAGCTCGGCATGCCGCCGCGGCCGTTCAGGACCACGCCGGCCACGTCCTTTGGCGGGCCCTGGACGAAGCTGTTGCCCGCCAAGGCCGGAAAGGCGCCGGCGACGCCCTTGCCGTCCGGCTGGTGGCAGGCGGCGCAGTTGTCCTTGAACATGCTCTCCCCGGCCGCGCCTTGGGCCGAGGCGGCGCCGGCGGCCAGGAGAAGGGCGGCGGCGCCAAGGCCCGCCGCTGCGATACGCTCAACCCGCATCATGCCGCATGCACCCGCTTGTGGATTTTCTCGATCTGCTGCCAGGCGGACTCGATGCCGCCTTCCTGCCAGCCGGTCAGGTAGCTGAGGTGCTCGCCGGCCAGGTAGATGCGGCCGTCCGGCTCGGTGAGGGTGGGGTAGTACTTGGCCCGGCCCTCCTCGTTCCATTGCGCCCAGCCGCCCATGTTGAACGGCACCCGGTGCCAGGCGATGGAGAAGGCGCTTTCCGCGTTCTCGCGGTACTCAGGGAACACCTTCTGGCCGGCGGCGAGGGCCAATTCCAGCCGATCCTTGTGGGTCATGGCGCTGACCCGGGCGGCGTTGGCGCCCTGGCCGTAGTAGCCCAGCACCACGCCCTTCTGGCCCAGCCATCCGGTGGAGGGCATGGAGATGGTCGCGATCATCGGATCGTCCACATAGATGTGGCCGCCGTACATCTGATGGTTGTCTTCCCAGAAGCGGGTCTTCATCTGGATGCCGATCTTGCCGACCAGGGCGTAGGAGACACCGCCGATGGCCTCCTTGAAGGTCGGCGAGACCTGCATGTCGATGCCGCGCAGGACCGAAAGCGGGATGGTGCAGACGATGTAGTCGGCCGTCATCGCGCCCTTCTGGCCCTTGGCCGTGGTGTAGGCGACGGTGACGCTGTCCGGGGTCTGGCTGATCTTGTCGACCACGTGCTCGAGCAGAACCTTGGGCTTCATGTTGCGCATGAAACCGGCCGGCAGCTGGTCCATGCCGCCGATGGGCTGGAACATGGTGCGCTGCTGCTCCCAGCCCGCCACCGAGCGGACGGTGCGCCAGGTGTTGGAGTGCAGAATGTCGGTCAGGGCGTGGGGCTTGGATTCGACGCCTGGGCCGGGCTTGAGGCCCGCGCCGGGGTTCTCGATGAAGCCGCGGCCGTCGACACCCTCGTACTTGAGGTCCTTGGGCGTCAGGTAGCCTTCCCCGCGCAGGTAATCGAGGAACAGCTCCTTGTCGCCGGGGGAGAACTCGGCGTCGAGGGCGCCCTGCTTGACCTGCTTGGCCAGCATCTCGGTGGCGTAGCCGCGGATGTCGGCGGCGATCTCCTGCTTGCGGACCGGCTTGCCCTTAAGCGGGCCCGAGCCGCGCTCGAAGTTGATGTAGGAGTGGTCGTTCTCGTTGTTGAACAGCTCGACGCCGACGCCGAACTTCTTGGCGTAGTGCAGGTAGCCGCTGTGGTGGTACGGGATCCGCCACGGGCCGGGGTTGATGTAGTGGCCGGCGTCGAAGGTGCAGGTCTGCGCCTCGCCGCCCAGCTCGGTCAGCTGGGTGCCCTTGCGGGCGGTGTAGGAGCGGCCGCCGACCCGATTGCGGGCCTCCAGCACGGTGACGTCATAGCCGGCCGCGGCCAGTTCGTAGGCGGAGGTCAGGCCGGCCACGCCCGAGCCCAGCACGATGATCTTCTTACCCTTGGTGCCGCCGGACAGGGCAGGGGGCTCATAGGCCTGTGCTTCGATACCGAAGCCCAGGGCGCTCATGCCGGCCAGCACCAGGGCGGTGCCGCCGACGCCCCCGAGGCGCTCGATGAAACTGCGGCGGCTCATGCCGCCTTCGGAAAACATGTCCATGACCATCGACGCGCAGCCCCTTTGGAAAGCCTGCGACCGGCCCATCCCGGCGGTCGCCTGGGGTGCGGCCTAACAGTTGCGCTCGGCGCTTCGATATCCCTGAGGGCCGGTTCGGGCGGCCTGTACGGCAATCGGTCTAAGACTTGGGCGGGGCGCCTAATCGGCGGGCCATCCGCCGCGACCGGAGCCGTGATCGGCGCCTGCCCTGGCGGCCTGACGGCTCGGCCTGCCAAAGGATTGCGCGACCTTCACCTGGAAAGCCTGCCATGAGATCAGTCCTTGCCGCCGCCGCCGTAGCCCTGACGCTGCTTCCTGCGGCAGCCCTCGCCGCCGCCCCGACCATCAAGCACTTCCCCGCCGGGGCGCCGGGCATCACCGGGCCGGCCTTCAGCGGCGCGGTGATGGCGGGCGACACCCTCTATGTCTCGGGCGCCCTCGACACCGATCCGGCCACCGGCAAGGCGCCGGCCGACCCCAAGGCCGGGGCCAAGATCGTCATGGACGCCGTGAAGCGCACGGTGGAAGCCGCCGGCCTGACCATGAACGACCTGGTCTGGGTGCAGGTGTTCACCACCGACCTCAGCTATTACGGCGGCTTCAACGAGGTGTACCGCACCTACTTCACCGGCCCGCTCCCCGCCCGCGCCTTCCTCGGCGCCGGCAGCCTGCTCAACGGCGCGCACTTCGAGGTGATGGGCGTGGCGGTGAAGGGCGCGAAGTAGTCGACAGGCTGTCATCCCGGCCGCAGCGCAGCGGAGAGCCGGGATCCAGGAGACGGGCGCGCCCGCGGCCCTGGATCCCGGATAAGCGCTTCGCGCTTTCCGGGATGACAATGAATACAAATCGCAAGGCTACCTAACAATCTCGTTGTGCATGTCCGCGCCCCGCCGCTACGGTGGTGAAAACGACTGGGCAGGAAACAACGACATGCTTCGCAACCGGGATCATCGCGGCTGGCTGTTCGCCGGCGTCCTCGCCGTCCTGCCCGTGGCGGGATACGCCGCCGACGCCCCCGCGGGTGAAACCCGCAACGTGGTGCGCCGCAACGAGGACGCCCTGTTCGCGGCCGCCACGGCCCGTAAGGCGGCGGTGCTGGACCGGCTGACGCCCGTCACCGAAGACACCCTGAAGCGGCCGGCCGACGGCGACTGGCTGACCTGGCGGCGCACCCCGCTCAGCGACGGCTTCTCGCCCTTGAAGCAGATCACCCGGGCCAATGTGAAGGGGCTGGGTTCGGCCTGGTCCTACGCCCTGGCCCCCAGCGGCAACGAGATCACGCCCCTGGTCCACGACGGGGTGATCTTCATCCAGAGCGCCAACACCACCGTCGCCCTCGACGGCGCCACGGGCGACCAGCTGTGGCAGTACGTGCGCCAGCTGCCCCCGGCGATGAACAACGGCCGCACGGCCATCGTGCGCTCCATCGCCATCTACGGCGACAGGCTCTACACCCCGACGCCCGACGGACACCTGGTCGCGCTGGACGCCAAGACCGGCAAGGTGGTGTGGGACAAGGAAGTGCTGAAGGAGCCCGAGCGCGCCGCCCGCCTGTCGCTGAACGGCGGCCCCATCGTGGCCAAGGGCAAGGTCATCATGGGGGCCACGGGCTGCAACAGCTACAAGGGCGGCTGCTTCATCTTCGCCCTCGACGCCAATACGGGGGAGGAGGCCTGGCGCTTCAACTCGATCGCCCGGCCCGGCCAGGTCGGCGGCGACAGCTGGAACGGGGCGCCGGTGGACGAGCGCTACGGCGGCTCGGTGTGGACCTCGGGCTCTTACGACCCCGAACTCGGCCTGGTCTATTTCGGCATCGGCAACACCTACACGATCAGCACCCTGCTGGCCCCGCGCGACGGCAAGCCGGTCGCCGACAACGACGGCCTCTACACCGGCGCCACCGTCGCCATCGACCCCGACACCGGCAAGCTGGCCTGGCACTACCAGCACCTGACCCCGGAGGTGTGGGACCTGGACTGGGTCTATGAGCAATCGCTGGTGACCATCCCGGTCAAGGGCAAGCCGACCAAGCTGGTGGTGACCGGCGGCAAGATCGCCCTGTTCGACGGAGTCGATCGGGCCACCGGCAAGTACGCCCTGTCGGTGGACGCCGGCCTGCAGACCCTGGTCACCGGCATCGACCCGGTGACCGGCGTCAAGACCATCAACCCGGCGGCCGTGCCCGAGCGGGGGGTGAGGAAGCACTTCTGCCCGCATTCCGGCGGCGGCCGCAACTGGCCGGCGACCTCGATCGATTCGGCCGCCAAGGTCCTGTTCGTGCAGATGCTGGAGACCTGCCAGGACTTCACCTGGCGGGTGCGCACCCCGGCCGAGATCGCCGCCGGCATGGGCGACATGCAGTGGGTGCAGTTGCCCAGGGACGGGGGCGACGGCAATTTCGGGCGGGTGCAGGCCATCAGCCTGGAGACCGGCAAGACCCTGTGGACCCAGCGGCGGCGGGCGGCCTTCGCCTCATCGACCCTGGCCACGGCGGGGGGCCTGCTCTTCGTCGGCTCCCGCGACCGCTATTTCTACGCCTACGATTCCGCCAGCGGGAAGCCCCTGTGGCGCACCCGTCTGCCGGCCTCGCCCAGCGCCACGCCCGTGACCTATTCGGCGGGGGGAGACCAGTATGTGGCGGTCGTCGCCGGCAACGGCGGCCCGGTCGCCTGGCCCTTCGTCACGCCGGAGATTGAGAATCCGATCGGGGGGACGACGCTCACGGTGTTCAAGCTGCCGACGACGGGGGACGTGCCGGCAAATTAGCGTCATCCTCGGGCGCAGCGCTTCGCGCCTTCGCCCGAGGATGACGGGTTGGGGCAGTCCCGAAGCACGTACCGGCATGGTCAGCATGACGGACTATCGGCCCGCCGGAGCGCGCCTATAGTCCGCCCACGGGACGCAGGCATAGATCCCGGGGAGGACGCCTATGAAGCCACATCTGTTGTCGGCGCTGGCCTGTCTGGGCCTGGCGGCGGCGGCGAGCCCCGCGCTCGCCCAGGACGCCACCATAACCAACGCCCGCATCATCGTCTCCAACGGCACGGTGATCGAGAACGGTTCGATCGTGGTGCGCGGCGGCAAGATCGTCTCTGTCGCCCGCGGCGCGCCGGCGACCCGAGCGGGCGTGGTGATCGACGCGCGGGGCATGACCGCCCTGCCGGGCTTCGTCGACGCCCACAAGCACATCAACACCGGCCCGAACGAGAAGGCCGACATGGCCGACCTGATCGAGCATGGGTTCACCACCGTGCTGTCCGGCGGCGGCCCGGGCGACGGCGCCCTGACCCTGATCCAGCACATCGAGTCCGGCCAGATCGTTGGCCCGCGGGTGTTGGCTTCCGAGCGGATCAACCTGCGCGGCACGCCGGAGGAGGCGAGGGCCGCCATCCGCGCCATGGCCGCCAAGGGAATCAAGCACACCGGCGAGATCGGCATCACCCCCGTTCCCGGCCCGCCGCCGGCAGAGATCGCGGTGCTGAAGGCGGCTCTGGACGAGGGGGCCAAGGTCGGGGTTCAGGTCAATGTCCACGCCGTCTCGACCCCGGCCATGGTGGCGGCCACCGAGGCGGGAATCCGCCGCCAGGTCCACCTGCCGAACAAGGATTTCATGGGCTATGACGACGCCCAGAAGATCGTCGACGGCGGCGCCATCGTGCTCAACCTGATCAGCTTCGGCGCCCCGATCATCGACGTCTTCGCCAAGGACAACACGCCCCGGTTCCGCACCGGCATGCCGTGGCCGGAGGCGATCGCCGGCGCCAACCGCGACGAGAAGGGCCGGGCGACCGGCACCGAGGCCGCATACACGTTGATCAATGCTCGGCGTATCTGGGACGCGTCCAAGGGTTTGGCGCTCGGCTACGGCAGCGACCAGAACTATCCGGTCCGCGACGTGCTTGAACATGAATTGAAGTCGCTGGTGGTGATGTTCTCGATGCAGGACATCTTCCGCATCCTGGGGCCTAACACTGCCCGCTACCTCAATATGGAAAACGAGATCGGCACCCTCGAGCCGGGCAAGCGCGCCGACATCGTGCTGCTGCCCTCCAATCCGCTCACCGACTTCCACGCCATGCTGGACCCGGTGATGGTGCTGAAGGACGGCAAGGTGGTGGTGGACAAGCGGCCGCGGCCGGCGGCGCGGCCCGTGGCTCGTCGGCGCTAGGCGGCCGCCGCGCCCTTCGAGGCTTGCCACGCAGCAGTGAGCCGTATGTGATCGCCCCATAACGGGGGACATCCAGGAATGACCGACGCCACGCCCATGCCCGGCCTGCTCGACCGGGCGCGCACCGTCGCCGGGCCGGGCTACAACCGCTGGCTGCTGCCGCCGGCGGCCCTGGCCATCCACCTGTGCATCGGCATGGCCTATGGGCTGAGCGTGTTCTGGCTGCCCCTGTCGCGGGCCATCGGGATAAGCGAGTCCGCCGCCTGCCCGGCGGGGTCGGGCCTGCTGAACGCCCTGACCACCACGACCTGCGACTGGAAGGTCAGCGACGTCACCTGGGTCTTCACCCTCGGCATCGTCTTCCTCGGCGCCTCGGCGGCCCTGTGGGGCGGCTGGCTGGAGCGGGCCGGGCCGCGCAAGGCCGGCGTGGCCGCCGCCCTGTGCTGGTGCGGCGGGCTGCTGGTCGCGGCCCTGGGCGTCTATCTGCACCAGCTGTGGATCGTGTGGCTGGGCGGCGGGGTGTTGGGCGGCATCGGCCTGGGGCTCGGCTACATCTCGCCGGTCTCGACCCTGGTGAAGTGGTTCCCTGACCGGCGGGGCATGGCCACAGGCATGGCCATCATGGGCTTCGGCGGCGGGGCGATGATCGGCTCGCCGCTGGCCAACCTGCTGATGGGGCACTTCAGGACCGCGCAGAGCGTCGGCGTTTGGCAGACCTTCGTGGTTCTCGCCCTGGTCTATTTCGCCTTCATGATGGCCGGCGCTTTCGGCTACCGCGTGCCGCCGGAGGGCTGGGCGCCCGCGGGCTGGACGCCTTCGGCCAAGGCCAGGTCTCTCGTCTCCACCGGGGCGGTCCACCTGCGGAACGCCCACAAGACCCCGCAGTTCTGGCTGATCTGGGGCGTCCTCTGTCTGAACGTCAGCGCCGGCATCGGCGTCCTGGCCCTGGCCTCGCCGATGCTGCAGGAGATCTTCGGCGGCCGGCTGATCGGGCGGCCGGACCTGGCCTTCACGGCGCTGGACCCCGACCAGCTCAAGGCCATCGCCGCCATCGCCGCCGGCTTCACCGGCCTGCTGTCCCTGTTCAACATCGCCGGGCGGTTCTTCTGGGCGTCGCTCTCCGACAAGATCGGACGCAAGGTCACCTATTTCTGCTTCTTTGGCCTGGGCGTCGTGCTCTACGCCAGTGCGCCGTCGCTGGCCCACCTCGGCTCGATGGCTCTGTTCGTGGCCGCCTTCGGGGTGATCCTGTCGATGTACGGCGGCGGCTTCGCCACCGTGCCGGCCTATCTGGCGGACGTATTCGGCACCCAGTTCGTGGGGGCGATTCACGGCCGGCTGCTCACCGCCTGGTCGACCGCCGGGGTCGTGGGGCCGGTGGTGGTCGGCTACATCCGCGAGGCCCAGATCGCCGCGGGCGTCCCCAGGGCCCAGGTCTATGACCGGACCATGTACATCCTGGCCGCCATGCTGGTCGGCGGCCTGATTTGCAACGCCCTGGTGCGGCCGGTGGCCGCCAAGTGGCTGATGTCGCCGCAGGAGCTGGACGGGCTGAAGCCGCTGGCGCCGCCGGCTCCGGCGGCGACCACCACGGGGCCGGCCGGGCTCGACGCCAAGATCGTCCTCGCGTGGCTGGCGGTGGGCCTGCCCATCGCCTGGGGCGTGTGGATGACCCTGAAGGCCGCCCTGGTGCTGTTCCGCTAGGACACTCCGCCTAGTTCAGCCGGGTCCAGTGATCGAAGGCGGCGGCCTGACCCACCGGCGCGCCGTCCGCGTCCGTCACGGTCCAGACCACGGCCTGTTCGATGCGGAAGCGGCGGCCTTTCGCCGAGATGCGCACTCCGGCGTAATCGTCGATGAAGCCGTCCGTCGTCACCCGGGCCAACAGCCGCTCCCGCTCGGTCCGAAGGGCCGGCTCAGCCGACAACCGCGAGGGTAGGCGGATGAAGTCGCGGGCGGGGGTCTCGAACAGCTCAAGGGCCAGGCGGTTGCCGTAGAAGAATATCGGGTCGGCCTGCAGCCCGTGGGCGACGATGGCCCGGGGCGCCCGCCAGAAGGCGCCCGCAGTCGGCGCCTCGGTCAGGGCGCGGCCGGTGAGGCGCCGGAAGCTGTCGGCCAGGGCGGCGAGGCGTGGCCCGGCGGAGGCGGCCATCACGGCTTGGTCGTCAGGGTTCATGGGCCGCCATCGGGCGCGCCGCCGGCCGGCTGTCAAGTGACGGCTGCAAAGGAAGCGGCCTTGCGGCGAGCTCAATCCGGTGGGGCGGCCGTTGATCGGGATCAACACCCTTCCCGCCGAAGTCGCGAAAGTGGCCCTGCCGCCCGTGCCGGACGGCGCGCGGAGACATCAGTCATGTCCACCCCCCACAAGCGGGCCGCGGCCATGACCGTGGCGCTCTGACCGTGGACGGAGCCGACCTCTTGCCGGAGCATTCGCCTCCCCCGGTCGCCGCTCCGCCGCCGGCCATGCCGGCTTGCGATGTCCTGGGACAGGATCTGCTGGCCTTCGACCACCGCCTGCGCGGGCGCTTCGCCCAGTTGTCGGGGGGCCAGTCCCCGTGGGCCGCCTTCCAGGCCTGGACGGATTGGGCCTTCCACCTGTCGACCGCGCCCGGGCGTCAGGTCGAGCTGTGGCGCCGGGCGTCGCAGGCGGCGGTCGACCTCGCCGGCCAGGCGGCAGGGGGCGCGCGGGACGACTGGGCCTTCAAGCCCGATCCCGCCGACCGCCGCTTCCGCGATCCCCTCTGGGACCAGCCGCCGTTCAGCCTGTTCGCCCAGGGGCAGCTGGCCCTGGAAGCCCAGTGGCGCGCCGCCACCACCGGCGTCCCCGGCGTGGCCGAAGCCCATGCCCGTCGCGTCGAGTTCCTGGGCCGGTTCGCGCTCAACGCCATGGCCCCGATCAATTCCCCGCTCACCAATCCGCAGGTGCTCGACGCCGCCCGGCGCAGCGGCGGCATGAGCTTCGTCCGCGGCGCTGAACTGCTGGCCGAGGACCTCGGCCGGCTGGCGTCGGGCGGCAAGCTCAAGGGGATGGACGCCTTCGAGGTCGGGCGGACCATGGCCCTGACCCCGGGAAAGGTGGTCTTCCGCAACGCCCTGATGGAGGTGATCCAGTATGCGCCGGCGACGCCGAGCGTCTACCGCGAGCCGATCCTGATCGTGCCCGCCTGGATCATGAAGTACTATATCCTCGACCTCACGCCGCAGGACTCCCTGGTCCGCTACCTGGTCGAACAGGGGTTCACGGTCTTCATCATCTCGTGGAAGAACCCCGGCCCTGAACTGAGCGAGACCAGTTTCGAGGACTACCGCCGCCAGGGGGTGCTGGCCGCGCTGGACGTGGTCGGCAAGGTCGCGCCCGGCGGGAAGGTGCACGCGGTCGGCTACTGCCTGGGCGGCACCGTTCTGGCCATCGCCGCGGCGGCCATGGACCGTGACGGGGACGAGCGGCTGGCCAGCCTGACCCTTCTCGCCGCCCAGACCGACTTCGAGGAAGCCGGCGAGCTGATGCTGTTCATCGACGAGAGCCAACTGGCCCTGCTCGAAGACATGATGGAGGTGCGCGGCTATCTCGACGCCCGGCAGATGGCCAGCGCCTTCTACGCCCTGCGCGCGAACGAGATGCTCTTCGCCAAGCTGGTCGAGCGCTATCTGATCGGCTCGCCCAGCGAGCCCGCGGACCTCGACGCCTGGCTGGCCGATCCCACCCGCATGCCGGCTCGGATGCACAGCGAGTACCTGCGGCAGCTGTTCCTAGAGAACAGCTTCGCCCACGGCAGCTATCCGGTGGATGGCCGCGCCGTCGCCCTCAAGGACATCCGCACGCCGATCTTCGCCCTCGGGGCGGAGCGCGACCACATCGCGCCGTGGCGATCGGTCTACAAGCTGGAGCTGCAGGCCTCGGCGGGGGTGACCATGGTGTTGACGGGGGGAGGGCATAACTCCAGCGTGGTCAGCCCGCCCGGCAAGCCGGGGGCCTACTATCGGGTTGGGGCCCACGAACCGGGCGCCGACTACGTCGATCCGGACGTGTGGCTGGACAGGGCGCCGAGGCGGGAGGGTTCCTGGTGGCCCGAATGGCTGGGCTGGCTGCAGGCCCGCTCGACCGCTGGCGCTGCGCCGCCCCCGATGGGCCGGCCCAAGGCTGGGCTCAAGCCCCTGTGCCCCGCGCCAGGAACCTATGTGATGGAGACCTGAGGTCCGCGGGCTTGCAGGGACTCGGTGACCGCCTCAAGGGCGGCCTGGACGGCGGCCCCGACCGGGACCCCCGCGTCGAGCACGCGCCACCTTGGTCCCAGGTCGCCCGGCTCAGTCTGGGCCAGGGCGCCCTCCAGGGTGACGTCGGACGCGTCCTCGTGCCGGCGGGCGATCCGGGCGATACGCACCTCGGGGCCCGTCCTCAACCACAGGCCGGTGAACGGGCCGGCCCGGACGGCGGCTTCGATCGCCGCGCGGGCCGCCGCTTCGCGGAAGGTGGCGTCGGCGACCACCGAACAGCCGGCCTCCAGGGCTCGCCAGGCTCTCTGGGCGAGCACGCGGCTGACGGCGGCGCGGCCCGCGGGCTCATGGGCGGCGGCGGCCAGGCGGTCCGTCGGCCGCAGTCCGGCCAGCTGCTTGCGAATGACGTCGGTACGCAGCAGCCGGCCGCCGCACGCGCCCGGCAGATCGGGCGCCAGCGCCTTGGCCACGGTGGACTTGCCGGTCCCGGACAGGCCGCCGACAGCGACGAGCTGAGGCGCCTTTTGATCCAGGAGCGCCAACCCCAGGGTCCGGTAGCGCTCGGCCTGGACCAGATCCGCCGCCTCGACCGACACCGCCATGCGGACGGCGGCGCGCAGGGCGGTGAACAATGGCAGCAGGGCGAGGGCCTCCTCCGGCTGCGCCGAGACGTCCCAGTAGTGGTTCATCGCGACATTGGCCAAGCCGTCCAGGCCGCGCGCCCGCAGGTCCATCAGCAGGAAGGCGATGTCGTAGACCACGTCCGCCGTCGCCAGGGCGGGGTCGAACTCCAACGCATCGAAAGGCGTGACCCTTCCCTCGTGGACACAGATGTTGCCCAGGTGCAGGTCGCCATGGCCGCGGCGCACCCAGCCGTCCCGACGCCGCGCCTCGATCAACGGCGAGAGTCTGCCGATCTCGCGCTCGATCGCGGAGAACAGCGCCTCTGAGGCCGGGGCGAGGCCCAGCGCCGCGGCGCCCTCGGCCTCGGTGCGGCGCAGACCGTCGGCGATGCGGCGGTAGTCGACGGAATAGCCGGCGTCGAAGTGCGGCTTCAGGGCGCGGTGAAAGTCAGCGACAGCGTCCACGGCTTGAACCACGGCGCCCGGCGTGAGCAGGCCGGTCGCCGCGCGCTCTGACAACAGGGCGCCGTCGGCGAAACGGCGCATGACGACCACCCAGTCGATCGGCTCGCCCGGGCCTTCGACCTCGATGGCGCCGTCCGGGCCGCGGATGACCGGCAGGACCGCCTCATACAGGGTCGGCGCGAGGGCCCGGTTGACGGCGAGCTCGGACTCGCAGGCGCAGCGGCGCGCTTCGAGCGAAGACATGTCGGCGAACGGATGCCGCCGGACGCGCTTGAGCTTGTAGGCTCGCTTTGGCCCGAGGAAGACGTACGACATGTGAGTGTCGATCCGGGTCAGCGGATGGGCCGAGCCTATGGCCGCGCCGCTTTCGAACGCCTCGACGATGGCCGCCTGGTCCCTTTCGCCTGATGCATCCGGCATGATTTGGGCCCCAGGGCGGCAGTGGACGAACCCTAGGCGACCCCGAACGGACCGCTTTGCGCAGGATCAACGACACTCGGGGACCGGGCGCCGATCCTGCGCGGCGTCTGGAAACCGGAGTCCGGCCCCATGAGGCGCACAGCAATCGTCACCGGTTCGACGCCGACGGGAAACGGCCGCAGATGTCCGTGGTCGGCCTGACCAGCGGCCGGCTGCCCCGGCCGGACTTCGAGCAGATCGCCCTGGTGTTGCAGGGCGGCGGCGCCCTGGGCTCCTATCAGGCGGGGGTGTTCGAGGCCCTGGACGAGTGCGGAATCGCGCTCGACTGGATCGCGGGCGTGTCGATCGGTGCGGTCAACGCCGCCCTCATCGCCGGGAACGCGCCCGAACGGCGGCTGGAGGCGCTGCGCGGGTTCTGGCGGGAAGTCTCCGCCGATCCCTGGGGCGTCGACTGGCTCCGGGTCTTAGCCCCCGGGCTGGTCCAGATGGAGCCCTTCCGGGTCGGCCTCAATCATCTCAGCGCGGCGACCGCCTCGACCTTCGGGGTGCGGTCGATGTTTGCGCCCCATCCGATCCCGCCCTGGCTGAGCCCGCCCGGCAGCCGCAACGCGGTCAGCCTGTACGATTCCGACCCCCTCAAGGCGGCCCTGACCCGGTTCGTCGATTTCGACCGCATAAACGTTGGCCCGATGCGGTTCAGCGTCGGGGCGGTCAACATCCGCACCGGCAACTTCGACTACTTCGACACGGCCAACACCCGGATCCGGCTCGAACACGTCCTCGCCAGCGCCGCCCTGCCGCCGATGTTCCCCCCGGTGGAGGTGGACGGCGAGCTCTACTGGGACGGGGGCCTGGTTTCCAACACCCCGTTGCAGTGGGTGGCGGAGGGGGAGCCGAAGCTCGACACCCTGGTGTTCCAGGTCGACCTCTGGAACACCCGCGGCCAGGCGCCGGGCGACCTGACCGACGTGGTCACCCGGCAGAAAGAGATTCAGTACGCCAGCCGCACCCGCGCCAGCACCGACGCCTTCCGGCGCATCCAGCGGCTGAAGAACGCGGTGTCGGAAGCGCTGGCCGATCTGCCGCCGGAGGTCTGCGCCCTGCCGCAGGTCCGCAAGCTGGCCGCCGAGGTCGACCGCAAGGTGTTCCGGATCGTCCACCTGATCTACCACGCGCGCCCGCACCAGGGCGCGACCAAGGACTTCGAGTTCTCCCGGCTCAATGTCGAGGAGCACTGGCGCTCCGGCTATGAGGATGCCGCGAACACCCTTTACCGTCCCGAGGCGCTTGCTCGCCCGGACCTCGATGTGACTGAGGGTGTGGCGACGTTCGACATCGCGGTCGACAGCCCGGGCGGAGGGTGTTGATGTCGCAGGCGGGACCGGCGCAGCCCGCTGCGCCCTTTGGAAACGGCCGTGCTTGGCGCTTGACCGGCGCCTTTCGCTGACCGAAAGTCTTTTCGCCGCTGGCCAATCGAGGCGTCGCCTCGGAAGCAGGAGGGGTCTCGGAAGCAAGCAGGGCTGGCCAGCCTCTTAGAACAACAACGACGCGACCAGCGTCTCATGATCGGGGAAACGCCGCCTATGTCTTATTCGCGTCCGTCCAGAGGCGCAGCGCTCGCCTGCTGCTCGCTGATCGCCCTCGCCGCCGGTGTCATGGGCGCGGCGCCGGCCTTCGCCCAGCGCACTGTGCCCTTCGCCAATGGCGTGCCCGTGGCTCCCCTGGGCCTCGCCAATCGCCCGCTCGGGAGCGGACCGTTCACCTATCCGACCGGGGAAGGTCAGGACATCCGCGTCGACGTGTTGGCTCGAGGGCTGCAGCCCTACAGCATCGCCTTCCTGCCGGACGGCGCGATGCTGGTCGCGGAGCGGTCCGGCCATCTGCGGCTGGTCCGCGATGGCCGGCTGGACCCCAAGGAAGTCACCGGCGGCCCGGCCTCATACTTCGCCGCAGCCCCCGGCCTGCAGGGCGCGGTCCACGGCTACATGAACGTGGTCCTGCACCCCAACTTCGCCCAGAACCACTGGATCTACGTCAGCTACACCAAGCCGGTCAGCGCCACCGAACGGCGCATCGGCGTGTTCCGCGCCACCTTGAACGATCACGCTCTGACCGATGTGAAGGACATCTGGCTGGGGCCGACGCCGAGCGGCGGATCGACCCCGATCGTGTTCGGCAAGGACGGCATGCTCTACGTCGCCGGCGGCGGCGGCAACGCCCAGGCCCCGGGCACGACCGGCGGCAAGATCCTGCGGCTCAAGGACGACGGAAGCGTTCCGGCCGACAACCCGTTCGTGGGCCAAGCCGGGTACCTGCCCGAAATCTACACCATGGGTCACCGCAGCTCGCTGGGCCTTGCGGTCCACCCGGTCACGGGTGAGATCTGGCTGTCCGAGAACGGCCCCAATGGCGGCGACGAGCTGAATGTGCTCAAGCCCGGCAAGAACTACGGCTGGCCGCTGGTCTCGCTGGGCCGCCAGTATCCCGGCCCGTGGCAGGCGGGCAATGCGCCCACCCACGAGGGCTATGAGCCGCCCATCGTCTACTGGACCCCGGCCATCGCGGTGGCGGGCCTGACCTTCTACACCGGCGACAAACTGCCCAAGTGGAAGGGCGACGTCTTCGCCGGGGGCATGCGGACGGGCGAGGTCAACGGCACCGGCAAGCTGGAGCGTATCCTGTTCAACGAGAAGATGGAGGAGCTGCGCCGCGAGTCCCTGCTGGTCGACCTCGGCCAGCGCATCCGCGACGTGAAACAGGGCCCGGACGGGCTGCTCTACGTCGCCACGGACGACGGCGCCCTGCTGCGCATCTCGCCGAAGTAGGGCCGGTTCCAGCGCCCTTCTCCTCTTCGGGGGAGAAGGGCGTCTAGGCTTTGGGCCTGCCCGGCGCTATCTACCCCTCATGACCGCCACCGAACGCGCCCCCTTCCTCATCCCTGGCCGCACCGGCGACTGGGAAGTCGTCCTCGGCCTCGAGGTCCACGCCCAGGTGGCGTCCAAGTCGAAGCTGTTTTCGGCCTCGGCCGTCGGCTTCGGCGCGGGCCCGAACGAGCAGGTCAGCCTGGTCGACGCGGCCTTTCCGGGCATGCTGCCGGTGATCAACCGCTACTGCGTCGAGCAGGCGGTGAGGACGGGCCTGGGACTGAAGGCGCAGATCAATCTGCGTTCGATCTTCGACCGCAAGAACTACTTCTACCCAGACCTGCCCCCCGGCTATCAGATCAGCCAGTTCAAGGACCCCATCGTCGGCGAGGGGGTGCTGGAGGTCGAGCGCGACGACGGCTCGACCTTCCTGGTCGGCATCGAACGCCTGCACCTGGAGATGGACGCCGGCAAGTCGATCCACGACCTCGACCCGCACGCCACCTACGTCGACCTCAACCGGGCCGGCACGGCGCTGATGGAGATTGTCTCGCGCCCCCACATGCGCAGCCCGGAAGACGCGGCGGCCTATGTGAAGACCCTGCGCATGCTGGTCCGCTACCTCGGCACCTGCGACGGCGACATGGAGAAGGGCAACCTGCGCGCCGATGTGAACGTGTCGGTCTGCCGCCCAGGCCAGTACGAAAAATTCGCCGCGACGGGCGACTTCAGCCATCTCGGCACCCGCTGCGAGATCAAGAACGTCAATTCGATGCGCTTCATCCAGCAGGCCATCGTCTACGAGGCCCGCCGCCAGGTGGAGATCCTCGAGGACGGCGGCAAGATCGACCAGGAGACCCGGCTGTTCGACAGCGTGAAGGGCGAGACCCGTTCGATGCGTTCGAAGGAAGAGGCGCACGACTACCGCTACTTCCCCGACCCGGACCTCTTGCCCCTGGAGCTCGACCCGGCGTGGGTGAAGCAGATCCAGGACAGCCTGCCCGAGCTTCCCGACGACAAGCGCGCCCGGCTGCAGTCGCAGTACGGCCTGTCGGCCTATGACGCCCGCGTGCTGGTGATCGAGGCCGGCCGCGCCGACTTCTTCGAAAAGGCCGCCAAGGGCCGCGACGCCAAGCTGGTCGCCAACTGGACCACCAACGGCCTGCTGTCGCGCCTGGCCGAGGACGGGCGCGAGATAGAGGACAGCCCGATCCCGGCCTCAGACATCGCGGGCCTGGTCGAGCTGATCGAGAACGGCACCATCTCGTCGAAGATCGCGAAGGAGGTGTTCGACCACATGTGGGCGGGGGAGGGGACCCCCGCGGCCATCGTGGAGAAGCGCGGCCTGGTTCAGGTCACCGACACCGGCGCCATCGAGGCGGCCATCGACAAGATCATGGCCGCCAACCCGGACAAGGTCGCCGCCGCCAAGGACAAGCCCCAGGCCATCGGCTGGTTCGTCGGCCAGGTGATGCGCGACACCGGCGGCAAGGCCAACCCAGCCGCAGTCAACGAACTGCTGAAAGCCAAGCTGGGGGGCTAACGACGGCTCTTCCCCCCCAGCCCGACGAGGCAGGGGGAGCTGTCCCTCAATACCCGCCCGGGATCGAGTCCAGGACCATCCCGGTCGAACGCTGCATCAGGTAGATGTCGGGCCCGACGCCGACCCAGTCGTAGCCCGGGGGGGCTGGACGCAGCCGGAAGCGGCCGGGGTCGCGCAAGACGTCGCCACGATACATGGGCGGCAGGCGCTGGCCCCGGCGCCAGGACTGGGCGCCGCGCCCGTCGCCGGGCCCGGCGTAATAGGGCGGCGGCGCATTGCGCGGGTCGTCCCGACGGCGCCCATCGGGACGCGGGTCATAACGGGGCCCGCGCTCGGCCCGGCCATTGCCGCGTCCTTCACCTCGGCCACGGCGGTCGTAACCGCCGCCGCGGTCATAACGGCCGCCACGGTCGTACTGGCGCTCGGCCCGGCGGTCGTCGTCGCGCCCGCGGCCGCGGCCCTGGGCGTCGGCTGAGCCGACCGAGGTCATCACCATGGCGGCCGCCGCCACGAGGATCGCGATAGACGCCTGGGGCCACTTCGACGATCTGGCCGGAATAGATGTCGACCAGCAGAGCATCGTCGCCGACCCGGATCCACTCGTAGCCGTAGGGCGGCGCGCCGAAGCCGAAGTCGGCGTAGTTGCCGATGAAATAATCCTGCATCAGGAACGCCGCAGGCAAGATCTGGCGTGGCTGCCAGTTGAAGGCGCCGCGGAAGCCGCCGGGCCAGCGATAGGGCTGAGCGCGGAAGCGGTCGAAGTTGCGGCCTCCGTAGTTGTAGAAGCCGCCCCGGCCGAAATTGCGATTGTCGTTAAAGCGCTGGCCGCCATTGAAGCGCTGGTTGCCATTAAACCGTTGGCCGCCGTCGAAGCCCTGGCCCCCATTGAAGCGCTGACCGCTGTTGAAGCCTTGGCCGCGGTTGTCGAAGCGGCGGTTGTCCACGCCCCGATTGTCGAAGCGGCGATCGCCCTGGACGCGGTTCTGGGCCCGGCCGTCGCCCTGCCGGCCGTCGAAGCGCCGATCGGCCTGGAAGCCCTGGCCGCGCGCGCCGCGGTCGGAACGCTGCACCCTGGCCGGCGCGGCGGGGGCGGCGGGCGCCGCCTGCATGTTCGGATCGCCTCGGCCACGAAACGCGCCGCGCTCGCCGCCGCCTTGCGGCCCGCCTTGAGACCGGCCTTGGTACTGGCCGCCTCCTTGGCCGCCTCGGTCTCCTCGCCCGCCGCGATCTCCGCGCTCCTGGGCCGAGGCGAGAGCGGGGGCCATCAGGGCGATGGCGGCGACGGTGATTATGAGCCTTTTCATGTCAGTTCTCCTCCTGGCGTCGGAGAACCCGGGACGCAGGGACCGGATGGATGGCCGCCCCGGCCATACTCGCCGGGGCGGCCCTTCGATGAGCTAGTAGAAGACGCCGTTGATCACTTCGGCGATCAGGCCGCCGGCGATGGCCGCCAGGACCACGTCGTTGCCGACGCGAACGTAGCGGTAGCCGCGGGGCGGCGGACGCAGGCGATAGGCCGACCAGTTGTTGATGTAGTACGGCGGGGCGAAGTAGCCGCGGGGCAGGACCTGACCACGGCCCCAGTTGCGATAACCGTAGCCGCGGGGATAGTTGTAGGCCGGCCCACGGAAGCGGTCATATTGGCGGCCGCCATAGGTGAAGCGGTTGTCGCGGCGGTCGAAACGGTTGGGGATGCCGTCGCGGTCACGGTCGCCGGGCCTAAAGGCGCCAGGGCCATTCGGACGGTTCGGATTCCGGTCTCTGTTGTTGCGGATGCCGTCGCCGTCACGGTCGCGGTCATAGGCGTTGGGCACGCCGTCGCGGTCACGGTCGCCATAGGGGCGGGGCTGGGCGGAGGCCGCGCTGGCGCCCAGCAGAGACACGGCGACGGCGGCGATAATCAGACGTTTCATATTGTTTTCCTTCCGGATGGAGGAGGCGGAAACGCAGCCTCTGGGTACTGGGAAGTTCACGATGACCAGCATCGCGCCTCGCGCCTGAACTGGTTCTGAACACCGACGTCAGAAAGCGTTGCGGGGGCTTGCGGTTCCTCCGCTGGCGCGGGCATGGTCGACCGCCTTTGTGTCAGGAGCTTTTTCATGGCCCAGCCCATCGCCCTCCATTACTGGCCGACTCCCAACGGCTGGAAGATCGCCATCGCCCTGGAGGAGATGGGCTTGCCCTACGAGATCACGCCCGTGAACATCGGCGCCGGCGACCAGTTCAAACCGGAATTCCTGGCTATCAGCCCCAACAACCGCATGCCGGCCATCGTCGACCCTGACGGCCCGGGCGGCCAGCCTATCTCGGTGTTCGAGTCCGGCGCCATCCTGCAATACCTCGGCCGCAAGACGCAGCTGTTCTATCCGTCCGACGAGCGCGGCCGGGTCGAGGTCGATGAATGGCTGATGTGGCAGATGGGCGGGCTGGGGCCCATGGGCGGCCAGGCCAACCACTTCCGCAACTACGCGCCCACCATGACCGCCGACAGCCGCCACCTGGCCTATGGCGCGATCCGCTACACCGACGAGGCGGATCGCCTGTTCGGCGTCCTCGACAAGCGCCTGACGGGGCGCGACTACATCTGCGGCGCCTTCTCCATCGCCGACATGGCCGCTTTCCCCTGGGCCTATCGCTATCCGATGCAGGGGATCGACGTCGCCGAATTCCCCAACCTCAAGGCCTGGATGGAGCGGATGCAGGCGCGGCCCGGCGTTGCGGCCGGTATGAAGGTCGGAGAGGATCTGCGCGGGTCCATGCTCAGTGATCGCAGCAAGGACGCTGACAAGGCCCGCCAGCTGCTGTTCGGCCAGCGAGCGCGTAAATAATAATTAAGTGGTATGAATGTGGGTTAAGTCTCGGATTTACGAGATGTGAATCGACATTGTGCTGCCAACACTCGGTTAACCATAAAGAATATTTGTGGTGTTTGCGCGCTTAACTCTATTTTTAGGCACGGGGTACTTATCTATCACCATGAAACACGTCCGAGAGCGGGAGCGCCGAATGCGCCGCCCCTCCGGATTTGAGGGGACTTGGTGATGCAGATGGCGTTCGACCACGGCGTAATGGACGGCGGGATCCCGCTTCCGGAGCATGACTCTTCGGGCGATGAGCTGCTGAAGATGGCGCTGCTCTATTCGACGGGCCAGGGCGGCGCGCCGCTCGATTACGTTTCGGCGCACATGCTGTTCAACCTGGCCGCCATGCGCGGCTCGGAAGACGCCAAGCGCTACCGCCGCGAACTGTCGGCCGAGATGGATCGCGACTCGGTCGCCGAAGCCCAGCGCGCCGCCCGCGAGTGGCTGCAACGCGCGTAGAAGGTTCCTTCTCCCCTTCAAGGGGAGAAGGTGGCCCGGAGGGCCGGATGAGGGGTCGTGCAGGGCTTAGCGCCCAGCTTCACGCTCGCGCCTCATCCCGACAGGCCCCCTCATCCGGCCGCTACGCGTCCACCTTCTCCCCGAGGGGAGAAGGAAATTCGCCTCCCGCCAAGCCTGGCACGGCCCTTGCCCCTGATCGGGAGCGAGGAGAGCCTGCCGATGTCGATTTCACCCGTCCAAACCGCCCCCTACGACTCCTTGCGAGAGCGCGCTCTGGCGGCGACCGCCGGTTTGTCTCGCCAGTCCGGCCCGCTCGCCTCGCCGAGGGAGATCCGGCCGATCTCCATGTCCGGCCTCAGCGTCTTCGACGCCGTGCAGGCCCGCGCCCTGGGCAAGATGGACGTGGACGGCGATGGCGGCCTGACGGCGGCCGAGCTGTCGGCGGGCGTTCCCGGGGGCAAGGCGCCCGGCGCCGTCGACCCGGCCTATTTTGCCGCCATGGACAAGGATGCCGACGGCAAGCTGCAGCTGGGCGAGCTGCAGGCCGCCTCCATGTTCGGCATGAACACCCTCGACGCCTTGCTGGCGGCGCAGGAGGGCTCGGCCTCCACCGAGCCGCCCGCCCGCTTCGAGGCCTCCAACATCGGCGCCTGGCTGGTCCGCGAAGGCGACGGCGATGGCGACGGCGTGCTCAGCGCCGAGGAGTTCGCGGCCATTGGACCGGCCGGCGATTATGCCGCGCCGCGCGAAGGGGTCGAGTTTCCCGGCTCCGACATCCTCTCCAAGGCCGGCCGCGCCTTTGCCGAGGCCGACGCCGACAAGGACGGCAAGCTGACCGGCGAGGAGCTGGCCCACGTCATGGAAACCGGGCCGCACCGCATCTACTTCGGCGACGCCTCCAACCTGGCCCCGACCCTGATGGGCGTGGCCGACGCCAACGGCGACGCGGCGATTTCGATGGATGAGGCCCGCGCAACGGCCCCCGGGGTCGACGGCCTGGACGAGGCGTTCGTGCAGGGAGACGCGGACGGCGACGGCAAGCTGAGCGCCGCCGAGGTGAAGGCGATGATCGACGCCAAGCCGACCCTCTATTCCAGCGGCCTGATCAAGATCGGCGAGGAGAGCGCCGCCGGCGACATCGCCCTGCGCCGCCTGCTGCTCGCCTCCCTCGACCGCGTGAGCGAGGCTTTCAGGTCACGGTTTGAGCGGCCCGGAACCGAAACCACCGCCTGACCGTCGGCTCTGGACTTCCCGCGGCGTCCTTGATCTGAGAAGGCGCGAAGGGGAGCCGCATGCAGGACTTGGAATCGAACAGCCGACTGCGGTGGCTCGCCTTCGCCACCCTGTGCATGGGCGACATGATGATCGTGCTCGACACGACCATCGTGAACGTGGCCCTGCCGTCGATCCGCACCAGCCTGGCCTTCTCGGAGACCTCGCTGGTCTGGGTGGTCAACGCGTACCTCCTGACCTTCGGCGGCTTCCTGCTGCTGGGCGGGCGCCTGGCCGACCTCTACGGCCAGCGGCGGCTGTTCCTCATCGGTCTTTTCGCCTTCGTCGTGGCTTCGCTGGCCTGCGGCGTAGCCGGATCGCAGACCCTGCTGGTGATCGCCCGGGCGGCGCAGGGGATCGGCGGGGCGGTGGTCTCGGCCGTGGCCCTGTCGCTGATCATGAGCCTGTTCCCCGAAGGGCCGGAGCGGGTCCGGGCCATGGGCTATTTCGGCTTTGTGGCGGCCGGCGGCGGCAGCGTCGGCGTGCTGCTGGGCGGACTGATCGTCAATGTGCTCGACTGGCGCTGGATCTTCTTCGTGAACATCCCCATCGGCGTGGCGGTGGCCTATGCGGCCATGCGCCTGCTGCCGAACGACAAGGGGCAGGGGAGCGGCGCGCGCCTCGACGTGACCGGCGCGGTGACCGTCACCGCCGCCTTGATGCTGGCGGTCTACGCCATCGTCAACGGCGAGCAGGCCGGCTGGACCTCGCCCCAGACCCTGGGGCTGATCGGCGTGGCCTTCGCGCTGCTGGCCGTGTTCATCGCGGTCGAAGCGAGGGTCAGGGAGCCGCTGGTGCCGCTGGACCTCTTCCGCCTGCGCAACGTCTCGACCGCCAATATCGTGGCGGTGCTGTGGGCGGCGGCGATGTTCGCCTGGTTCTTCCTGTCGGCGCTCTATCTGCAGTTGGTGTTGGGCTACAGCCCGATGCAGGTCGGCCTGGCCTTCCTGCCCGCGAACCTGATCATGGGGGCGTTCTCCTACAGCCTGTCGGCCAAGATCGTGAACCGCTTCGGCATCCGCACCCCGCTGGCCGGGGGCCTTGCCATCGCCGCCGCGGGCCTGGCCCTCTTCGCACTCGCGCCCGTCAACGGGACCTTCATCCTCCACGTCCTGCCGCCGATGCTGCTGCTCGGCGTGGGCGGCGGCATCGCCTTCAACCCGATGATGCTGGCGGCGATGAACGACGTGGAGCCGGACCAGTCGGGCCTGGCGTCCGGGGTGGTCAACACCGCCTTCATGATGGGCGGGGCGCTGGGCCTTGCCATCCTGGCCAGCCTCGCCGCCTCGGCGACCCTGGGATTCAGCGCCGCGGGCGCCGATGCGCGGGCCGCCCTGAACGGCGGCTATCACCTCGCCTTCCTGATCGGCGCCCTGTGCGCCCTGGCCGCCGCCGCCATCTCGGCGGTCTTCCTGCGGCCCAGGCCCATGGCGCAGGGGGCGCTGGCGTCGGCGCATTGAACTGAATCAGGTGTCGGAGCCCGTTGGGATACTGAATGTTGATTGGTGCAGTCCGATCACGCCCGGCAGCGGACCTTGCCTCATGGCCTCGACGAGGTGGTCGAGAAACGCCCGTAGGGCGCGCGATTGCCCTCGCTTCGGGGCGTAAACTGCGCTGACGTCCCGCGACGGAACCTCCCACTCCGGCAACAGGCGCACGAGCGAGCCATCGGAGAACTCTTCGACGCCGATCGAATAGGGGGCTACCGCGACGCCTAGGCCAGCGCAGGCCGCGCTGATCACCATCTCCGGGTCGTTGCACCGGAAGCTCGGCTTCACGCGCACCTGCCTTGGTCCCTTCTTGCCGATGAGTTCGATATGGGTCCGGGCGACGCCGACGCGCAGATCGACGATGCGGTGATTGATCAGATCGTCCGGAGTGAGCAGGGGCGGGGCCGAGCTGATGTAGGCCGGCGAAGCGCAAAGCAGGAAGCGCTCGACCGCCAGCTTGCGTGCGACGAGGCTTTCGGACCCGATCTCCCCGATCCGGATCGCGAGGTCGGCCTCATCGGCGAGGATATCGACACGCTCACTTCCTAATTTGAGCTCGACCACGAGGTCAGGATTCTTAGCCGCGAATGCGAGCAGCAGCGGCGAGATGGTCCTGCGGCCGTAGGTGTGGGGAGCGGCCACCCGCAGCGTGCCGGTCAGCGGCGCGTCCGGCGCCATGATCGAGGCGAAGCCATCATCGAGCGCGCTGATCCCGCGCTGAGCATGCGGAAGAAGCGCGCGGCCCTCCTCGGTTAGGGCGAAGCGGCCGCCCTGGCGATGGATCAGCTTGCACCCCAGCGCGCTCTCAAGCCGCTGCAGCCGCCGGGTCGCCGCCGCCTTCTCGATCCCAAGCGCCCGTGCGCTCTTGGCCAGCGATCCCAGCTCCGCTGCTTTCGCGAGCAACCGTAGGTCGGTCAGTTCGACGTGGCCGCGCGTTGTGGAGTTCGAAACCATCTGTTGCGGTCCGTGGTGGCTGTTGCGCGAGGCAAAGTCCTCTATTCCCCCTAGCAAGTTGATAGGCCAACGGCGATCGCCTTGACGACGGGTCGTCAGGTATTGCGCAAGCCCAGTATCGCCCGCTGTTCCAGTGGCGTGACGCCAGAACACCCGTTCCTGGCGGCAAGGACGTGCGCATCATTAAGAAAATAAGACATAAGGAAGACAGATCGATGAATGTGCTTGTGCGCCGCCATGGCCTGCTTATCACCTGCGCGGGCGCCGTCCTGGCTTGGTCTTCGCCCTCGATGGCTGCCGAACCGCCCGAGGCCTCGGTCGCCGATCCCGTCGAGGCCGAAGCCATTGTGGTCACCGCCCAGGGCCGCGAGCAGCGACTGCAGGACGTCCCCATCTCGGTGACGACGACCAGCGGCGCCGCGCTGGAGAAGCAGACGATCCTCAACTTGGAGGGCTTGTCGGTCCGCCAGCCCAGCTTCCGTATTTCCCAGTCCCCAGCCTCCGACTATGTGGCGATCCGCGGAGTGGGCTCGTCCGCGAATATCGGTTTCGAGCAGTCCGTGGGGACCTTCGTCGACGGCCTCTATCGGGGTCGTTCGCGGGATACGCGCTCGGCCTTGTTCGATCTGGATCGGGTCGAGGTGCTGAAGGGGCCGCAGACGACCTTCTTCGGCAACAACGCCATCGCCGGGGCGGTCAACATCACGACCCGCAAGCCTGGGCGCAGTTTCGCCGCCAACGGCTCGGCCTTCTACGCGCCGGGAACGGGGGAATATATCGCCGAGGGCGGCGTCACCCTCCCGGTCAACGACCGCCTGTCCTTCCGCCTCGCCGCCCGCCAGTCGGGCATGGACGGCTACATCAAGAACACCCTGCGCCAGGACGACGGCCCGCATCTCGACGACACGATCGGGCGCCTGTCGATGGCCTGGAAACCTGTGGACGGAGTCTCGGTCGACGCGCGCATCGATGTGGGGCGCATGCGCGACACCGGTGTGTTCGACATCGAACTCCTCCAATGCCCGCCGAGCGCCGCGTTCGGCGCCCCGTCTGGGGGCTGCAGCCGCTATCTAGCCGCCAACAATGGCGTGATCGACGATAAACTCGATTGGCGCAGCGCCGCCAATCCGTCCTTCTATAACAACGACTTCGTCGAGGGCGCGTGGACGACCAAGGTCGAGCTGGGACGCAGCACGCTCAGTTTCACGACGGGCTATTTCCACCACGACTATCATCTGCTGAACGACCCCGTGCCGATACCCGGCGCCCAGGGGGGCAGCGCCGTCGGGACGTCGGCCGGCCTGCCGATCTCGCTCTATGAGACCTACGGGCAGTTCAGCCAGGAGGTGCGCTTCGCCTCGCCGGCGGACGCTCCGGTCAGCTATATCTTCGGCGCCTATTATCAGCACGGCCAGTTGGACGTGGACCTGTACCAGGGCTTCTTCTTCGCCCCGGTGGCGGCCGCGACCGGGGGCCTGCTGCCGGCCGCCACCCCGATCGCCGGGCTCATCGCCGCCAAGGAGCGGAGCGACAGCTACTCGGGCTTCGCGGCGGCGACCTGGAACATGACCCGCAGTCTGCGGCTGAATCTCGGGGCCCGCTACACCCAGGTCGACAAGCGCGACGAGCGCTCCGCCACCATCGGGACCTCCAGCGCCCTGCCGACGCCGGCGACCTTCGTCCCCGTGAGCGCCGCGGCGCAGACCCCGCTGTTCGCCGCGGTCGGGGTGGATCGCGGCGGCTTCGCGACACCCCGTCGTTCCGACAACAAGTTCCTGCCGACTGCCAGCCTCCAGTACGACCTGGCCAAGGGGGCCATGCTCTATGCGTCCTATTCCGAGGGTTTCAAAGCGGGCGGCTATTCGATCGGAACCACCGCATCCACGTTCGAGCCGGAAACGGTCAAGGCCTATGAGGCGGGCGTCAAATCGACCCTGTTCGACAACCGCCTGACCCTGAACCTGGCGGGCTTCTACAGTCGCTATCGCAACATGCAGGAGACCTCGACCGTGATCGCGGGGGGCGTGGTCCGCCAGGTCGTCGCCAACGCCGCGCAGTCTATCGTGCAAGGGGTCGAATTGAGCGCGACCCTCCTCGTCACCCCCGGGCTGACGCTGAACACCAATCTCGGCTACCTGTCCTCGGAGTACGCCGACTACCCGAACGGCCCGTGCACGACCCTGCAACTGGCCGTGTCGGCGAGGTGCGTGCAGGATCTCTCGGGCGTCGCCCGCGCCTTCGCGCCGAAGTACAGTGGGAACATCGGCCTGAGCTACAGGCGACCGGTCGGAGGGCGGATGCAGGCGACCTTCGACGCCAACGCCTATTTCACCTCGCGCTATCTGGTGGTCCCGACGGGCGACTACCGTGTCGCCCAGCCGGGCTATGCGAAGGTGGACCTGCGCGTGGGCTTCGGTCCCGATGACGGCCGGTGGGAGGTCGCGGTCGTAGGCAAGAACCTTACCGACAAGCTGACCGCCAGCTACCGCCAGATCGTTCCGGGCGCGACCGGCGCCCTGGGCGCCTTGCCTGACGCGCCGCGGTCGATAGGGATCCAGGGATCGTTCCGCCACTGATCGCCTGGCCCCGACGGGAGACGATGACATGAAGAGCCGCCTGCTGGCCGCCGCCCTGGCCGCGCTCGCACTCTTGGGGCCAGGGCGCCAGCCTCTCGCAGCCGAAGCCGAAACGGGCAGGTTCACCATCGCGGTGCTGCCCGACACGCAGTACTATGCGGACTATCAGCGCCAGCGCGCCGAGGGATTCCCGTTCGACGCCGCCGAGCTGCTCGACCAGCAGACCCGGTTCATCGCCGAGAACGCCCGCTCGAGGGGGGGCGATATCGTATTCACGACCTCGGTCGGGGACCTGTGGCAGCACGCCACCGTGCCGATGGACCCCGGCCACGCCGTTCGGGGTTTATCGGCGGCGCCCAATCCGTTCCTGCAGAAGAACTTCGCGCCGACCTCGAAGGTGCAGAGCGTCGAGATCCCGATCGTCGTCAAGGCGTTCCGGAGCATCGACGGCCTGATGCCGTTCGCTGTCGTACCCGGCAACCACGACTACGACGCGATGTGGACGGATTCCCGTTACCCGCCGCTGGAGAAGGTCGATCCTGCTGTCCAGCGGACGCTCGGCGTTCAGCATGTGGGCGGCTTGACGAATTTCGTCGCCGCTTCCGCCTTCGGTAGCGACAGCGCCTTCTTCGCCGGCAAGCCGTGGTACGTCGCGTCCAATGACGCTGGCGCCGACAGCGCCCAGATTTTCTCGGCCGGCGGCTATCGCTTCCTGCACATCGGCCTCCAGTTCAACCCTCCGGAAAGCTCGCTGCGGTGGGCGCAGACCGTGATGCGCCAGTATCCGGGGACGCCGACGATCCTGACCACCCACGACTACCTTAGCCCGAAGGGCGAGCGACTGTCTGACCCGGCGATGGATGCTCGCCTGGTCGATCCGGTCGACACCAGCCCCCAGATGGTCTGGGACCAACTCATCAGCCTCAATGATCAGATCTTCCTCGTGCTCTGCGGCCACCAGTATGGCCAGGCCAGACGCGAGGACCGCAACGCCTTCGGCCACCAAGTCGATCAGATCCTTTCGGATTATCAGGAGCGGGGGCAGAGCGCCGCCGACGCCGGGGCCGGCGACGGGCGCCCCGTGGGCATCGGCGACGGCTGGCTGCGCCTGATGACCTTCGACATGACGGGCGCCGTCCCGACCATCCACGTCAGGACCTATTCGACCTTCTACGGCAAGGACAGCAAGGCGCTGCCGACCTATGCGCAGTGGTACAAGCCCAGGGAGAAGCCTGAACTGTCGGACGAGGATTTCCTGGCGCAGGACGATTTCGTCATCCGCCTCGCCGACTTCCGGTCGCGGTTCGACAAAAGCCGTCGATAGGTGCAGCGGAACCCGAAGCGAGAGCAAATGAAGGGAGGAGGGCTACTCCTCCTCGGCTTCGCCCTCGTCCTGCTCCGCTTCGCCCTTCAGCACCTTGAAGGCGTCGTGGAAGCGCTTCAGGGCCGCCACAGAGGCGGCGACCCGCGTGGTGGCGCCCTGGGCTTCGCCCTGGATGGCGTGGAACACCGCCAGGTTGGTGCTGGCGATGGCGTCGGCCAGGGCCTGCAGGGAATCCTTCAGCGCGATCAGGTCCGCGGCTTCCGCCTCGTCGTCGGCCGCGTCCTGGGGCTCGTCGTCCTCGGGGTCGATGAAGTCTGAAAGGTCAACCATGGGCGCTTCTACCCCGTGACGGGCGCGCCCGGAATATAAAGCGCGATGGGCCGGATCTCGTAGACCGCCGTCGGATTGACCCGCCGCAGGTCGCGGGCGACCTCGATCACCGCCTCCCGGTCCGCGCAATCGACCATGTAAAGGCCGAGCAACTGCTCCTTGGTCTCGGCGAACGGCCCGTCGATCACCGTGTCGCCGCCCCGGCCGCCGCGCAGGGTGAAGGCCGCGCCGGTGACGTCCAGCCGGGCTGCGGGGCCCATCCGGCCCTCCGCGATCAACCGGTCGTGGATGGTGAGCAGGTCGGTCATCAGCGCCGCGTCCTCGTCGGGAGTCATGGCGGTGACCAGGTCTTCCTCGTGATAGGCCAGGATGGCGTAGAGCATGGGGTCCCCGGGATTTCCGATGCAGCCTAGCGGAGGACGACGCGGCTGTGCAGGGGTCGACAGTTCTGTGGGCGCCGCAGCATTTTTTGCCCTTGGTGCTTAATTTTCCGGTGTGGGAAGGCGGCTCGCGTTGTACGAGATGGTTGATAAGTCCACTTGGAGTCCCACGATGAAGTCCCTTCTCGCCGCCGCAGCCATGACCCTCGCCTTCGCCGGATACGCCCAGGCGCAATCGGTCACGGCGACCCTGTCGACCCCCATCGCCAAGCCCCGCCAGATCGTCCTCGAGAGCACCGTGTGGCAGTGCAAGGAGAGCGAGTGCAGGGCGCTGACCGGTTCGGAGTCCGGCAGCTGGCAGGCCTGCAAGGCCCTGGCCCGCGTGTTTGGCCAAGTGTCGGCCTATTCGACCCTCGACGAGGCCAAGCTGGCCCGCTGCAACGCCTCGGCCAAGAAGTAAGGGCGGGCGGCGGCCGGGGCCTGCTGCGGGGCCTCCGGCCGCCGACGCCTATCGCGTCGAGACGATCTGTCCGCCGATGACGTAACTGAACTGGATCGGCAGGGCGTCGCGGATCTGGGAGACGAAGACCCCAAGCTCGGAGATGCCGGAGCGGGGCACGAACACCACATCGAAGCGCCGCAGCGGCACGGCGTCCGCCGAGCCCCTCTGGGCCACGGCGCGCAGGTTCACCACCCGCATCATCGGCTCGCCGGCCGGCCCCCGGCGGAGGATCACCACATCCTTAGTCTTGCCGGAGGAGCGCATGCCGCCGGCCATGATCACCGCCTGCAGGGCGTTGATGTCGCCCGGCATGTCATAAACGCCGGGCTTGTCGACCTCGCCGCCGACGAAGACTTTGAGCGAGGTCGCCGTCTTCACCGCGACGCTGACGTCCGGACGAATCAGCTGGCTCGCATAGACCGCCGAGATCGCCTGCTCGATCTGGGGGGCCGAGCGGTCGGCCACCATGATCGGCGGCGCCAGCGGCAGGGTGATGCGCCCGTCGGGCTGGACCGTGACGCTGCGGTTCAGCTCGGGCGCCGACAGCACCGTCACGTCGAGCTGGTCGCCGGGATAGATGCGGTAGTCCGGCTCGTTGTCGTTCCAGGTGGCGTAGGGGATGTCGATGAAGGGGGCGCCGCCGACGGGTCGGCCGCGCCGGTCGTAGGTCACGGGCGCCGGGGCCTGACTGTACAGCGGCTGGGTGCGGTAGTTGGGTTCGATCGCGTCCCGGCGCGACATCATCCCCGGCGTTCCGGGCGACAAGGGTCCGCTGGCGCACCCGGCCAGGGCCAGGGCGGCGATAAGGGTTGCGGGCAGGAGGCGGGCCATCGGGGCATCCCAGGCGGTACGCGAAAACTCGCGGCCGGCGCCCATCCGCGTAGGCCGCCGTCCGTAACCCAAGGGTTAAGGTTAATGGGTAACGCCGGGTTAACGCGCGGTCGTCACGCTGTGGGTTCGAAGTCCGGAATCACCCCGTCCCATGAGTACCGACACCTACAATTCGAGGGAGCCTCTCGTGCGCCGCCCGGCCGCGCGCAGCGGGTGGAGTCTCCCTTACGGCGTGGGCGACTTCGCCAGCCTTCTGTGGCGCGAGCGATTCGTCATGGTGCTGGTGTTCCTGGTCATCTTCGCCCTGGGCGTCGCCGCCGCCATGACCATGAAGAAGAAGTACGAGGCCTATTCCAGCCTCGTGGTCCAGCTGGGCGAGGAATATGTCTACAACCCGCGGGTGGGCGACGCCGGCCGCGGCACCGCCCCGACCGCCGGCCAGATCATGCAGTCCGAGCTTGAGATTCTCGGCTCCTCCACGGTCAAGGAGCGCGCCCTGCAGCGGCTGGGCCTGGCCAAGGTCTATCCCAAGCTCGGGGCCGCCTACGCCAAGGCCAACCGCACCGAGCAGCGCCAGGTCTGGGGCCAGGCGATCAAGACGATGGAATCGTCGCTGAAGATCGAATCAGCGCCCGAGACTTCGGTCGTGCGCATGGCCTTCACCCACGACAATCCGATCATCGCCGCCGATGTGCTGAACACCATCGTCGACGAGTACATGGCCTATCGCAAAAGCGTGCTGATCGGCGGCGACGGCGGCGTGCTGGACAGCCAGCAGCGGGTGTTCGAAACCCGGCTGCAGGCCGCCGACGCCGAGTACCGGGACTTCCTGGCCGCCAACAACATCGGCGACTTCGACACCGAGAAGGCGTCGCTCGCCCAGGTCTACGGCTCGCTGCTGACCGAGCGCTATTCGATCCAGGCTCAGCTGTCCGAGGCCGAGGGCCGCCTGGGCGTCACCAGCCGGCAGGTGACCCAGGCCCCGGCCGAGATCGGGCTCTATCAGGACGCCGACCCCACCGCGACCAGCAAGCTCACGGCGCTGCGGGTCGAGCGCCAGGACCTGCTGTCGCGCTATCGCCCCGATTCGCAGCCGGTGCGGGAGATCGACCAGAAGATCGGCGCCCTGCAGGCCCTGATCCAGAGCGGCGCTGCCAATGGCGTCTCCGCCCGCCGCGTCGGCCCCAACCCGATCGCCCAGACCCTGCAGACCGAGAAGAACCAGCTCGAGGCCCAGACCGCGTCGCTGCGCCAGCGCCAGGCGTCGGTCATGCGCGACCTGGCCCAGATCTCCGCCCGCCGCCAGCAGCTCAGCGCGCTGGAGCCGCGTTATCAGGAGCTGATGCGCGATCGCGAAGTGCTCGCCGCCAACGTCCGCAGCCTGGCCGCCCGCGGCCAGGAGAGCCAGGCCGCCCGCGCCATCGCCATGGGCGGCGAGGACAATATCCGCGTCGTCCAGCGCGCCTTCGCCCCGACCCGGGGCGCATCGCTGAAGATGGCCGTGCTGGCGCTGGCCTTCCTGTTCGCCGGCTTCACCGCCCTGTGCGTCGGCCTGCTGCGCATCTTCCTGCGTCGGGGCTATGTGACCCCCGACGCCACCGCCCGCAGCCTCGATCTGCCCGTCCTGGCCTCCGCTTCGTTCAAGCGTTCGGCGGCGTGAACCGTATCGGGGCGGCCTGCTATGGTGGCTTGGTGGCCGCCGAGAGTGATTCGGGCCGATGATCGACCTGTCCGAAGAAGCTGCAGCCCTGGAGGCGGCGCTGGGCCCGGCCTTCGGCGCCGGCGGCGGGCGCGTGATCCAGTTCGTCTCCGCCCAGCGGGAGGAGGGGACCTCCACCGTCGCCCGGGAGTTCGCCCGCCACCTGGCCCAGAAGGCCAAGAAGGGCGTCTGGCTCATCGAGCTCGATCTGATGCGCGGCGACCAGTACCAGGCCCTGGCCGCCGACCCCGAGCGCTACGGCTTCCTCGGCCGCGCGGTGAAGGCCAGCCCCGACGGTTCGATGTTCTTCCAGGTGGTCCCGGGCCTGAAGGGCCTCGACGGCCGCCCCTGGGCCGACGCCAGCTACATGGCGGCCTATCCGGTCGGCAGCCGCCGCTGGTGGGTGACCCGCTTCCGCCGCGAGGCGATGCGGGCCGGCCAGACCGCCCGCATCCTCAGCGCGCCGGCCTATTGGCAGGGCCTGCGCCAGCACGCCGACTGGGTGATCGTCGATTCGCCGGCGGCGGAGCGCTCGCGGGTGGTGCTGGCCACCGCCCCGCATATGGACGCCAACGTCCTGGTGGTGGCGGCGGAGAAGGGCGAGCCGGAACGGCCGCCCATGCTGCGTGACGCGATCACGTCCGTCGGCGGCCACTGCGCCGGGGTCTTCCTCAACCAAGTGAGGACCGAACAAGCCCCGTTTATGAAGCGGCGGCTTCCCGGCTGAAGGCGGGGGCGAGGTTGTCCCGCCGCGGCTCCAGCAGGGGCTTCAGCTTCTGCGACGGCTTGAACACCAGCTCATAGCTCAGCGCCGCCAGGATCCAGGTGCCAATAAGCACCATCGGGGTGGCGATCAGCCGGTCGGTCAGGCTGGCGGTTTCCACCTGGCCCGTGACGCCCAGGATCAGGGCGGTGAAGGTCAGGGCCACATAGTGCCAGAGGTAGGCGGCGTAGGAGCGCCGGCCCATCCAGCGCAGGGCTGGATGCTCCAGGATGCGGGTCACCCAGGCGAGCTTGGGGGCCACCGTCATCGGCAGGATCATGACGAAGAGGGCCAGGCCCTGCAGGGTGTAGCGGGCGCTCTCGCGGAAGGTCTCGTCGCGGATCAGCAGCGAGGCCAGCAGCATGACCAGGCCGGCGCCGAACAGCGCCGCGCCCCGGTCGCGCATCGTCGCCATGACCTTCGGCTGGGAGCGCTCGACCATGGCGGCCAGGCAGCCCCAGCCGATGGAATCCACCCGGCACTCCGTCGCCTTGTAGGTGTAGAGCTCAGAGGCGTTCAGGGCGGTGTGGGCATAGAAGCGCCAGGCCAGGCAGGCGACGCCGACGCCGATCAGCAGTCCCTGCAGGCGCTTGGGCGCGAAGGCGCAGCCGGCCATGACCAGGGGCATGACGAGATAGAAGTGCTCCTCCACCGACAGCGACCACAGGTGGCCGGTGATCGAGCAGTTGGTGCAGGTGTCCATCCCCAGGATGAAATAATAGTTGGTCCAGTAGGTCAGCGCCGCGACCGCCGCAGCCCAGGGCAGGGGCTGGTTCAGCAGGGGCGCGATCACGAGGCCGAGGATGGCCACGAAGGCGATCAGCTCCGGCGCCAGGCGCAGCATCCGCCGGCCGTAGAAGCGCGGCAGGTCGACCTTGCCGAAGCGGTCGTGCTCGGCAGCCAGGAGGCGGGTGATCAGATAGCCCGAGAGGAAGAAGAAGGCGGTGACGCCCAGCCCGCCCGGCACCAGGGCCCCGAAGCCCAGGTGTCCCAGCACCACCAGGGTGATGCAGATCGCCCGGATCCCATCCAGCCCCGGCACATAGGCATGCATCGACTTGTCGGCGGCCACGGGGGGTCCTCTCGCACGCTCGAAGAGCCCGGAGGCTAACAGCGCGTCCCTAACGGCCGATCAATGACGCGGGAGAAAGAGGAAGGGGTTTCCTTCTCCCTTGAGGGAGAAGGTGGCCCGAAGGGCCGGATGAGGGGTGTCGATGCGTAGCGTCGAAGGATTCATCCGCCACCGTCGCGCGGGCCCCTCATCCGTCTTGCTTCGCAAGCCACCTTCTCCCCCGAGGGCGAGAAGGACAGCGGGCGTTACCCAAATCCTTACCCCGATGGCCGATGCTGCCGCGATGTCCGGGACCCGCGCCCTCGCCAGTCTTTCCCGCCGCGCCGTCCTGGCCGGCGGCCTGGCCATGTCGGCGTGCTCGCAGCCCTCGGCCCAGCCCGCGCTCCCTGTCGCGCCGCTGAAGGCCGCGGCGCCCTTCCCGGTGGGCGCGGCGCTCACCGCCGAGCAGCTTGCCGACCCGCTGGCGGCGGGCCTGCTGACCGCCAACTTCTCCCAGCTCACCTGTGGGATGGAGATGAAGATGGAGGTCGTCCTGCGCGAGGACGGCAGCCTCGACCTGTCCAAGGCCGACCCCATGGTCGCCTTCGCCCGCGCCAACGGCCTGCGCGTCCACGGCCACACCCTGATCTGGTACATCAACCGGCCGCCGGCCTTCGAGCGGGTCAAGGGCGATGCGGCGGCCTTTGCCAACGCCTACCGCAACTACATCCTCGGCGTCGCCGGCCATTACCGTGGACAGCTCGCCGGCTGGGACGTGGTCAACGAGCCCGTGGCCGAGGACGGCGACGGTTATCGCCAGTGCCTGTGGAGCGAGGCCTTCGGCATGGACTATGTCGACCGGGCCCTGCGCCACGCCCGGGAGGCCGATCCGACCGCCATCCTCTTCGTCAACGAATACAACCTGGAAAGCCTGCCCAGGAAGCGGGCCAGCTTCCTGCGCCTGATCGAGGGCCTGCTCCAGCGCGGCGCGCCCCTGGGGGGCGTCGGGACCCAGATGCATATGGGCTACGACCAGGACCCGGGCGCCATCCACACCATGATGGCCGAGCTCGGCCGCTTCGGCCTGCCGATCCACGTGTCGGAACTCGACGTCTCGACCCGTCCCGCAGGCTTCGCGCCGCCCGCGCTGCCCGAGCGGTTGCAGCGCCAGGCCCGGGTGGTCGGCGCCGCCGCCGACGCCTTCATGGCCCTGCCGGCCGCCCAGCGCTACGGCTTCACCCTGTGGGGCCTGCGCGACAAGGACAGCTGGTTGCGCTCGCCCCTGCAGAAGGGCGACCCCGACGACCGGCCCCTGCTGTTCGACGACCTCGGCCAGCCCAAGCCGGCCGCCGCCGCCTTCGTCGCCGCCGTGTCTCGCCGATGACCACGGCCCAGCTCTATCCCTTCGGCCACGCCGCCGAGCGGCCGGCGGAGCGGCCCATCGGCGCCCGCCTGTTCGACATGGCCGAGATGGCGGTGATCTATCTCATCCTGTTCCTGATGTCGGGCGCCCTGCTGGCGCCCCTGTTCTCGCCCGACCAGAACCCGGACGCGGTGCCGTGGCTGCGCACCATGTGGCTGCCGGTCTATGGCATGATCGGCCTGCTCGCCCTGCGCGACCCTCTGCGCATGACCCGGGTGGCCGTCGGGGCCGTGATCGCCCTCACCCTCGTGGCCTGGGCCTTCCTCTCCAGCCGCTGGTCGATCCACGGCGACATCACCAGCCGGCGATCCATCGCCCTGTTGTTCACCACCCTGTTCGGCCTCTATCTGGCGGCCCGGTTCGACTGGACCGAGCTGGTCAAGATGCTGGCCTGGCTGTTCCTGGTCCTGGCCGTCGGCAGCTACCTCGTCTCCCTCGCCGTCCCCAGCCTGGGCGCCAACGACCCGATCCACCCCGGCTCGTGGAACGGCCTGTGGTACGAGAAGAACCAGATGGGGGGCCTGATGACCCATGGCGCCCTGGTCTGCGCCGTCGCGGCCATCTTCGAGCCGACGAGGCGCAAGCTGTGGATCTTCGCCTCGGCCCTGTGCATCGGGGCGGTGGTGATGACCGATTCCACCACCTCCCTGCTCGGCGTCGCGGTGGCCCTGGGAACCCTGATCGCCGTGCTGATCCTGCGTTTCGGCGGCCCGCTGGCCCTGACCTGCATCTGGGCGGGCGTGGCCGGGGGCGGGGCCTTCATCGGCCTGATCACCCTGGCGCCGGACCTGTTCTTCAAGCTGATCGGCAAGGACCCCAGCCTGACCGGCCGCACCGAGATCTGGGGCGCCGTGCTGCACCGGGTCGAGCTGCACCCCTGGCTGGGCTACGGCTTCGGCGCGGTGTGGACCGACCCGTGGGGCCCGGCGTGGTTCATCCGCCACGAGGTGAAGTGGCAGGCCCCGACCGCCCACAACGGCTGGCTGGACGTGCTGCTTCAGCTCGGGATCGTCGGCCTGGCCCTGGCCGCGCTCTATTTCATCCTCACCGCGGTCGCGGCCGGCACGCGCCTGTTCCGCGGCAAGGAAGGCCTGTGGGCCATCCCCTTCGTGGCCATCTTCGCCCTGCTCAGCGTCTCGGAGAGCACCCTCCTGCAGTACAACGGCCTGCCCTGGCTGATGTACACGGTGATCTACGACCAGGAGCCGGACGGGACCCCGGCGGCCAAGGACAAGGACCGCGCCGGCCGCACCGCCGCCTTCACCGGGGCGCTGG
>NCED01000025.1 GCA_002280485.1 Caulobacterales bacterium 32-69-10
GTTGTAGACCGAGACGTACTCGGGTGACTGGACATCGACGAGCGTCGTGGTGTCGAACACCGTCCACACGGCCTCGAACAGCCAGCCGGCCGCCGCGCCCATCGCCTGCGCGAGCCAGTCGAACGGGGCGGAGATCAGGCTGGCGGCGGCTTCGCCTGCGGTGTCACAGACGGCGGAGATGACAGGTCTCGGGCCATCAACTTGATGGTTTCAACAGGCAGGTTCCACCAGCTCAGCGTCATCAGTCTGTCGATGATATCCTGGTCAAACCGCTTCCTGAGCAACTGCGCCGGATTGCCGGCGACAATTTCATAGGGCCCAACATCCCGTACAACAGTGGCGTTGGCCGCCAGCACCGCGCCATCGCCTATGGTGACCCCTGAAACGATGGTCACCCCATAACCAATCCAGACGTCATGGCCGATGACGACATTGCCGTTGGTGGTGGGGTGCCCAACCAGCCCCACATTGCCAAGTTCATTTTGGAAAATGTGACCAAATGGAAAGGTCGTTATCCAGTCCATGCGGTGATTACCGCCCAGGAAAACTGTTACATTCTCGGCGATTGAGCAAAAGGCGCCGATCGATAGCGATGCGCCCTCACCCCATTGCTTGATCGTTATATGCTTTGCGCCATAGGTGAAGCGCCCAAAGGACGTACGGCTGTTGCCGACGAAATCTGTTCTTGTGACGTCACTTGTCATTCAACGACGTCGCCTCATCACATTAACCCGCTAGGCCAGTTCCATCGCCGCGATCCGGGCCTTGCGTTGCGCTTCAAGGTCCGACCGTCGCGCCATCAGGTCCCCATAGTAGGCCTGGCGCAAGGGCAGTTGTTGGGCATGCATCCGCTTGGCCGTCACATAGGCAAGGCCCCGCTCGCGGCGGGCCTTCACCTGGGCATGGTCATGAGCAAGTTCCGTCAGAGCTCGCTCCCAGTCTGCGGGAGCTTCCGCAAATACGCCGATTTCAAGGTGCTCCGCCGCCTCGCCATAGACGACCGGAGAGCAGATCGGCACGACGCCGGCGGCGCAGCATTCGATGAACTTCAGGTCCGACTTCAGGCGATTGAACGGCGTATCGGCCAGAGGCAGCAGGGCCAGGTCGCAACCGGCCAGAGCCTGCATATAGGCGCCGTGCGGCAAGGTCGGGTGAAAGACCTTGGTCGCCTCCGCCGGCAGGGCGTTGAAAAAGGCCTCATCATGCACGACGACAAATTCGATGCTGTCGGCCAGGGCCCTGGCCGCTCCGATGATCGCTCCTGACAGGCCGGCCCAGTCCGGGCCGCGATTAAGCGCGCCGAAAAACACCTTGAGGCGCTGGCCTGACTTGGGCGTGGCCGTCTCGATCCTCGGCAGTTCGGCGATGGCGTTGGGAAAAACCGCTACATTCGGATTCCACTGACGGATCATGGCCGCCAGGGGTTCGGTGCTGACCGTCACCGCATGGACGCCGCGATAGGCGTGGAAGTTGGAATCGACGAACTGCGACCAATGATGCGGGTCATCATCGATGTCGGAGACGATCGCCCAACCCTTGTCGATCAAGGCATCGACCAGAACATTCTGCTGCCCGCCATTGAGGAACTGACGGTGCAGGGTGAAGACGCCCGGGGACCAGTTGTTGGGCCAGCTCACGGTACCCGCACCCCAGGCAACCCGCGCGCCCGGGATACTGGCCAGGGCGGCCAGGGGATGATCAATACGCGCCTCGGTGACGCCCGCGACCTTCTTCATACCCAGCGCCGCGACCGTCGTCGTCTCAGGCACGGGTCCATTGACAGCCCGGATCACCCACTGGAACGCCGACAGGTCGCGCCGCAGATTGTCCGGCGATACCCCAAAGGCCTCGGCGACCGGCGCAAAGGCCTTGAGCGCCGCCTCCGTCTTGTCAGGCCACAGAACACGAGGCGCGGCGTCCAGGACCGTCCAGCCGGCCTTGCGGAACATGTCGATGGCTGAGTCCCGCGTGAAAAACCGCAGGTGGGTGCGATCCAGCAAACCGGAGTCGGCATAGGTCCACTGCCCCTTCACCTGCTGCTGCAGCAAGGACCAGTGCGAAACATTGGGAATACAGGCGACACACACACCGCCCGGTGTGGTGCGGGCCCGCAGGTCCGACAGCACGGTCCAGGGCTCACGCAGGTGTTCCAGGACATCGCCGAAGATCAGGGTGTCGAAGGTTTCGCCAGCCCGGGCCGCGTCCAGCGCGGCCATGACGTCGGGCTTCTCGATGTCGCCGACCACGACCTTGTCCATGACCTTGGCCGCATCGCGAGCTGCGTCCTCGAAGAGTTCCAGCCCGAAATAGCGGGCGTCAGGATTGCGCGCGCGATAGGCCTCGGCGAACCGGCCAGATCCGCAGCCGGCCTCCAGGACGCGCTTGCGATCAAGCGGAATGGCCCGGAGGAGATCTGGATTGACGTTGCTGTAGTAGGACATGGTCTCGCTTGATCGCGGTTTGGGTCACTGTGAAGTCACCCGAAAATACGGGCTTTGCCAAAAGACGCTAAGGCCGTCGTCGCAGTCGCCCCAGCCAGGAGCGCCGGCCGGACCCAGAGTCCTGGACCGCTGACGGATCCGGCGAAGACGCAAACGGCCGATCCACGACAGGCGCGCCGAATTCACGCTCCCAGATGATGTTCTCGCGGACAACGCAGGCGGGCGATCCTATGGCGATGACCTTGTCGGGGATACGGCCCGTCACCATGGAGCCGGCGCCCACGACAGAGCCTGATCCGATACTTGCGCCCTTGAGGATCAGGGTTCGTCGCCCGATCCAGACATGGTCGCCGATATGGATCGACTTGGCATGGTTGATCCGCTCGTGCGTGCCGCCGTCACAGATAGGATGCATGTCGCTGACATCCATGTGGATATCGACCGAGAACAGGCAGTCCTGACCGATAATGATGTCACCGGCCTCATGCATGGAAATGCCAACGGCGTTGAATGTGGTCCCCGCCCCGACCAGAATTCTTCCCCCGTCACCGCGAACGATGCGTATTCCGCCTTCGATCCTGCAGTCATCACCGATTTCGACGAGGTGATTGTCGCCCTCAATATAAAGGGGCGCGTTGAAGACAACGTTCTTGCCGACCCGGAAGGTGTTGTTCTTTCCGTAGATGTGAACGGTCCCGCAGACGTCGCTTTCGAGATCAAGCACGGTTCCGTCAGACGCGAATTCTATCCCCATCCCGCCGCTTCCCTGCAGTGGCGCCAGACGACAGCGGCCCGTCCAGGCCGACCCAAGGCCATCATGGGCTCCGCATGACAAAGACCATTCCAGCGATGATCAGCACGTAGCCGATGAGGCTGTTGAAGGTCATGGCCTCGCGGAACACCACCCACCCCACGATCGGGACCAGGGCGGCTCCGACCAGGGAGAAGGGGTAGGCCACGCTGAGAGGCGTGCGGGTGAGAATATAGAACCAGAGGATGGAGGTCAGGCCGTACCAGGCGAAGGCGCCCATGAGCGGCCAGTTGAAGACAAGCTTGGCGATAAAGCCGCCATCCAGCCCACGACTGTATTCGGCGCCCCATTTGAACATGAGCTGGCCGACGGGCAGAGCCAGCGAGAACCCCAGACACAGAAAAATGTCGAAAGGGCTGAGAGACGTTTTCAAGCCATGCGCCTCAAAAGGGTTCAGGGGCGGCTGCAAGGGCCGCCCCATCCCGGAAAACTTACTGGGCGGCGGGCTTCTTGGCCGGCGCAGCGCCGCCCGGGACATTTACAATGGCGACCTGATGAATGACGAACTCGCCGCCGATATCGTCGTCCAGATCCAGGCGCAGGCTGTTGATCGTAGAGGTGGCCCAGTCGTCGCCGCCCTTCAGGGGCTTGCTCATATCATAGACCATGGTCGTGGTTTCTCCGACCGCCGGATCGGCGCCGCGAACAGGTCCGACCATATAGGACGCCGATTCCGCATGGGCGCCGGTGGCCCAGAAGATCGTGCCATCCCAGCGGGCGGTTTCCTTGACGCGGCTCAGGCGCACCAGCACCGTGTTGTACTTGGACCCGTCGATGTCCAGACCCTTGGGCGAGCGAACGATGGGGTCGAAGATTGCCCCGACCACCTTCAGCCCGCCATCCGGAGCGACGGAGAGCGTGGACCCAGCCCCGACGAAACCTTCTGTCGCGGTTTCGAACGTCCAGAGCTTGGCGGTTTCAAGCGCCTGGCCACCCATGACGAAGGTCTTCTGGGCGTCATCCCACTGGATCGGCTCAGCGCCCCGAACCGGGCGCTTCTTTGCGGACGAAGCCGCCGGAGCAGCAGCGTCGGTCTTGCCGGCCTTTTCCTGGGCGGGCTTGTCGCAGCCGGCCAGCAACAGCGCGGCCGCCAGGGACGCGGACAGGGTCAAAGCGGCTTTCATGCGTTCATTCCGGTTTGGTGCGTGGAAAAGGAAAACGCAACCCAGTGGGCGGTTGCATCGCCACATAGAGGATGCCGACCATCGAGGATAGATCGAGGAAATAGAGATAACGATAGTCGCAGGCCAAAGAGATCAGAAAGAAGCTGCCGGCAAAGGCCAGGCCGCTGATCTGAAGGCCCAGGACAACAAGGTCGAGATCCGATCGTCTGATGATCAGCACTGCGCAAACGGTCAGCGACAAAAGAGCAAAAAAGACATGTGAAAAGATCGGGGTGCCGAAGAACCGGGAGGCATAGTTGGCCAACTGGTAGTCCCGGTCATCCTGTCGGGCGGGCATGTTCAATTCCACCAGAACACTTTCAGGCCCCTGCACCCCCGTATGGACCGGCAGGCAGGCCGACAGTTTCGGCGTCATGAAGACCTGCCCGAAGACCGCCAGGCGATGGCGCAGATAGAGCGGGAAGTTTTCCCGAACCAGACCCAGCCAGGTGTCGCGCATGACGGTGTTGGGCAGGGACCAGAGCGCCGGGCCAACGGCCTCGACATCGCTCAGCCTGTCCACACGTTCGGGCGAATAGACGTCGTCAGCGACGCTGCGCAGGACGGTGGCCGATGCGGGCTGATAGGCCTCGATCGCGGGCAGGGCGACCTGCGGGTCACGGGCCAGAACGCCGACCAGGTCATAGTGCATGATGATCCTGAAACCCGCCGTCTTGGAGGCCGGGTTCTCCTGGGGGATCACCACGCCCAGAACTAGTGTCGCTGCGACAAGCAGGCCAAAGCCGGCGCCCAGAATCGCCCCCGCGACCTTGAGGCCAGACAGGAGCGGGCGACGGGTCTGGCGCCGCATGTCTATGAAGCCGACCACCAGGGCCGCGAAGACCAGCGCCAAAATGCCGTTCTGGCGTACGAGGGCTGCGATGACGAAAAGGACCAGGGCGCCCGTCCAGGCGCTCCATCGCACGAGTCGGCTTCGGTCAAACTGAACCGCAAGCGCGACCAGGGCAAACGCCGCGATAGCGGTGTTGGCGAAGAACACGTCTTTCCAGACCAGCCCCTGATACACCAGCAGCTGCGGCGTCAGGACAAGGCCGATGGCGACCGGTACGGCGATCCAGTGGGCGCGAGGCGACAGTCGCGTCAGCAGGCTCAACGCGCCAAACAGGAGCCCGGCGCTGCACAGAAGGTAGAGCGCGGTTCCCGACAGAACGCTGTCCAGAAGCCCCAGGAACCAGGACATGAAGGGCGGATTGAAAGACCGCTGGATGCCCGCCCGCCCCTCCGCGAGCTGGATCACGGAGTCGGTGGACAGGTGCCCGGGCAGGCCGACGGTCAGGGTCAGGAGCAGGCCAACGCCAAGAACAGCGCGAACCGCCCGTCCGGCGTCCATCGCCGTCAAGGCCGTCCGTACCTGGTGCGCAAACCCGCCCAACATCCCGCTTTCGATTCCCGAATCCGTCCTCGACACCCCAAAAGGGCGCATCGATCTCCTATCAGGCGCGCATCGCCTCTACGAGTAGTTTCAACCCTTGGTCGAGGCTCGTGGGCGCCTTGAGCCCCAGCTCGTCGCGACCCCGCGCCAGAGACCCGATCGACCGGCGTATGTCGCCCGGCCGGGTCGGGCCGCTGGTGATCTCCGCCTTCGATCCGATCTGTTCGCGCAGCATCTCGGCCAGTTGCCGGATCGTCGTCTCACGGCCCGTGCAAACGTTAAAGACACGCGCCGACGGATCAGGCTGGCGCGCCGAGCCCCGTACCAGGGCGTCAACGACATCATCCACAAAGACAAAGTCGCGGGTCTGAAGACCATCGCCGTGCAGCACCACGGGCTCGCCCCGCATCATCTTTTCGACAAAGCGGGAAATCACCCCCGAATAGGGCGAAGACGGGTCCTGACCGGGTCCATAGACATTGAAAAATCTGAAGCCTGTCGAGCTCAGGCCATAGACAGCCGCCGCCGCCGCCGCATGTAGCTCGCAGCCCAGCTTGTCGGCGCCATAGGGCGAAAGGGGCCGGGGACCAGCGGTTTCCAGAAGCGGAACCTCGGGATTATCGCCATAGACAGCCGCCGAGGAGGCATAGACCAGGGCGGGCCGGGACGCGCCTTGCGCCAGAATCTCCAGGAGACCCACGAAACCTGTGAGATTGACCCGATGGGAGGCCGTCAGGTCCTCGTTGCAACGGGCGACAGAGGCGATCGCGGCCAGGTGGAAGACACGGTTGACGCCCTGGCAGGCTCGCGCGAGGGCCTCGGCGTCCAGGATCGACCCGACCACCAGCTCCGCGCGTCCATCCAGCTTGTCGCCGTCGCCCGAAGACAGATCGTCCAGCACGATCACACGGTCGCCATCGTCCAGGAGCCGCTCGACAAGCCGGCGACCGATGAAGCCGGCGCCGCCGGTGACAAGGCTGATCACGGTTGTCGCGCATCGCGCAGGGCGAGCTTGCGCACGAGCTGGGTCAGGGTATCGCTGGCGCGGCGCTCGCGGATGACGCCCGCGACGACCGCCAGGAAGAACAGGCCTGTCGTGGCATAGGCGATCAGGTCGGCGCCGCGGCCGATCCCGACCATACGCGCCAGATGGGTCATCTGGTTCGGGTTCCAGACGAAATACATCCCAAAGCAACAAAACAGCATGATGCCGTATTTCAGGGGCGAAAATCCGAACCGCCGCACGGCGGTCACGAACAGCAGGCCCAGGAACAGCGCCGTGAAGGCGAGCTGAATGATCATCTTTGCGAACCGATGATGATGTCTTCAAGGATACGAACAGAGTTCGAGATCTTCTGTCCCTTTCGCAGCGAGTATTCGGTATAGGTGATGGTCACCGGATGCTCGACGAAGGTCAGGCCCAGGTGGCGGATCTTCGAGGTGATCTCCGAAGCATGGGCCATGCGGTCCTGGGTGATGCGCAGACGCCCGGCGGCGGCGCGCGAGAGCACCCGCAGACCATTGTGGGCGTCGGTCAGTTTCAGGCCTGTGGTCAGGCGCGTGAACAGCACCGCCGCCTTCAGGGTCAGCCGGCGCGACAGGGGCATGTTGACGGTCCGGCCCAGGAATCGTGAGCCCAGAACCATGTCCACACCCTGGTTCCGGCAGACCTCGACCATGGCCATGGCGTCGTCCAGATCATGCTGTCCATCGGCGTCGAAGGTCACGACATGGGCGGCGCCCTGACTGAGGGCGTACTCGATACCGGTCTGCAGGGCTGCGCCCTGCCCCCGGTTGACCAGGTGGACGGCGACATGGGCTCCCGCCTCAAGGGCGCGATCGGCGGTGTCGTCAGCGGAACCGTCATCGACGACCACCACATTGGCCACCGGGGTGACGCGCCGTACGACCTCCATGATCATCGAGCCCTCATTATAGGCCGCGATCACGAACCAGAGATGGGTGGGGTTTGAGATTGAGCGCTCCAGAGTCATCGCCGAATCCGCCTCATCACCGCCCGCAAGGGCCGGGTCAATTGCCAACTGGTGCTGGCCAGCAAGGCCTCGCGGTCGAGCGTCAGGTTCTTGATGTGCTCGTCCAGGACCGCCGCCGTGGCCTGGGCGTTGAGGGCCACAGGCTCCCAGGCCATGGCCGCCGCCAGTTGCTGGGTCAGGATTTCGACCTTGGCCGCCTGGCTGGCGGCCTCCGCCTCGGCCTCACGACGCGCGATGCGATCATCTCGGGAGGCTGTATCGGTCTGGCGGAACTGGTTGCGGACCTCGGTCAACTGCTGGCTGAGGATGTCGATCTTGGCGATCTCGCCCTGCAGCAGGTGGCGGGTCGCCTGATGCGAGGCCTGCTCAAGCTCATAGGCGCCTTGAGCCGTTTCGAGCTCCGCCCGAAGCTCCGCGATCAGGTCTTTAGCCCCCAGGATCTCCGCCTGCAGCTCCTGGGCCTTGCCGTCGGCCTCGGCGTGGAACTGAGAAAACTGAGCCTTGGCCGCGTCGACCTCAACCAGCAGGGCTTCGCGGTGGAAGGTGACCGCCTCAAGCGCCTCGGTCGCCTGCGCCAGGCTCTTGCGCTGTCCAAGCTCGTTGAGCATGGCCTCGGCCAGGACCGGGCCGAACACCCGCTCGACGCCCGTCAGTTCGCGCTCGACCTTGTCCAGGGCCTTTTCGTCGGACTCGGCCCCGCGCGCGGCGCCGGACATCCAGTCATAGACCGCCCGCACGCCGGCCCAATCCGCGCCCAGGGCGTCGAAGGCCTCACCGCCGGCCTCATGGTGGCGGTGCGACTTGGACAGAAAGCGCTCGATCTCGACGCCGGCGGCGGGCGTGCGGCGCGGCAGGGGACGACCCAGGGTCTTCTCGACCCGGTCCAGAACCCCTCGCCAGTCGCCCAGCATGTCCGAATAGCTGACGAAAAGACGCGAAGCCCCCCGCGTGTCGCGCTCGACCGCCAGCATGTAACTGGCCCAGAGCAGCAGGGACTTCTCGCGCGGGAAGCCGTTGCGGACCAGCAGGGAGTCGGCCACCTCGAGCGGATGGCGGACCATGATCACATAGGTCGGATCAAGGCCGGACTGGTCCAGGGCCTCACGCCAGAACCCCGTCAGGACCGAAGAGCGCGGGTCCTTCATCACCGGAAGGTCGCGCGAACCGAAATTGTGCGTCAGGAAATCCTGCGCCTTGCCCAGAAAGGCCGTCCGCGACGCCAGGGCCCGCTGATTGCCTTTCAGGGCGAAGACATCGTCCCAGCGCGAATCAATGGCCGCCAGGATCTCGTCGTCCAGGGCGACCATCTCCCAGGGCTCCCAATAGCCGAGGGGGTTGTCAGGGCCAGGATCCATGACGCGCTCGGGCAAGGCCGCACCGCTGAGCGACAGCAGGCGCGCCATGGCCGAGGTGCCGCTGCGATGCATGCCGGCCACGACCAGCGCCTGGCGGCGTTCGGACGTCTCGGTTTTCACTATCGTCTTTCCGGCCATCGCTTGCCTTTCACGCACACGCCATACCTTGCCTGCCTAGCCCCCGGATGATCAGGCGCGCCCCGGCTCAGCCTGGGGCGCGAGCAGGCCCTCCCCTATCAGCCAGGCCTGATAGCTGCCAGGACCGCTGGCGAACGGATCCTTGAACGCCTCCCGCAGGTCACCGCGCACGCGATAGAGCTCACGATGCGCCTTCTCGATGGACTGGCCGTCGGCGAAGGTCGCATAGGCCCAGTAGCGGCCCGGAATGCGCGGATCGCTGAAGCGTGCGATCAGCCGCTTGTACCAGTTCCAGATCTCGTGGACCTCGTAATTGGTCCCGGCGTAACGGCGGGTCATCACGTCACCCACCGGGCCAAGCTTGGTGAAGTGCCAGAATCGCAGGGGATAACCGTTGACGGTGATCTGCCCAGCCTTGTCGATGGCGACCCGGCGACGGCTGATGTTCCAGCTGGCGACGTTGTAGCCCGGATCGCGCAGCACCCTGACCTTCTCGAAGAAGGCCGGGACATGGTCGCACCAGCGCTGGTCGACAAACAGGCCGTTTGGGATGTCGTCGTAGCAGAACGACAGAAGCCGATCGTTCCACCACTTGGCGAAGCGAGCCCCCTCCCCCGTTGTGCGGATGGCCACAAAGCCAAGATTGTAGATCCCCGTGCGCAGGGCCGAGACCTCGTTGTCGAGGATGGCCGCGTGGGTCTCTTCCGGCTCGAGCAGGTGCGGGGTAAGCAGGATGTCGTGGGTCTGCAGCGCGTCGAGCAGCGGCGTCAGCGGATTGATCAGCGCCGTGTCCGGATCAAGATAGATCGCCACATCGGCCCCGCTCGAGCAGGCCTGGTGAAGGAACGGCCCCTTCACCGCCGTGCAGGCCTCGACGACGTCGTGCTTGAACAGCCAGGACGAGCCGCCATCGATCTGCAGGTCCTCCACATAGACCACGCGATCGAAATCCTCTGCCGTCGGATCAAAGGCAAAGCCAGGCGGCGGCCGATCGGTGATCAGCGCCACCAGCTCCCAGTCAGGATGGTGACGGCGCAGGGTATGAAACAGCACCCGCGCCCGATCGAGATAGGAAAAGGTGAAGCTGGTGAAGCAGAGAACCTTCACGAAGCGGCTCCCGCCAGAAAGTCAGCGCTCATCCGGCTGTAGACAAGGCTATAGAAGGTCTCACCTCGGCGTGAACGAGCCAGGGAAAGCACATCACCGCGCTCAAACATTTCCATCAGGACGTGTTCGTCAGCAGCGACCATACCGTTGTTCGTGTCGGTCACGAAGCGCGGGACATTGCCCGCATCCGGATTGGTCATAACCGCCGCACCGCCGGCGACGGCCTCATAGGCGGTGAAGCAGAAGGTTTCGGGGCACAGCGACCAGATGACGGCCAGATCGATGCCAAGGGCCTCGACGGCGGCGGCCATGGGCTCGGCGACGTCGGGGGTGGGTTCGATCATCGTGAAATCTGCCTGCACCGCTGGATCCGGCGCCTTTCCTAGATGGTGAAACGCGTAGCGCGTGTCGTCGCAGAAGCGCTCGACCAGCTTGGCGAATACCGGCCATCCCTTGTGGTCGGTCGGCATGCCCAGGAAGGCCACGCGGAGCGGACCTTCCGCTTTTCGGGGCGAAGATGTCTCGCTTCGCCGGGGACGCAGACGGGCATGGGGGTGGGCGACCATCGCCGCCGGCGCGATCGGAAAACTTCGGCTCCACAGATCCAGGGCCGCCTGGGAAGGAGCCAGGACCGTGATCGAGAAGGCCCGGAAGAACCGCGCATGCTCGGCCAGGTGAATGCGACGTCTCTGGCCGTAGACACACACACCGCAGGCGGGGCTGTCGGGTGGCGGAGCGCCGCAGAAGGCCACATCGTCGCGCAGCAGGGCGTAATGGGCGCACACGCTGGAAAAGTCGTGCACCCAATAGAAGCCCTCGCTGGCCCCCATGGCCTGCAGGATCGTCATGATCCCGCCGATGTTATGACCGATGAAGCTGTGGACGGCGAAGCTCAGGACCTTCCCGGCGGCCAGGGGGCCCAGATGCTCAGCCAGGGTCGCGGCTTCGAAATGACCCACCAGTTTGCTGTTCAGCAACAGGCCGATCAGGGGCCGTTGGCGTTCGAAATCGATAACCAGTCCGGGCGCGGTCGGAAACAGGTGAATATGCGCTGCGCCCGCCGCGCGCATGGCCTTGGCCTCTCGGCGCAGGCACAGCTGCACGCCGCCCAGATTGGCGGTGTAGTCATCATGACTGATGCTGACATGAAGACGTGTGGACTCGCCCACACGTCCAATCGTCCGGGCGAGGACCTTGGCATCCGTGGGCTCTGCATCGGGGAACATGCGGCGCAGGGCCTGGATGCGGTCCTCCAGGGGCGTGGCGGCCTTCAGGATGTCATAGCGGAAGCCCAGATCGTGCCTGAGCGCCCGGCCCTCCCCTCGCCCGGTGACCACGTAGTGGACAAAGGGATTCATCCCTGACGGACCGATGTCGGGATTCACATCCAGATAGTTGGCCAGGGAAAAACGCCGGTTGGGATCGCGCCCCTCACGCCAGCCCCAGCTCATGAAGTGCTGATAGGGGTCAAGACCCGCAGCCAGGACGTCTGGATTGCTGGCCAAGTAGAAGTCAGGATCGAACTCGGCCCGAACCGGGTCGTTGGGTTCCGCATCAACAGTGGCCGTCATGGCGCCCCTTCCACGATCGGCGATCCCCCGGATCCGCCGCCGGCCAAGACGCGCCGGTGTTGTCACCAGCGACTTTCGAGTCCTGGGCCTCCCAAATCTCCGTGTCCGCTGCTCGCGTCAAGCCTGTTCGCCAAGCCTAGCCCTGAGCGAATGAGATCAATCCCAGCTTGTTAAGCCACATCAGGGCGCGGAAGGCTGGCGCAGGGGGGCCGCCCTGAGCCCTCAACAGACTGTCAACGGTATGGTCAGCCCTGGAGGCCAGCGCATGCAGGGACAGGATTGTGTCTCGCGGCAAAGTGGTCGAATCCAGCACGAAACTCGCTACATCCAGCCCAAGGAAGGCTTCAACATCCTGCTGGCGAGCTGGATCGGCCAGAACCTTCCAGCCGCCGCCAAGGGTGTGGGTTGGATAATCGGCGAAGAGCGCGAAAGGATCAGGTCGGCTGGGCCAGGCCTCTCTGGCGCCCTCGCCTGCAGCCTTGCGCTGTTCACCGAGCACGGCGACCAGATCCACATAGCGGTCCAGAATGACCGGCCAGTCGTACCGGGCCTGGATCTGCGCCTGCCCCGCCGCACCCAGGCGTCTACGCAGCGCTGGATCCGTCGCCAGGGCGGTGATGCGGTCCGTCAGGGCTTGGATATCCACCGACGCGGCCATGCACGCCCGACCGATGAAATAGTCATAGCTGTCCTGACCCAGAGCATGTCTCAAGGCCAGGTCTTCACCTGCGCCAGGCGGGGGCAAGGTGACGGGAATACGATAGCCATCCACGCCGTCGCGGACGGTGTCCTTGTAGCCATTCCAGTCACTGACCAGCACGGGCAGACCTGCCGCCATCGCTTCCAGCGGCGTGAGGCCAAATGTTTCCTGGATATTGTCCGAGAGCGAGACGAAGACATCGCTGGCCTTCCAGGCCTGATGATAGAGGGCTTCGTTCTGGCCATCGACATGGATGAAACGGGCGCTGGGGGCGAGCGCCTTGCGGGCCTGCTCGAAGGAAGAGGCTGTGCCGGCGTTGGGATAGACACCGGCCTCTATACACACCAGTCGTTTGCCAAGGCTTTGGCTGGCGGCCTCAATAGCCAGATAGAAGGTGGCCGGGTGGGCCTTGGCGTGGAAGGTCAGGCGCCCGGCAAAGAGGAAGGCGACCTCGTCGGGCTCCAGCTTCAGGGCCGATCGGCTGCTGGCGACCGCCGCTTCATCCCGAACAAAGGCGGGCGCATCAACGCCCAGCGGGATCACCGGCAACTGAATGGGATTAAACCGATTGGCGCCGGTGTGTTCGGCCATCCAGCTTCGCATCTCGTCCTGCAGCCGGGTGACGACCGAAAGCGCTGCGCTGGATGTGCAGACCAGGGCGTCCCAGGGCTTGAAGGGCGGCAGAACCATTTCAGCGATCTGGTCCATCGCGCCCGATGAAGCCAGTGTGTGGGTGACTCCGAACAGACTGTAGGCGTTTGCGCCAAGCCCATTGCGCGCATGGGCCAGAGAACGGGTGACGGGTGCCGGGTAATACACAGCCCCCAGCGCCTTCATGACCGCATCGCCGGGCGCTTCGCGCCAACGCAGGACGCCGGAGAAGCCATCGGCGCGCAGCTGCCGCAGCATGGTCTCACCCGACGCTCGGCCAACGCCAAAGCCATGGATCTCGGATTGCGCCCACCGACGGGCCACCCCCTTCATGAGGGCCTTTCCCGCGCTTTGCCGACCCATGATCTTCTTGTCGGTCGAATAGCCGTCGCCCACATAGTAGATCGCGAAATTGGGAGCGTTCATTCGGTGTCTCAACTCGCGGGCGGACCAGGACGGCTGGTCGCCTAGTTAGGAAATGGCTGCTGTCCTGTCGATAAGATCTGGCCAGCGCTTTGCAGCAGGCGCTGGCCCATTTTACACACCGGGTCCATGAGCCCCGGTTGGGCCCTCTCAAGGCCCAGAACCGGGGTGATGGCGTGGCCTTGCAACCTTTGATCCCTGTTAAGGGACTCTGTTAGATACAAGTTAAATAAGTTAAGGGGAAAAAAGACCCCGTTTTCTCCAATAACTTCAGATAGATACTGATGTCCCTGGTGTGTGATCCCACGTGCTTTGGTGTGTGATCCCACGAAGGATGGTGTGTGATCCCACGATTAGAAAGTGTGTGATCCCACGACGCTATGTTCGATTTTCCGCATCGTTATCCACAGGTCTGTGGACAGAATTGACGGTGTGTGATCCCACGAAGGTCGCTCGTTTCGCGAATCAAACCGGGCTTTGTTTACGATCCTGGGCCTTGGTCCTGCCTGGACGGGGCCAACCTTGCTGATCAGGCCTGTCTGACCGTGTTCCCAGGTGGAAGCCAGGCTCCGGGAGGGCAGGAGCGGTGTGTGATCCCACGATGAACACCCACCTCAGCTGTTCTTCTTCCTATTGATAAAGAAGAACTTTCCCGTCTCAACCCTCATTCAGTGCGGTGAGTTCGTTGCGAATGGCGCCGAGATCGGCGGCGTCACGGTGCACCACATGCAGGGCAGGGGAATCGTCTTGGGTCTTGGTGAAGGACAACAGATATTCAGGCAGTTGGTTTCGCTCGACGACCTTGCGGAGCATCCTGTTGAACTCCTTGGGCTGGCTATCGCTGCCGGTCTTTTCGTAGAGGACCTCGATCCGGCAGGTCCATCCGTCGGCCTGGGTGCCGGCATGTTTGCGCGCGATGCGATACAGGGCCCGCTCCAGTCCGCCGGTCAGCAGGAAATAGTCGGTGTGCATGGTCAGCAGGGATCGCTCATTGACGATGCCCTCATACACCCAGTTGGACAGGGTGATGGTCATGCCGCGCGGCTGGCCGCTTTCGGGGTCAACCTCCAGGGTCCAGCCGTCTAGCCAGCCGAACTGGGCCTCGGTGCGCCGCTTGGGCGCTCGGATCGAGGTGCGGATCGAGGTGGTTTCCAGCCGCTGCAGCGCCGCCTGGAGTTCCTGATAACCCCGCCCGCTCGTGTCGCGCTTGATGGCGCGCAGCAGGTCATAGGTCGTGGTCTTCAAGGTCCGGGGCAGGTCATTCACCCCCTGCACCTTCATGTGATTGAGCACTGCGGCGGCCCAGACCAGGATGTCGGCGTCCCAGATGGTGGCCATGCCATAGGCGGGCATGGCCTCGACCTTCACCCAGACGTCGTTGTTGGGGCTCTCATACTCGATCGGCTTGAGGCGCTTGCGTTTCTGCAGGCTGAAGAACGGGCGTTCCATCGTCTCCCGCTGATCCTTCAGCGGGACGTCGTGCATCAGCGGAATGAAGAAGTCGAACTCGGTGTTGTTCGGGTCCTTGCGCTTGACCATCTGGATCGCGGCCTATCGTTCGCCGAAGGGATGGCGCTGGTGCTGGCGCAAAACAGCGTCCAGGCCTTCACCGATCAGGGCCTGGACAGTGACGCCCCGCTCGACGGCCAGGATCTTGATGGCGCGGGCCAGGTCCGGCGAGAAATAGCCGGCGATCATGGTCTTGCCCTGGCGGGCCTTGGCCGGGGCGCCGGCGGCCGGGCGAGCCTCCGGCTCCTGCGTAACGGCGATGTTTGTCGAAGGCGCGGACGCCGCAGGCGGGGAGGGCGCGCCGGCGGCGGCGGCCAGGCGGCTGGCCAGGCTGGGGCGGGGGCTCATGCGGCGCTCCGGGTGTTTCCAGGCCTACTTGTGGACATGCCGAGTTGTCCACACATCCACGTGTAGAGGAGGTGAACTTCGCTGGCGGCCTTGCTGGCGGGTTCGAACTCGGTTGCGGTCTGGCCGTTGATCACGGCGTGACGGAAGGCGGCTCGATCGACCAGGCAGGCCGGCGCCAAGCCCAAGGCCAGACTTTTGACCACCTCGGCCGCTTCGTCGATCACGCCCGCGGAGCGCGGCGGCACGGCGTTGAGCACCACATAGGCCGGCTTCTGGGCGATCTTCATCAGTTCGCCCGTGGTCTTGATGGCGTGCAGGTCGAAGGCCGACGCGCGCGTGGGGATCAACACCAGGTCGGCGCTGCGGGCGGCGGCCACGGCGGCGGCGTCGGCCGAGGGGGGCGTGTCGATGATCAGCAGGTCGGCGCCGCCTTCGCGAGCGGCGGCCAGGGTCGCCTCCAGGCGGGTATGTGGGGCGGCGACCACAACGGGATTGTCTCCGCCGCGCCAGTCGCCCCAGGACGAAGCCGTGGCCTGTGGGTCCAGATCGACGATCACGGCCTGCAGTCCGTCCCGAGCGGCGCGAGCGGCCAGGTGGACAGCCAGGGTGGTTTTACCGGCTCCGCCCTTCTGGCTGACGATGGCGACGATTTTCATGGCTGTCCTCGTGTGGACGTGTCGGGTGGTCCCGCATCCTCGCAGGTCTTGATGACGCTGGTCTGATTTGGCGCTGCTGTCCACAGAGCGACGTGTCTTCCTGCGCTCTTGTCCACAAGAGGGCTTGTGGGCGCGTGGACGCGTGGACTTGGCGGCTACTCTTGCGAGGCTGGCGCCGAGGGTCTGATTTGAACCACGTCACAGCCGATTGCGGTCAGACACTGGATAAAAAACGCGGCCGTGAAGGCGCCGCGGCTGATCTTGTTGCGCAGATTGGCCTCGGTTTCGGTGACGCCCTGGGCGGCGAGGCAGGCGACAAGATCGGCATAGGTCATGTCGCGCCGCTTCAGTTCGGCCTTCAGGATAGCCTTGACGGGCACCTTCTGGATCACGCGCGGCGCGGCGGCCACGGGCGTTACGGGTATCGTCATATCCGGCTCTTTTGTCATCAAATGTGATACTATCACCATTGACACGAAAAGACAGTGGCATCATTGCTCCGACATTCCTGGCCAGGCGTCAGAAAGCTGGGTCAGCCACACCGTCCTGCTCGGGCGTTCAAGCTGTCGCCCTGCGGCGTGATCGTTCGCCGTTTTGAGGAACTGAGCGCGTCCCATGAAGCGACCGCAATTGAAGATGCCCGAGAAGACGGTTTTGACCGCGGCGCTGGCCGAGGGGCGAAACCCGATCCTCTACGCTGCCCTGTTCAGCCTGGTGACCAACACCCTCTTTCTGGCGCTGCCCATCTACACCAACCAGGTCTATGGACGGGTGCTGCTGAGCCATAGCCTGGCGACCCTGGTCGTGCTGACGGTGGGCACAATCTTTGTCTTCATGGTGTCAGGCGCGATCGACTATCTGCGGGCGCGGGTGCTGACCAATTTCAGCGCCGTCTTCGACCAGCGCGTCTCGGGTCACGTCTTCACCGCTCTGTTCGAGGGCGCGGTCAGGCGCGATGCGGCTTCCGGCGCCCAGGCGCTGCGCGACTTGGACTATTTCCGCCAGACGATGACCGGCGCCGGCATCGGCGTGCTGTTCGATCTGCCCTGGATGCCGCTCTATCTGGGCATCCTCTTCTTTATTGACCCGGTCGTCGGCATGGCCACCCTGCTTGGCGCGATCGTTCTGGGCGTCCTGGCCTTCATTCAGGACCGGTCCAGCCGGCCGATGATCAAGCAGGCCAACAACGCCGCTCTCAAGAGCTATGCCTTCACAGAGGCGGGCCTGCGCAACGGCGAGGTGGTGCGGGCCATGGGCATGCTGCCCAGCCTCGGCCGGCAATGGGGCGGGATGCGGGTCGAGGCGGTAGGCCACGGCGTCGTCGCCAACCAGAGATCTGAATTCTGGGGCGACATGATCAAGTTCGTGCGCATGCTGATCCAGGTCCTGATCATTGGTCTAGGCGCCTATCTGATCATCGAGGGCAAGATCGGCCAGGGCATGTTGTTCGCCAACATGATCCTGTCATCGCGCGCCCTGGCTCCGATCGAGCGAGCCGTTGGGACTTGGTCCAGCCTTATCGGCGCGGCCCAGGCGTTTGAGCGCCTGAATGATCTGCTCAAGGACTATGAGCCGGCCAAGCCGTCCACCACCCTGCCGGCCCCGCGCGGCGATCTGTCCGTCGAGGGGGTCAATGTCGTGGCGCCCGGCGGCGGCGGGCTGCTGCTTACGGGTCTCAACTTCCAGCTCCCGGCGGGCCAGTTTCTTGGCATCATCGGGCCGTCCGGCGCCGGCAAGTCGACCCTGGCGCGCGTGCTGGTCGGTGTGTGGAAGCCCCTCAACGGCGCGGTGCGTCTGGACGGCGCCGATGTTCACAGCTGGTCCCGAACCGATTTTGGCCGCCACGTCGGTTATCTGCCCCAGGACACCGAGCTGTTCGCGGGCACAGTTCGCGACAACATCGCCCGTTTCCTGCCGGATGTGGCGGATCAGGAGATCATCGCGGCGGCCAAGATCGCGGGTGTTCACGACCTGATCGTCCGCCTGCCCAACGGCTATGACACCGAACTTGGCGCCGGCGGCGCGGTGCTCTCTGTGGGGCAGCGGCAGCGCGTTGGCCTGGCGCGAGCCCTTTTGCGCGAACCCGCCTACGTTGTCCTGGACGAGCCCAACGCCAATCTCGACGCCGAGGGCGAGGCGGCCCTGACCCAGGCCATCGCGTCCATGAAGGCGCGCGGCGCCACCGTGATCGTTATTTCCCACAAGCCAAGCCTGCTGCTTACGGCCGATCGCCTGCTCGTGCTGCGCGATGGTCGCGTCGATATGTATGGGCCGCGCCAGGCGGTGCTGGACCGTCTGGCGGCCAACGCCAAGGGCGCGCCAGCGACCCCGGCGCCCGCCAAGGCGATTGAGGCCAAGTCATGATCCCCAAACTCAGCCGCTTCCTGGACGAGCCGCCCCGGCTGGACCCGCCCGTCGTCGGCGGAGCCGCCGAGGGCCCGATGAGCGCCCAGGCCCGGGCCAGCCTGCGCGCGCCGATTGTGGCTGGCATGGTGGTCATCGCCGTCTGTGTCGTGGGTCTGGGCCTCTGGGCCAGCCTCGCGCCGATCCGGGGCGCCGTGGTGGCCAATGGCGTGATCCGCGTGGAGGCCAATCGCAAGACGCTCAAGACCCGCGACGGCGGCGTGGTGCGCGCCATCGCCGTGCGCGACGGCGACATCGTCAAGGCCGGCCAGTTGCTGATGCGCTTTGATGACACCGTTCCCCAGGCCCAGGTCGACGTTCTGGGCAACCAGCACGACAATCTCGAGATTCAGCGGGCGCGGTTCCTGGCCGAGGTCTCCAACAAGCGGAGCCTGCAACTGCCGCCGGACCTGGCCGTGCGCCGGGGCGATCCGCGTGTGGCGGCGGTCATCCAGAACGAAACCCTGGTCTTCACCTCGCGCCTGGCGGCCGTGGACGGTCAGTCGGCGATCCTCAACCAGCGCCTGGAGCAGCTGCTGTCCACCAAGTCGGGCCTGCAGCTCCAGCTGGAGTCGATCGACTCGCAGATCGCCCTGATCGCCGAGGAGCTGAAGGGCTATCAAACGCTCTATGAAAAGGGCTTTGCGCCCAAGACCCTGATTCTGCGCCTGCAGCGCCAGCTGGCCGAAATCGGCGGCCGACGCGGCGCGCTTATCGCCGAAATGAACCGGAACCAGCAGCAGTCCGGGGAAACCCGCCTGCAACTGGCCCAGATCTACGAGCAGCGCGCCAGCGAGGCGGCCACCGGCCTGCGCGACGCCGAAGGCCGCCTTGCCGACCTGGCCCCCCGCCTGAACGCCGCCAAGGAGGCCCTGGCCGCGACCCGGGTCCTGTCGCCGTCGAACGGCTATGTCCTCAATCTCAGCCAGCACACGATCGGCGGTGTTGCGGTGTCTGGCGAGCCGTTGATGGACGTGGTGCCCAGCAACGCGCCCCTGGTGGTCAGCGCCGAGGTCAAGCCCAGCGACATTGACGAGGTTCGCCCCGGCATGACCGCCGAGGTCTCGCTCAGCGCCTACAGCGCCTACAAGGTCGGCAAGGTGAGGGCAGAGGTCCTGACGGTCTCGGCCGACGCCCTGGTCACCGAAAAGGGCGGCTCCTATTACCGCGCCGACCTGCGCATCCTGCCCGAGGACCTCAAGACGCTGCCCAAGGGCGTCAAGCTCTACCCGGGCATGCCGGCCACCGCGATGATCCAGACCGGCAAGCGGACGATCATGTCGTATCTGCTGCAGCCGATCGGCATGGTTCTGGACAACTCGATGCGCGAGCAATAGCCGCCGCCATGTCCAAGAGGGTCTCGTTCCTGGTGGCCGGCGTGCAGAAGGGCGGCACCACGGCGCTGTTCGACTATCTGAACGACCATCCCGACCTGGCCCTGCCGGCGATCAAGGAGGCCCACTTCTTCGACGACGAAGGCGCCGTTGACTGGACAGCGCCGGACTATCGTCCGTACCACGCCCTGTTCGCAGGACGGGAGCAGGCTCAGTGGGGCGAGGCCACCCCGATCTATACCTACTGGCCGCGCTGCTTTGAGCGGATTGCGGACTATAATTCAGCGATGAAGCTCGTATTGGTGTTCCGAAACCCGATTGAAAGAGCCTGGTCGCACTGGAGAATGGAATACGCTCGTGGGGCTGAAACGGAGCCTTTCGCATGGTGCATACGGGAGGGGCGCCATCGCGTTAATGGTGATCCGTCAGCTCCAGGACATCATCGTGAGTTCAGCTATGTCGAGCGGGGCTTTTACGGCGCCCAAGTTCAACGTCTGCTCAATCTTTTCCCTAAGGAGCAAGCGCTCTTTTTACGTTCAGAGGACCTGCGTCTTTCGCCCGGCCGGATTTTGGGCAGAGTGTGTGATTTTTTAAACGCACCCCACTTTTTAACCTTCGAAATAAAAGAAAGCCACATAGGGAAAGATGTTGGCCTGCAAAATAGTATATCTGTGGAAGATAGAGAATATCTAAAGGAAGTTTTTGCTCTAGATCAGCTCATTTTCAACGAAAAAACTGGACTATCCTTTCAAATATAGAAATTATATAATATAATTATCACAAATTACACAAAAATATTGTATTGCGAGGGCTCCCCCTTTGAGCATAGGCGCCATATCTATATCTGATGCTTTTAGGAGGCGTCGATGCGGATGCTACGGCCCCAGCCTTAACGGAGTTGCGCTTGGCTCGCGTTTGGGCAACCATCCGGCTGGGTTGTAATAATCTCAGCCTCCGTTAAAAGCGGCAGAAGGCTGGGTTTGCGCCGATATGTTCCCGTCTTGGGGGTGGGGCGTCGGCGTCGGGTGCGAGCGATGACCTGGTTTTTGCGACCGGCACCGCAACGCAACTGACCTACACGATCACTGCTGCGGTTCCGGCTCAAGGCGCGACGCCTGCGGTGGAAGAAAAGATCACCCTGACGCTGGGCGCCAAGTCGCTGACCTTCTTCACGTCGCAGATCGACGGTGCGGGTTCGGTGTCGTTCACGGACGGCAGCGTGTTCGCCTATGGCACCACGGGCGCTGATGGCCTGGCCGGCGGCGCGCTGGCTGACCTTCTGCTCGGCGCCAATGGCGACGACATCATCACCGGCGCTAATGGCGCCGACATGATCTTCGGCGGCGAAGGCGCTGACAGCCTTGAAGGCGGCGACGGCGACGACACCGTGCAGGGCAACCAAGGCAACGACACCCTCGTTGGCGGCGCTGGCTCTGACACCCTCTACGGCGGCCAAAACACCGACACGATCGTCGGCGGCGCTGGCAATGACTACATCAACGGCAACCTCGGCACCGACTCGATCTCGGGTGGCGAAGGCGCCGACACCGTCATGGGCGGCAATCAGGGCGATACCCTGGATGGCGGCAACGGTGATGACTATCTGTCGGGCGATCTGGAAGCTGACTCGATCGTCGGCGACAACGGCGCTGACACCCTGATGGGCGGCCAAGGCGCCGACACCCTGTTTGGCGCTAACGGCGACGACTATCTCGACGGCGGCACCGAAAGCAGCACCATCGACGCCGGCGAAGGCAACGACACCGTCGTTTCGACCAGCAACGGTGATGACAGCATCCTGGCTGGCCTGGGCAACGACAACGTTGCGTCGGGCAACGGCAATGACACCATCGCCGCCAGCAACGGCGACGATGTGGTCAACGGTGGCGCCGGCAACGACACCATCGACGGCGGCTTCGACAACGACTCGGTCCAGGGCGCTCTTGGTAACGACTCGATCCTCGGCGGTAATGGCTCTGACACCCTGCTGGGCGGTCAAGGCAACGACACCATCGATGGTCAAGACCAGAACGACTACGTCCACGGCAATCTCGGCGATGACGTCGTCAACGGCGGCGCCGGCAATGACACCCTTCTGGGCGGTCAAGGCCTCGACACCATGGACGGTGGCACCGGCAACGACTACGTCACCGGCGACCTGGGCAATGACAGCATCGATGGCGCTGCTGGCAACGACACCATCCTCGGCGCTGATGGCGATGACGTCGTCTTCGGCGTGGGCGCGGGCTCCGACTTCGTTTATGGCGGCGCGGGTAACGACACCCTCGACGGCGGCACCGAAGGCGATACCGTCAACGGTGAAGCCGGTGACGACTACGTCGAGGGCGGCGCTGGCTCCGACTTCGTCAATGGCGGCGAAGGCAACGACTCCGTCTCCGGCGGCGCTGATGCTGACACCGTCAACGGCGACGCCGGCAACGACACCATCGATGGCGGCGACGGCAGCGACCTGGTGTTCGGCGGCGAAGGCAATGACCGCATCCTGGCTACGGTCGGCGGTATTGACACCCTCGACGGCGGCGCCGGTAACGACACCTTCGTGGTGACCGGCGGCACGGCCAGCATCATCGGCGGCGAAGGCGCTGACTCGGTTCTGGGCGGCGGCGGCGCTGACACCATCAATGGTGGCGACGGCAACGACGTGCTCACCAGTGGCGCGGCTGCGGTGACCATCAACGGCGGCGAAGGTACTGACACCATCACCGGCGGCGCTGGTGGCGACATCCTCGGCGGCGACAATGGTGCTGACACCATCAACGGTGGCGGCGGTGCTGACACCATCAACGGTGGCGACGGTAACGACACCATCACCGTGATCACTGATGCGGCCACGGTTAACGGCGGCGAAGGCGTTGACATCATCGCCGGCGGCGCTGGTGCTGATAAGCTGAACGGCGATAACGGCTCCGACTCGATCGTTGGCGGTGGCGGTCTCGACACCATCAGCGGCGGTGCGGGTGACGATACGCTCACCGGCGGCGCTCTGGCGGACACGATCCTTGGCGGCGCAGATGCCGACACGATCACGGGCGACGCTGGCGCTGATACGCTCTCGGGCGGTGCTGGCGCTGACACGATCGTTGCTGGCGCCGACGCTGACACGGTCAACGGTGGTACGGGTACGGATACGCTGACTGGTGATGCTGGCAATGACCGGTTCGTGTTCGCTCTCGGCGACTCGGGCACCTCGGTCGGTGCAATCGACACCATCACCGACTTCGTTGCTGGTTCTGCTGCGGACACGATCGATATCACAGAGACTGGTACGATCGCGCTGACCGTTGGTACTGCTGCGTCCACCTATGCCATCGCTCTTGCGACGGCCCAGGGCCTCGTTGCCACTCCTGGCGCGAATGCGGACGTTGTTGCCATCCAGGTTAATGCCGATACCTACGTCTTCTTCGATGCCAACAACGACGGCACGATTGAAGATGCGGTGTTGCTGACGGCCGTAACTGCCGCCAACCTCGTGGTTGGAAACTTCATCTAAGTTTAGACCATCCAAGATTGGGGGCCGTCCTTCGGGGCGGCCCCCTTTTTTTTGGCCTCGACAACGGGGGGCGGTGTCGTCATTGGCTGAACCGACAGACCCCGCGTGCCGGGCTGACGCGGAGGAATTGCGGTCTATGACCAATGTAGCGCTGTATCTGAACCCCGAAGCCTTCAACACGAAGGGGCCGGCCTTGATGGGCCGGCAGTCGGCGGGGGAGGGGTTCCTGCGCGGCTATCTGCGACACGCACGCAGCGAAGACATCCATTTCTGGAATGTGGCCGACCGACCGGTCGCCGAACTGGATGCCTTTGTTCAGGCCATCGGCGCCATTGATCGGCCTGTGAAATGGATCGCCAGACATGATCGCTTGGGTCTCGGCGATGCGGGCTCCGTTCACATGGCCTCGCCTCGACTGGCGCGCGAAGCCTGGGCCAGACGGTCCATACGGGCTTCAAATCGCTACGGCATTAGCGGGATCACGCACACTACGGCCTCGTCCGATGTCACCGACATGCTGGCGGACATGATGACAGCGCCGCTGGAACCCTGGGACTTCCTGATCTGCACATCCCAGGCCGTGCGGGCCAGCGTTGATCTTCAGCTGGAAGCAGTTCGCGATGATCTCCAGATCCGCTTGGGCGCAACACGATTGCCCACGCCGGAGCTGATCACGATACCCTTGGGCGTAAACGTCGACGATTTTTCGGTATCGGACGCCAGTCGCCAGAATTGGCGGCGCGAGCTCGATATCCCGGATGACGCCGTTGTTGTGCTCTATGTCGGCCGGTTCAATGTCCGCGCCAAGATGAACCCCGCTCCCATGGCGATGGCCTTGCAGCGAGCCGTCGAGCTGACCGGTAAGAAGATCGCCTGGGTGCAGGCCGGTTGGGCCGGTAGTGAAGCCCTGAACAAGACCTATCACGACGAAACGGCGGCATTCTGTCCCGACGTCATCTATCGCGTGGTCGATGGTCGCCGCGCGGATGTTCGGTTTTCCATCTGGTCCGTGGGAGACATCTTTTTCTCGCTGTCGGACAATATTCAGGAGACTTTTGGTCTGACCCCGGTCGAAGCCATGGCCGCAGGACTGCCCAACGTGATCAGCGACTGGAACGGCTATCGCGACACCGTTCGTCATGGTGTTGATGGCTATCGCATCGCCACCTACGCCCCGCGCGCCGGCCTTGGCGAAGACCTGGCGTATCGCGCGGCGAGCGACTGGATAAACTACGACGCCTATGTTGGCTCAGCCAGCCAAGTCACGGCTGTTGACCTGGGCGAGGCCGCTCAGGCGATCGCCGACCTGGTCGCCAGCTACGATCTTCGCCGGACAATGGGGCAGGCCGCTCAGACGCGGGCGCGGCAAATTTTCGATTGGTCGGCGATCATTCCGCAATATGAAGCCTTGTGGGATGAGATGAATACGCGGCGGGGTCGCGCAGGGCCGGAACAGGCGGCGCCTCGTAACCTCGCGCGGAATCCGCGCCGCCTCGATCCGTTTCATCTTTTTGGCGGCTACCCCACCGAGTGGCTGACCGCGACCACTATGGTCGCTCTTACACCGGGCCAGTCTGCACAATCGCTTGGCCCACTCATTCGCAGCAGCTTGACCAATCACGGCGGGGCTCTTTTGCCCTCCAAGCTGGAGATGGATCGGATAATTGAGTGTCTGTCGCGCACACCCAAGCTTCGCGTTGCAGATCTGACGAATTTGTTTCCGGTGGAGCGCAGGCTCTTTGTAGAGCGTGGGCTGTTGTGGATGGCGAAGTACCAGATCGTAACGATCCTGCCTCGATCAGACCATATCGCGGTCTGAATAGACGCCTTCAACACAGAAGGAATCGAGCCCGCCAGGGTCAAGGAATCTAGATTTTAAGAGAAACCAGCTAGCTCGCGAAGGCGAGCGACCGGACTGTGAAAACAGGCTTATAGCGCTATGGTCCAACGTCGTTCGATCACGGGCGCGCCTTTACGCACCACACGATAAACTGCCTCGTAGCGGCCCTTGCCCCATCGCGTCGAGGGGCGAGGCTTCCCCACATACAACAGACGTTGAGCCTGATCTCTTGCAAGGGGGGGAGTGTCCGTCTTGGCAAGTATCGCGCCATTGGGCGCGTGAAGACTGAGGCTTTGTTGGTCGCCAGCCTGCAGTCCGATCGCGCGGACATAGGCGATCAGAGCGTTAGAGGAACCTGTTGGCGGAACGACGCCCGCCTCCACTGCGGCCAGGCTGACGGGTTCTGCGGCAAACCCGACATTTAGGACCGCACCAGCCTTGTACGGCGGTGACGCCCGCCAAAGGCTTTTGCCGCCTCCACATTGGTTTGGCCCGCCAGTCGCGTCAGGCGCGAACGGATCAATCACAGCGCCCCCTCGGCGAACCGTGAAGTGCAGATGAGGATATTCGGTATTTCCCGAAAGGCCGACGAGGCCCAGCTTGGCCCCAGCCTTCACCGTCATACCTGGCTTTACGGCCAGGCTGCCCTTTGCCATATGGCAGTACTGTGTGGACAGTCCGTCAGCATGCTCAATGACCAAGCCGTTGCCGCACTCCTGGCCCAGCACGGCTCCGGCTTCGCGCACTGAGACATCGGCAACGCCATCGCGGATTCGCAGGACCTTACCGTCTGCGGCCGCCAAGACCGCTACGCCGGCCTTCTGCGCCCGCATGTCCAGGATCCTGAAATCCGTGCCCGAATGCGCCTCATAGGTCCGCGAGCTACAACGGTAGTCCTTGGCTCCGGGCCCAGGATCGCGATCCACATAGTTCTGTATCTCGCAAGTTCGCCCGAGGTCGCAATCAAGCGGCAAGCCGAAAGGACGTGGCGAGGTATCAGCCAAGGCCAGAACAGACATCAGAAACATCAAGGGCATG
>NCED01000026.1 GCA_002280485.1 Caulobacterales bacterium 32-69-10
GGCTCTCGAGCACCCGCTCAACGGCGACGGCACCAAGTACCTGCGCTACTTCCCGTTCATCGGGGCGAGCGTGACCTACCGCTTCGGCGACAAGACCATGGCGCCGCCGCCGCCCCCTCCGCCGCCCCCGCCGCCTCCGCCGCCCCCGCCGCCGCCGCCGCCTCCCCCGCCGCCGCCTCCCCCGCCGCCTCCGGCGATCGAGGCCCGGGCCTTCATCGTCTACTTCCCGTTCGATCAGTCGATCCTGACGACGGACGCCCAGGCGGTGATCCAGCAAGCGGCCCAGTACGCCGCCCAGGGGAACGCCACCCAGGTGGTGGTCATCGGCCACGCCGACACCTCCGGCTCGCTGCAGTACAACATCCGCCTGTCGGAGCGCCGTGCGAAAGCCGTCGCCGACGCCCTGGTGGGCCTGGGCGTCAACCAGTCGGTCATGTCGGTCGATTGGAAGGGTGAAACCGAACCTGCGGTCGCCACCGGCGACGGGGTGAAGGAACCCCTGAACCGCCGCTCGACCATCAACATCAACTTCGCGGGCGCCTCGGGCACTGCGGCTCCGGTGGCCTCGGCCCCCGTCGCCAACCCGTAAGCGACCAGCACCACTGGACGACGGGGAGCCCGGCGGGAACGCCGGGCTCCTTTCGTTTGGAGGTGGCTCCGCCTAGACTAAAGCCAGCAACCGGAGCGCCTTCGTCCATGACCTCCAACTCGGTCGCCGAGAATCTGAACATGTGGGACCAGGCCCACGCCTGGCCCGAGGACGGGGACGAGTGGAAGGGCCAGGCCGTCGTCTGCGGCGTGCCCTACGAAGAGTGGAAGGCCTCCCTCGTCGAGCGGCTGATCCTCCCCTACCTGCCCAAGGGCGGGGCGGCGATGGAGATCGCCCCCGGACACGGACGCTGGACCGGCTACCTGGCCGAGCGGGCCGGGCGGCTGATCCTCGTCGACCTCAGCCCCACCTGCCTGGAGCATTGCCGCGAGCGTTACGCCGGCCGCCCGGACATGGAGTTCCACGTCACCGACGGCCGCAGCCTGCCCGCCGGCCTGGACGGGCAGCTGGACCTGGTCTGGTCGTTCGACAGCTTCGTCCACATCGCCCCGGCCGACATCGCCGGCTACCTCGCCGATTTCCGCCGGGTGCTGAAGCCCGGCGGCCTGGCGGTGATCCACCACGCCAACCGGCGTCACGAGACCCTGTGGATGGCCGGCATGCGCCACTGGGGGCCGTTCTGGACCTATGTCTACCGCCTGCTCTCGATCGGGGCGCAGGAACGCATCGACGGCTGGCGCTCGCCGGTCTCGGGCCGGCTGTTCGCGCGCATGGCGCGGGAGGCGGGGCTGGACGTGGCCGAGCAGTTCCAGCGCTGGGGCGAGAACGACCGCTACGGCGTGCCGCGGCACAATGATCTGGTCACGGTGATGCGCCGGCCGGCCTGAGCCGGCTCATCGCCAGTCGAGGAGGCCCAGCTTGCACATCCACACCAGGCTGAGCTGCAGCCTGGCCCGATCAGGCGCCGGCGCCCGTTCGAGGACGGCCTGCACGGTCGCCGATCCCCGAGACGCGATGAAGTCCAGCGCCTCCCGCGCCTGCGGCAGCGGCGCGCGCCAGAAGCCATAGGCCATGTCCAACGGCTGGGCCTGGGCGCGGTCGAGGTCGCCGGCGCCCACGCCGGACCGCACCGACAGGACGGTGCGCAGGTCCATTACGGCGGTGGCGAAGCCGGCGAAATCGCGGAAGGGATCGCCCTTCACTGGGTCCATCGGGTGGCGCGAGACGATGTCGGCCGAGGCCAGGCGGACAGCAGTCAGCTCGTCGATCAGCTCCTTGTACTGGGCGACGACCACGGGCCAGTCGAAGGCGGTGCGGATCCGCTCGCGTCCGGCCGCGCCCATCGTGCGCCGCAGCTCGGGCGAGGCGGCGAGGTCGGCGATAGCCTTGGCGGCGCGCCCGACGTCGACGGCGGTGTGCTGGGCGACCGTGCCCACGAAGGACTGGTAGCTCTCGATCAGGAGCGTATGGCGCGCACCGATCGCGCGGCCCAGCAAGCCCTCAGGGCCGCCAAGGGTGGGGATCAGGAAGGCCTCCACCCCGTCGCGCATGGTGTAGCGGTAGCCGTCCCAGTGGCTGGCCACCACCGGCAGGCCGGCGGCCATGGCTTCGAGCGGGGTGATGCCGAAGGTTTCCTGGATGTTGTCGATCAGGGACAGGAAGATGTCGGCCCCCGCCCACAGCCGGCCGAGCAGCGGCCGGTCATTGCCATCGAGGAAGTGCACGGACACGGAAGGCGCATAGGCCGTCGCCGCGCTCTGATAAAGGGCCCGCTCCTTGTCGCCGCCCGGGAACCATCCGGCCAGGGCGAAGTGCATCCTCTTGCCCGCCTGCTGCGCCGCCTCTTCGACCGCCCTGAACATCGGCTGGGGAAAGGCCTTCTCGAAGTACGACAGGCGCCCGACCCAGAGGACCAGCACCTCGTCCTCGCCGACCCCGAGTTCGGCGCGCAGGCCCGCCCGCGCCTCCGGCCGGTCGGCCATGGCCACGAAGGCGCCCCCGTCCACACCGAGGGGGATCAGCGGCAGCCGCGGCCGCGGCGGCGGCGCGCCGCCGCACCGCTCGGCGAGATAGTCCGTCCACTGATCGAACATCCCGGTCAGGTGGTCCTGCACCGCCGGCGATGTGCAGATCAGGGCGTCCCAGGGATAGACCGGGGCGACCGCGTGCAGGGCCGTCTCGGTGCGCATCGCTGGGGGCGCCAGGGTGTGGACCAGGCCCATCAGGCTGTAGCCGCGGTCGCCGACGGAGCGGCGGCGGAGCCAGGCGAGTTCGCGCAGATCCGCGTGCCCGCGCAGCAGGGCGCCGGCCTCGCTCGCCGCCTGCTGGTTCAGGATGCCTGACGCGCCGAGCCGCGTGCCGGGCGCCAGGCCGCCCTCCAGCCCCTTGGCCACGTCTCCGGGGCTCACCGCCACGTGGGTCAGGAAGTCGAGCCGCTCGAAGCCGCCGTGGCGGGCGAGCGCCCGAAACAGCTCGAGGTTGGCCATGTCCTTGCCGAAGGGATTCTCGGTCAGGCCGAGCCGGCCCGCAGGGTGGTAAATCGCCAGGCGGGAAGCCAAGTCAGCCTCGATCGAAAAGCAGCGCCGAACAGGGAGCGCGAACCCGGCGGCATCCTGACGGAACAGCCGGGCTTGCGCTAGGTCAGGCGAAGATCAGCCACTCGCCCGAGAGCGAGGCGGGCGCCACGCCCGCCAGGCCGATCGACTCGCCGCCGGAGAGGGTGATCACCATCTGGTTCTGGTAGCCCCCGAGACTGTAGACGGTCCCTGGGGCGAGGACGATCTTGTCGCCCAGGCCTAGCGAGAAGTCGGCGACCCAGTCGTGTCCGCCGCCGGCCGCGATCCGGAACCAGTCGGCGCCCGCTCCGCCCGCCAGGGCGTCGTCGCCGATGTCGCCCGAGAGCAGGTCGTTGCCGTCGCCCCCGAACAGGTGGTCGGCTCCCTGGCCGCCATAGACGGTGTCGTTTCCGTCGCCGCTGCGGACCGTGTCGTTCCCGAGGTTGCCGTTCACGTGCGGATCGTCGCCGCCGCCGCCCAGAACGAGGTCGCCGCCCTGGCCGCCGCGGACCGTGTCGCCGCCCTCGCCGCCGTCGACGGTGTCGGCGCCCTGGTTGCCGTTCAGGTCGTCGTCGCCGGCGTCGCCGAAGACGCTGTCGTCGCCGTTCATGCCGCGGATGTAGTTGCCGGCCGTGTTGCCGGCGATCCTGTCGGCGCCCCAGCCGCCCACCGCGTTCTCGATGCTCGCCCCGGCGGCGATGGAGACATTGCCGACCATCCCGCCCACGTCCGAAAAGGCGGTCGGGTTCAGGTCGATGCTCTGGGCCTGGCTGTAGCCGGAGAAGTCGAAGGTGTCGGTCCCGCCGGCGTCCCAGGCGCAGAAGATCAACCGGGCGCCGGGGCCCTCCGCCTGCAGCCAGGGCCGGTCGGCATTGGCGTTGAAGCCGTAGGTGGTGTCGCCGAGGAAGGCGCTCATGTTGGGGCCGTACAGCGCCTGGATGGCGGCGATGTCGAGGACCAGGGGCGTGGAGGCGTACCGGCCGGCGAAGGCGCCGCCGGTGTTGCTCTCGGAGAAGTAGCTCATCACCGTGTACTGACGGCTGTCCTCGAAAAACTGGGCCGACCTGGCGTAGGTGATGTCGGCCCCCGCGCCGTCGTAGTCGCCCGGGTGGTCCAGCCCCAGCGCGTGGCCGATCTCGTGGATCAGCACCTTCTGGCCGTAGTTATGGAGGGCCGGGGCGGTGTTGTAGGACAGGGCGCTGTTGTACCAGCCATCCCCCTGCACGCTCGAGGCCGCGCGCGCGCCGGTGGGGCCGGGCAGGTAGGTGAAGGCCGCCGCGCCGTCCTTGCCGGCGCCATAGTTGGCGAACCGGATCGTGCCGCCGTCGGAATAGGCGCCCGGGCCGCTGTCTCCGCCGCCGATCCGCTGGAAGGTGATGGCGGCCACGTCGGCCCAGGCCTGGAGGGCCAGCTCGGCGCCGCGGATCTGGGCCGCGTTGAAGGTGGAAAAGCCGCTGGTGTCGTCGGGCATCGTGGCCGGCGCATTGGCGCGGAAGGAATAGGTGAGGGTGGTTCCCGCCCAGCCGCCGCTGGCGAACGATCCGCCGCTCAACAGGCGATCGGCGCCCTGAGCGATGGGCAGGGACGCCTTGCCGTTGGTGCTCACCGCCATGACGCTACTTCCACTCTGGGAAGAACGAGGGCCCCCGCTTTTCCACGGCGATTCATGTCATGCGCAATATTGGGCCTCAAGACCGGATGATTGTTCTGGCGTGCGGCAAGAAAGCGCGCTCGATGGTTGATAAGGTGTTCTTTAGTTGCTGATCGCCGTCTCGGCGGGCGCAGGTCCGGCTCGCGACGAATGCGGCGACAGCGACGGCTTGACCCCGGGCGTCGCCGAGGTTCTACCCGCCATCCGTGACGGTCGAGCCGTCCTTCGGAGCCAGTCGATGTCGCCTCAAGCCGCGCCCCGCGTCTCGGTCCAGGTCTGCACGCCCTGCTATGGGGGCATGGCCAGTATCGTCTTCTTCGACGCCCTGCTGAAGCTGCAGGCGGCCTGCGCCGCGCGGGGGGTCGGGCTGGAGATCCGGCTGACGGGCGGCGACGCCCTGATCACCCGGGCCCGCAGCCGCATGGCCGGCGACTTCCTGGAGACCGACCACACCCATCTGTTGTTCGTCGACGCCGACATCGGATTCGATCCGGAGCACCTGTTCCGCCTGCTGGCCTTCGACAAGCCCCTGGTCGGCGGGGTGTATCCGCTCAAGAAGACGATGTGGGAGAAGGTGCCGGACGCGGTGCGGCGCGGGGTGAAGGACATCCAGGCCGCCGCCCTTGGCTACGTGGTCCGCTTCGCCCCGTCTGAGACCCAGAGCGTGGAGCTGGAGGACGGCTTCGGCCAGGTCGCCTATCTCCCCACCGGCTTCATGCTGATCCGCCGCGAGGTGCTGACCGCGATCGCGGCCGCCTATCCGGACCTGGCTTGCACCATCACCGACATGAACGCCCCGCCCAAGGAGACGGTGATGTTCTTCGAGACCATGATCGAGCCGGACAACCGCGAGCACCTCTCCGAGGACTATGCCTTCTGCCGCCGCTGGCGCGACCTGGGCGGCGAGGTCTGGGCCGACTTCCAGACCCGTATGACCCATGTCGGCCACGCCCAGTACACTGGCAGCCTGATGGACGCGGTGGCGACCTAGCCAGCGTCCTTCACCGCGACCGCTCCCACCAAGGCGATGCGATCGACTTGGGCATAGGCCGGCTTGTCCAACTCCTCGCCGAACACGTCGGGGTCGAGTTCGCGATAGCTCAGCCGGCAGCCGGCCTCGGCCATCGCCGGCTTCAGGGCCTCGTGCAGGGCGTCGCGTCCGTCCACGATGGCCGAGCCGGTGTAGAGCAGCAGCCGTCCGCCCGGCGCCAAGCGTTCTGCCGCCTCGCGGGCCATGTCCAGCGACAGCCTGGCCCCGTGCATGTCGCCGCCGTCGCGATAGTTTCGCCCGCCGCCGTCGTCGGCGATGTAGGGCGGGTTGGCCAGAACCAGGTCGAGCGGCCCCTCCACCGCCTGCAGCCCGCTGGTCTCCAGCGTCTCGACCTCGACGCCGGCGACAATGGCGTTGAGGCGGGCCAGACGCAGGGCCTGCGGATTCACGTCGGTGAGGGTGAGACGGGCGTGGGGGCGCAACCTGGCGGCGGTCAGGGCGCCCACGCCGGAGCCCGCCCCGATATCGACGATGCGGACCGGGTCGGGGATCGGCGGCTTGAGCTGTTCGGCGATGAAGGCCGCGAAGCGATAGCTGTCCGGGCCGAAGAAGACGGCGTCCTCCGCCTCGGTCGGATAGGCGGAATGCAGGTAGAGGCCGCCGTCCAGGCTCGATACCCGCAGCAGGCTCTTCAGGCCGTCCCCGGTCTCCTCCAGGGCGCCGCCGTCGCGCAGCAGCGCCTCGACCTCCGCGTCCAGCCCGCCGGGCTCGAACGGCAGGCTCCATCCCAGCGCATCGGCCAGGGTGCGCGCCCGGCGACGGCCCGGCCGAGCCAGCACCCGGGCGTGGGTCGCCGGCGTGGGAGTGACGAAATGATAGGCGCGCCCGTTCAGCGCCCGCAGAAGGGCCACGAGCGCGTCGTCTTGCGTAGTCATGTGTTCCAGGCCCTGTTCAGGGCTTAAACCCCCCAGCGGGTCGGACGTTCAGTGACGGGCGGCCTCGGCCTCATGCACCGCGTCCTGGATCATCGCCAGCACCTGGCTGGGGGCGTAGGGCTTGGGCACGAAGGTGCTGCCTTCCACCCGCTCCACCTGGTGGTCGGCGCGCCCGCCGCCGGAGGTGTAGATCACCCGCAGCGAGGGATGCAGCAGGCGGGCGTGACGGGCCACGACATAGCCGCCGCCCTGGTCCTTCAGGTCCACGTCCAGGAAGGCGGCGACGATGTCTGCGCCGCTGTCCAGCGCCCGGATCGCCGATTGGGTGGAGTTCACGCTGAGGACGTCGAACTCGGGGTCTTCCAGCACGTCGCAGACGATTTCGCGGATCAGCTCGTCGTCCTCAACCACCAGCACCGTCGGCTTGGCTTTGTGCGCCTGGGCCACAGCAGTCTCCTCTTCCGCCACCGTTAACCCCGCTGGAGGGCTGGAGTTCCTGCGGGCGGAAATAAAATCTGTGTAAACGACGTGGCGACGCTTGTATCTGGCGTTTCCGGAGAAATATTAACTACATCTACACATGTATTAACAGGTTCTGATCGGTTCTTATACTTCCGCCCGCCTGAAATCTTGTCGCGGCCGATCGGGGCTGGCAGGATCGTCATAGCCACGCTTGAGTTCCTCCTGCCGAGGCGGCTACGGCATTAGCGAGGCGGAGAATTTTATGCAGCAGATGACCCAGGCGCGAGCCGAAGCCGACGCCAAGATCCTGTCGGAACGGCTCGTCGCCCGGACCCTGATCGGCTCCATGCTGATCGGCTTCCTGATCATGGGCGGGGTGGCGGCTGCAACGGGATGGATGCTGATCCGCGCCCAGGAGTTCCAGCGCCTGGTCGATCACACCTACGAGGTCGAGGGGAAGATCGCCGACTACCGGGTGCTGCTGGAGCGGGCGGAGGCGGCCCGGCGCGGCTTTCTTCTCGCCGGCCAGAGCGGTTACACGGGCATCTACCGCGAAACAATCGCCGCCCTGTCGCCGACGCTTCAGTCGGTCCGGGAAATGACCGCCGACAATCCTGAGCAGCAGCGCCGCATCGACCGGCTTGAAATTCTGCAGCGGGAAAAGGTCCGGCTGATCGAAAGCTCCATCGCCACGCGCAACGCCCGCGGCCTCGCCCCCGGGATCGCCGCTTTCCAGGCGCCCCGGGAGTTCGAGGTGCTCGACGAGATGCGCCTCGCGAGCGCCCAGATGGCCGCGGAGGAGCGCGCCCTGCTGGCGCAGCGGTCGGATCGGCAGACCGCCAACAGCCGGGCCCTGCTGGTCGTGGTCGTGATCGGCGGCCTGCTGCTGGCGGTGCTGGCGATCGGCTCGACCTTGGTGATGCGCCGCTTCGCCCGCGACCTCACCCGGTCCCGCGGCGCGCTGCGCCGGCTGAACGAGGGCCTCGAATCGGCGGTGCGCGAACGCACGGCCGACCTGACCCGCGCCAACGCAGAGATCCAGCGCTTCGCCTATATCGTCAGCCACGACCTGCGCTCGCCCCTGGTCAATATCATGGGCTTCACCAGCGAGCTTGAGACCGCCTCCGGCCCCCTCCGGCGGATGATGGACGAGGTGAAGCTCAAGGCGCCGGAACTCGTCAGCAAGGATGCGGCCGACGCGGTGGATCTCGACCTGCCCGAATCGATCGGGTTCATCCGCTCCTCGACACAAAAGATGGATCGGCTGATCTCGGCCATCTTGAAGCTGTCGCGCGAGGGGCGCCGCACCTTGAACCCGGAGCCCCTGCAGATGGACGCCCTGGTCGATGGCGTCGTTCAGAGCATGAAGCAGCAGGCGGACGATCGCGGGGCCCAGGTCGAGATCGAGGGGCCGCTGCCCGACATCGTCGGAGACCGAGTGGCGACCGAACAGGTCATCTCCAACCTGGTCGAAAACGCCCTCAAATACCTCAAGCCCGGCCGCCCGGGCCAGGTGCGGATCCGCGGCCGGGAGGAGGGCGCGCGGGTGCATTTCGAGGTTGAGGACAATGGGCGCGGCATCGACCCCAAGGATCACGAACGCATCTTCGAGCTGTTCCGCCGGGCAGGCGCCCAGGATCAGGCGGGCGAGGGCATCGGCCTCGCCCATGTGCGGGCCCTGGTCTACCGGCTGGGCGGATTGATCGACTGCGTGTCGGCGCTTGACCAAGGCTCGACATTCCGCCTCTCTCTGCCCCGCGTCCTAGTTCGACAAGCCGGAGAGTAACGTGACCGACCACCAGCCCGTCACCATCGTCATGGTCGAGGACGATGAGGGTCACGCCCGGCTGATCGAGCGCAATGTCCGGCGCGCCGGCATCAACAACGCGGTGCGCCATTTCCTGGACGGCACCTCGGCGCTCGACTTCCTGTTCAATGATCGGGAGGGCCCGTCCCTCAACGGCCCGGCCCTGATCCTGCTCGACCTCAACCTGCCCGACATGAGCGGGACGGACATCCTGGTGAAGATCAAGGCGGACCCGAAGCTGCGCCGCACGCCCGTGGTGGTGCTGACCACCACCGACGACAAGGTCGAGATCCAGCGTTGCTACGACCTGGGCTGCAACGTCTACATCACCAAGCCCGTCGACTATGAAGCCTTCGCCGCCGCCATACGTCAGCTCGGCCTGTTCCTGGCCGTGATCCAGGTGCCCGATCCTGAGAGCCTGAAGTGACCCTAGAGGGCGCGACGGCTCGTCCGCACGTCCTCTACATCGATGACGACGCCGCCCTATGCCGGCTGGTGTCGCGCGGGCTGGAGCGGCGCGGTTTCGTTGTAACCACCGTTAACGACGGCGCCGAAGGCGTCGAGCGCGCCCGCGGCGGCGGCTTCGACGTCATCGCCATCGACCACTATATGCCGGGCCAGCTGGGCCTCGACACCCTGGCCCAGCTCAAGGCCCTGCCCGATCCCGCGCCGGTGGTCTACGTCACCGGCTCGGACGAGATCGCCATCGCCGTGGCGGCGCTGAAGGCCGGGGCGGCGGACTATGTGATCAAGAGCGCCGCCGAGGACTTCTCAACCCTCCTGGCCAGCGCCCTGGAGCAGGCCCTGTCGCAGGTCAGCCTGCGCCGGGGCAAGGAGGAGGCCGAGCAGGCCCTGCGCGCCGCCAACGAGCGGCTGGAGGCCATTGTCTCGCGCCAGGCCGTCCTGCTGCGCGAGGTCAACCACCGGGTCGCCAACAGCCTGCAGCTGGTCGCCTCCCTGGTCCACCTGCAGGCCTCGGCCCTGACCGACGCCAAGGCGATCCACGCCCTGCGCGCCACCGAGGCCCGGATCGGCGCCATCATGCAGGTGCATCGCCGGCTCTACACCTCCGACGACGTTCAGTTCGTGCAGATGGACGAGTATCTGGCCGGCCTGGTCAGCGAGCTCGATCAGTCGGTGTCCGGGGTCGAGCGCAATCGCCTGATCAGCCTGTCGGCCGAACCGGTCCAACTCGCCACCGACAAGGCCGTCTCGGTCGGGGTGGTGGTCGCCGAGCTGGTGACCAACGCCCTGAAGTACGCCTACGGCCCCGACGACCCGGGCGAGGTGCGGATCGTGCTGAAGCGCGACGGGGCCGGCCGGCTGGAGCTGGTGGTGGAGGACGACGGCCGCGGCATGACCGCCTCGGTCCAGCCCCGTGGGACGGGGCTGGGCCAGACCGTGGTGGCCGCCATGGCCCGCAGCCTCGACACCCGGCTCAGCCTCGATCCGGATCACCGGGGCGTGCGCGCGGTTCTGAGCTTCGCAGGGTGACGGCGCGAGGATCGTGGCGAACGGTTCCTTAAATCCCTGAGGGCTACTGAAGCGCAGCAGCAGAAGCGCTCCCCATGTCACGCCCGGCCCTCGTCAAGCTCCTCGATGTCACTACGGTCCGGTCGGCGCTCGCCGCCCATGCCCGCTTTCTTGACGGCCGCAGCGGCGGGGTGCGCGCCAACTTCTCTCATGCCGACCTGTCCAACTTCGAGCTCGACGGCGTCGACCTGTCCGACGCCGAGCTGACCGGCGCCCGGCTGGGCGGGGCGATCCTGTCGAACGCCAAGCTCGACCGGGCGGTGCTGTTCGGGGCCGACCTGCGCGACGCCGACCTGCGCCGGGCCTCGCTGCACCGGGCCGACCTGCGCGGGGCCTGCCTGCGCGGCGCCAATCTGGCCGGGGCGGACCTTGCCGAATGCGACCTGCGCGAGGGGATGATCGCGCTCCAGGACGTGACCCAGGGCTTCCGCATCCTCAAGCATGAGAAGCGGGCCGGCGAGCTCGATTTCGCCGTCCTGTCGGGCGCCAGCCTCAAGGGCGCACAGATGGCCGGGGCCATGGCCTGCGCCACCGACTTCTCCGACGCCGACCTGTCCGGCGCCCAGCTGGGCGGGGCGCGGCTGTGCAACGCCATGCTGGACGGCGCCAACCTGTCGAACGCCCAGCTGTTCCAGACCGATTTCACCGGGGCCTCGATGAAGCGCGCCGTGCTGGTCGGCTGCAACATCGCCGACGCCACCGTCGACAAGGGAGCCCTGGACGACACCCTGCGGGCGCCGCCGCCGATCTTCTACATCGACGACCAGCCCCTCGGCGCCGTGCTCGACGCCCATGAGGCCTGGTGCGACAGCGACGGCAAGGAGGGCGTGGCCGGCCGCCTGGCCGAGGTGGACTTCCGTCCCCTGCGCCGCCTGGCCGAGCGCCAGCTGACCGCGCTCATCGCCCCCGGCTCGGTGTTCTTCGGCATGGACATGAAGGCGGCCCAGCTGCAGGGCTCCGACCTGACCGGGGCCGACCTGCGCTCGACCGATCTGCGCGGCGCCGACCTGCGCGGCGCCAGGCTGCGCGACGCCCAGCTCAACCGGGCCGACCTGCGCGGCGCCAAGATGGGGCCTCTGCCGATCATGGAAGGCCGGCTGGTGCGCACCGACTTTTCCCGCGCCGTCCTGCGCCACGCCGATCTGCGCGGCGCCGATGTCCGCCGCGCCCGCTTCCTCGACGCCGACGTCGACGGCGCCCGTTTCGACGGCGCGAACATGGAGGGGGCCGAGCTGGAGGTTTGAGGCCGTGGCCGTGGACGGGCTTTCGGGCCCGCCTACAGGTGCACGATCTTCGCCCCCGTCCGCGCCGAGATCCGTTCGGCGACGACGGTGCGGTGGCAGCAGGCCGGGTCGGCCTCGTAGCACAGCAGGCAGGCCTTGCGGCCGAGCGACTGCTCGATGGCCAGCTCCAGGGCGCCGATGGCTGCCGCGGTGGCCAGCTGCTCTTCGAAAATCGCCTTCATCTCCTCGATGCGCCCGGCGCGGGCGGCCTGACGGCCGGCCTTGGGGGTGCCGAGGTCGCGCAGGTGCAGATAACCGATCCCGGCCTCCTTCAGGCTGCCTGAGAGCAGGGTCTTGGAGAAGCCGGCCCGGCGTGAGGCGGCCACCGCGCGCACGTCGATGACCAGCTCGACGCCGGCGTTTCGCAGCCGCTCGATCACCTGGCCCTGGGGCTCTTTCTCGTAGCCGGTGGTGGTGATGGGGTTCATCGCCGTTATTCCGCCCGATCCCGTTGCGAGGTCAATATGCTTGGAGCCGCCGGTTCGCGGGCTTAAACCTCCCCCAGCAGACGAGCAGACCCATGGACGCCATCCTGGTTGAAAAGCCCCGGAGAAGGATGATCCGCCTCCCGGCCGGCGGAATGGCGGCGCTGGAGTTCGGCGACGCCGCCCGCCCGGTCGACGTGATCTTCCTGCACGGCAACGGCCTGAACGCCGCCACCTATCGTTCGATCCTGGCGCCGCTGGCCCTGTCGATGCGCGTCCTCGCCTGCGACCTGCGCGGCCACGGCATGAGCCGGCTCCCGGCCGATCCGGCGCCGCGGCGGACCTGGAACCTGTTCCGCGACGACCTAGTGGCCCTCATGGAGGCCCTGGACGGGCCGCCCGTCGTCCTGGCCGGCCATTCGATGGGCGCGTCCACAGCCCTGCTGGCGGCCGATCAGGCGCAGGACCGCGTCAAGTCTCTCGTCCTGTTCGATCCGGTGATCCTGTCGCGCCTCGGCGCGGCCTACGCCCGCCTGCCCTGGGCGGCAGGCGCCGGGTGGGCCAAGCGCCTGCCGATGGCCGCGGCCGCCGGCCGGCGCCGGCCGGTCTTCGCGAGCGCCCAGGACGCCTTCGACAGCTACAAGGGCCGGGGCGGCTTTCGCACCTGGCCGGAGACCATGCTGGCCGACTACCTCTCGGCGGGCCTGCACGAGCGGCCCGACGGCCAGGTCGAGCTGTCCTGCGCCCCGGCGTGGGAAGCGGCCAATTTCGCGGCCCAGGCCAACGATCCGCGCCGCTGCCTGACCACGGTTAAGCGGCCCATCGCCCTCTACCGCGCCGCCTTCGGCTCGACCTGCCGCATCGGGTCCGGCGCGGGCCTGAGGCGGGCCAATCCAGGCCTGACGATCGAGACGGTCGCCGGCGCCAGCCACTTCCTGCCGATGGAGCGCCCCGACGTGGTCCAGGACGCCCTGCTCGACGCGGTCGGCTAGCCCTTCACCACCGAAGCCTGCAAAGCCTCCACCGCGCCCGCCGGGATCAGCACGGCCTTGCGGGTGTCGAGGTCGAAGTTGACCGAGACGTTTTCGGCCACCGCCCAGGGGGCGCCGGTGTGGGGGTCGAGCAGCCAATGGCGCATGCGGGCCATCTTGCGATCGACCCCCACCAGGCCGGAGTGGACCGCGATGCGGTCGCCGGCGCGGGGGTGCTCGAAGTAGACCAGGCGGTATTCCATCGCCGCCCCGCCGAGGCGCACCTCGGGCACGGCCGCCTGGGCCGCCTTGCGGAACGGCTCGACCGTATGGCCGATGCTGGCCGACATGCGGCCCATGAACATCTCGGTGCGCAGGCGGCCGAACACGTCGCAGTCTTCGGCAGTCACCACCGAGAGGCCCGCCTGGGCCAGGCCGCGGGCGGCCGCCGCCGCAGGGGTCGGGGGCGCGGCTTCGAAGCCGGCGTCGATGCTGCGCGGTCCGGCGTTGGTCGCGGCCGAGGTGGTGAGGGCGGCCGCCGCGGCCCGCGCCCGGCCGGGCCAGGGGAAGGGACGCCCGTCCCGGGCCGAGGCGTGGACCACCTTGGTCAGGAAGGTGGCCGATGTCTCGTTCGTCGAGCTGTTGGTGAGGACGAACTGCAGGACCGCGTCCGTCTCGCCCATGGCCACGACCGAGGCGGTCATGTGCTGCAGGGCCCCGGCCCGGGCTTCGCGCAGGAAGCGGATGTGGTGCTCGCGCACGATCAGGGTGGCGGCGGCGTGGGAGGCGAAGGCGTGGGGCATGCCCAGGGCCGCGGCGGCGCCCGCCAGGCCCTGAGTGGCCCGGGCGACGTAGAAGCGCACGTTCAGGTGCCCCATCCCGTCGCATTCCCAGGCTGCGACCGTGCCGCGCCAGACCTCGACCGCTCCGGTTCCGCTCAAAGTCTCGCCCCCTGCGCTTCGTTGCACGGAGGGGACACTAGGGAGCTTCGTGGCCTAGGTCACGCGGCCGCGCACTCTGGGCACAGGCCATGCGCCTCGACGGTGACGCCCGTGACCACGAAGCCGCTGGAGCGGGCGGCGTCCTGCACCTCCTGGGCGCCCGGCGGCTCGATCTCGCGAGTGGCGCCGCAACAATCGCAGATCAGGAAGCCGGCGGCGTGCCGCTCGTCGGTGAGGCGGCAGGCGATGTAGGCGTTGAGGCTCTCGATGCGATGGGCGAGGCCCGTGCGGGCCAGGAACTCGAGCGCCCGGTAGACCGTCGGGGGCTTGGCCGTCTCGCCCTCGGTTCCGAAGCCGGCCATCAGGTCGTAGGCCTTGACCGGCTGGCCGGCGCCCAGCAGCAGCTCCAGCACCCGCCGCCGCGCAGTCGTCAGCTTGTCGCCGGCCGCGCCGCAGCGGCGTTCGGCGGCGGCGAGCGCGGCCTCCAGCCCGGCGCCGTGCAGGCCAGGCTCCTCCGGGTGGTGGTGATCGCACGCGTGCATCCCCTGATTAAGGCGCGCTTCGCGGTCGCCGCAAGAGGCTTGCGGATCGTTATGATATAACATAGCGGTTCCGCCCGTCGGAGGTCCCCATGCGCAACGCCCTGTTTTTCGCCGCCAGCCTGACGGCCCTGGCCGCCGCGACCACCGCCCAGGCGCAGGCCTCGGCGGACACGGACGCCGGCGCGATCGCCGAGGTGGTGGTCACCAGCGGCCCCCTGCCGGTGTCGCTGGATTCCGCCACGACCCACGTTGAGATCCTCGGCCGCGGCCAGCTCGACCTCAAGCCGCCGGCGGGCCTGGGCGACACCCTGGCCGACGTGCCGGGCCTTCGCTCCACCGCTTTCGGTCCGGGCGCCAGCCGCCCGGTGATCCGGGGCCTGTCCGGCGCGCGGGTGCTTGTGCTGCAGAACGGGGTCGGCATGGTCGACGCCTCGACCCTGTCGCCTGACCACGCCGTGGCCTCCGACCCCGCCGAGGCGACCCGCATCGAGATCCTGCGCGGCCCCTCCACCCTGGCCTATGGCGGCTCCGGCATCGGCGGGGTGGTCAACATCATCGACGAGCGCGTGCCGACCCACGCGCCGGCCAAGCCCGTGGAGGGCCGCGTCTCCGCCTCCTACGGCAGCGTCGACGACAATCGCGCCGTGTCCGGCGGGCTTACCTTCGGCCAGGGCCCGATCGTGTTCACCTTCGACGGCGCGACGCGCCAGAGCGACGACTACAAGGTCCCGGTCAATCCCGTGTCCGACCGGCTGGCGGCGGACCTCGGCGTCATGGCCCTGCCGGACCGCAAGGTCCTCAACACCGACGTGAAGGTCGACACCTACGGCGGCGGCGTCTCCTACGTCCATTCCCGCGGCTTCGTCGGCGTCTCTGTCAAGCGCACCGGAACCGACTATGGCGTTCCCTACGCCCAGATCTCGCCCGAGGACCCAGACGCCGAAGGCCCCGTCGGCATCAGCCTGCGCCAGAGCCGCTACGATCTGCGCGCCGAGCAGCAGGTGGACTTCGGGCCGTTCGCCAAGGTCCGCGCCAACCTCGGCCACGCCGACTACCACCACGAGGAGATCGAGCGGGCCACGGGCGATGTCGGGACCCAGTTCCTCTCCAGCGGGACCGAGGGCCGGCTGGAGCTGGTCCAGAAGGATCGCGGCGGCTGGCAGGGCGCAGTGGGCTTCCAGGGGCTGAAGCGCGACCTCGAGGCCATCGGCGACGAGGCCTTCATTCCGCCGGTGAAGGTGGAGGAGGGCGGCGTCTTCATCCTGCAGCGCTATGAGCGGCCGACCTGGGGCGTCGAGGGGGGGCTGCGCCTCGACAACCGCCGGCTGAAGACCGCGACCGACAGTCGGTCGTTCACCAACGGCTCCTTCTCCGCCGGGGTCTTCGCGCGCCCGGGCCAGGACTGGTTCCTGGCGCTCAGCCTCGCCCACAACCGCCGCGCCCCCACCGAGCTCGAACTGTTCGCCGACGGTCCGCACCCGGGGACCAACGCCTTCGAGATCGGCGATCCGACCTTGACCTCGGAGACGGTGAATTCAGCCGAGGTCACGGCCCGCTATGCGACGGGAAACCTGCGCATCGAGGGCCACGCCTTCGTCGCGCGCTACGACGGCTTCATCGACGCGCGGCCCGACGGGACGGTGGAGGACGGCCTGGCGGTGTTCCGCCACGTCCAGATCGACGCCGATTTCGTCGGGGCCGAGGCCGAGGGCGCCTGGACTTTCTGGCGTTCCGGCGCGCGGAGCCTGGCCCTGGAGGGCAGCTTCGACTGGGTGCGCGGCTCCAGCGACGCCGGCCCGCCGGCGCGCATCCCGCCGTGGAGCGGGGCCGCGCGGCTGGTCTACGCCGACGGCCGCTTCGGGGCCGAGGCCGAGCTGCGCCACGTCGCGACCCAGAACCGCACCGCCGCCTTCGAGACCTCCACGGACGGCTACGAACTGGTCAATCTGACCGCCTCGGTGAGGCCCTGGTCGGCCCGGGCGGTCCGCTTCTTCGTCGAGGGCCGCAACCTGGCCAACGTCGAGGCCCGCGAGCACGTGTCGTTCCTGAAGAACATCGCCCCCCTTCCGGGCCGTTCCTTCCGGGTCGGCATGTCGGCAAACTTCTGACGCCTGCGGCGGCGCGCCGTTTGCCCCGGTCTGGCCGATCCGCTAGGAAACGCCAAACCCCAGGGATCAGAGACGCACTTCCAATGGAAAAATCCGCACTGCCGCAAGGCGAAATCTCCGGCACCGTGCTGCTCTACTCGCGACCGGAGCCGCTGAACCCCGACCTCCACGGCAAGCTCGGCGTCAAGCGCCAGGACAATCCGTTCGGCTTCGCCGCCACCACCCACCTGATCCCGCTCACCGTCACCGAGTTCCAGCCGGCGTCGATCAGCTATCCGATCATCTTCGTCGGCGACGAGTACACCCCGGTGGCGGTGATGGGCCTCAAGGAGGGCGAGAACCTGTTCATCTCCCCCAACGGCGCCCAGGACCCCGACGCCTATATCCCCGCCTACATCCGCCGCTATCCGTTCGTGTTCGCCAACGACCAGACGAGCGACCGGATGATCCTGTGCATCGATCGCGGCGCCAGCATCTTCGACGAGAAGGGCGGCGACCAGCCCCTGTTCGTCGGCTCCGAGCCCAGCGACTACACCAAGGCCGCGATGGACTTCTGCCGCGAGTTCGAGAACGAGCGCCACCGCACCGACGACTTCGTGAAGGTGCTGCGCGACGCCGACCTGTTCGAGGTCAAGCAGGCCATGTTCACCCCCCGCGCGCCCGACGGCACGGCCGGCGAGCCGCAGATGCTGGCGGAATATTTCGCCGTCTCGGAAGAGAAGCTGGCCAAGCTGCCCAAGGAAAAGGTGCTCGAGCTGTTCGAGAACGGCGCCTTGATGCAGATCTATTCCAGCATGGTGTCGCTGCTGAACTGGGAGCGCCTGCTGACTCGCGCGATGACCCGCCAGACCGCCGCGGCCAACCTGAACTAGAGCCTCAACGGCGCGCGAAGACGGAGCGGGTCAGGCAGGAGAAGACCAGCCGGCCTGCTTCGTCGAGCAGGTCGTGCTGGGCGATGATCAGGCCCTTGTCGTCGCCGACGGGGTCCTTGCCCAGCACGGTCATCCGCCCGCGCAGCAACTCACCCGACGGCGGCCTGCGCATCCAGCGCAGGGCGTCGACGGCCAGGCGCTTGGTCTGGGCCCACTCCCCAGCCGCCTCGGCGTCCATCCGGCTCCACAGGGCGTAGAGGAAAGATTCCGGCGCGCCCTCTTCCGGGGTCCAGCTGGGGACGAAGACGCGGCAGAACTGGTCCAGGGCCCGGCCGTCGATCGGCGCGACGCCGAGCGACAGGACCTGTCCGACTTCCAGATCGTCGAAATGAGCGGTCACCAGCGATTCCCTTGGTTGCCCGGCGATCATGGCGGCCGGACGCCGCGCTCACAACACCGTCGTTCTGGGGCGGGTCGTTCTGGGGCCGAACGGCGCCGCGCCCGGGGCTGACGCCAGGGGCGGCGTCCGTGCTATCCTATCCGCCATGAGACACACCCTCGTCCGGGCCCTGGCGGCGGCCCTGCTCGTCGCGGTCGGCGCTTCCAGCGCCAATTCCGCCCCCGCCAAGACCGAGCACCTGGAAGTCGAGCTCGCGCCCCAGACCAGCGCGGCCGTTCCCGGCTCGACGATCTATATCGCGCTGAAGCAGAAGATCGCCCCTGGCTGGCATACCTACTGGCGCAATCCGGGCGACGCGGGCCAGGCGACCCAGATCACCTGGGAGCTGCCCCCGGGCTGGACGGCGGGCGAGATCGTGTGGCCGACACCGCAGCGGTTCGTGACCGGCCCGCTGATGAACTATGTCTATGCCAATGAGGTCTATCTGCCGGTCCCGGTCGCGGTGCCGGCCGACGCCAAGCCGGGCCAGACGGTCAATATCAAGGCCAAGGCCGACTTCCTCGTCTGCGCCGAGATCTGCATCCCCGAATCCACCGACCTCAGCCTCGACCTGCCCATTTCGGCGGGCGCGGCCCCCCTGAACCCGACGTTCGGCGACGCGATCGCCAAGACGCTCGCCGCGGCCCCGAAGGCCGAGGGCATACCGGCTGTGTTCAGCTTCGACGGGACGGCGGTCAAGCTGGCCGTCACCGGCCCGCTGGTGGCCGGCGCCGACGTCAGGAACGCCTATTTCTACCCCGACGACGGCGCCTCGCTGGAGCACGTCAAGGTCCAGAAGGCCGAGCGCGGTCCGGACGGCCTGACCCTGACCCTGGCCCCCGGCCAGGCCTTCATGGAGGGCAAGACCCCGGCCGAGATGATCGGCGTGCTCGCCCTCGACGAGGCGGCCTATGTCATCGAGGCGCAGCCGGGCCCGCTTCCGGCCGGCGCGGCGGGACTCACCCCCGCCTTGGCCACCACCAACCCCGACGGCACGGCCCTGGCCGGCGCCGCCGCGGGCGAAGCTTCGGCGGCCGGCGGCGCGGGCATGGGCCTGCTGACCGCCGCCGCCTTCGCCTTCATCGGCGGGCTGATCCTCAACCTGATGCCCTGCGTCTTCCCGGTCCTGTCGCTCAAGGCCTCGGCCCTGGCCCGTCACGCCGAGCATCCCGGCTCGGCCCGGGCGGAGGGCCTGGCCTTCCTGGTCGGCGTGGTGGCGACCTTCCTGATCCTGGCCGGCCTGCTGCTCGCCGCCCGCGCCGCCGGCCAGGCGGTGGGCTGGGGCTTCCAGCTGCAGTCGCCCATCGTGGTGGCCGGGCTGGCCCTGCTGATGCTGCTGGTCGGCCTCAACCTGTCGGGCCTGTTCGAGATCGGGACCTCGGTTCAGGGCGCCGGATCGGGCCTGACCACCAAGAGGGGGCTGGCCGGCGCCTTCTTCACCGGCGCCCTGGCCGTCGTCGTGGCCGCCCCCTGCACGGCGCCCTTCATGGCCGGCGCGATCGGCTGGGCGGCGACCCAGCCCCCGGCCGCGGCCCTGCTGGTGTTCCTGTTCCTGGGCCTGGGTCTGGCCGCGCCCTTCACCGCCCTGTCCTTCGCGCCCGGGCTGTTCAAGAAGCTGCCCAAGCCGGGCGGCTGGATGGAGGGCTTCCGCAAGGTCCTGGCCTTCCCGATGTACGGGGCCGCCGCCTGGCTGGCCTGGGTGTTCGCGGTCCAGGCCGGGCCCAACGCCCTGCCGTTCCTGTTCGCCGCCGCCATCCTGGTCGCCTTCGCCGCCTGGACCTTCGGGGTCGGGCAGAGGGCCGACAAGCCGGGCCTGCCCCGCGGCGCCGCCGCCGTGGCCATGGTGCTGGCCCTGCCGCTGCTGTGGGTCGGCGCCCAGATGAGCGCCCCCGCCCTGGCCGCTTCGACCGAGACCGCCGAGACGGGGCCGGGCATTCCGACCGAGCCGTGGTCGCCGGAGCGGGTCGCGGCCCTGCAGGCCGAGGGCCGGCCGGTGTTCGTCGACTTCACCGCCGCCTGGTGCGTGACCTGCCAGGTCAATGAGCGCACCTCCCTGGCCGGCAAGCGCGTCGCCGACGCCTTCGCCAAGACGGGCGCCGTCTATCTCAAGGCCGACTGGACCAACCGCAACGACCAGATCGCCAAGGAACTGGCCAGCCACGGCCGCTCGGGCGTGCCGCTGTACCTGGTCTACGGCAAGGCGGGAGAGCCCGCGGTCCTGCCGCAGCTGCTCACCGAGGGCGTGGTGTCCGCGGCGCTGGAGAAGGCCAAGGGGGCGTAGCAGGTCCGAAAGCCTCGTCCTTCGACAGGCTCAGGATGAGGCTTTCTACTGCACCGGCGTGGAATTCGGCCTCATCCTGAGCTTGTCGAAGGACGAGGCCGCCGCACTCACACCTCCGGCTGAGGCGGGGCGGTGATGACCTCGACGTTGTCGACCAGCAGATAGGCCATGTCGCGCAGGGCGATTTCCTGGGTGGCCGGGGTGGCGGCCTTCATCAGCTCGTCAAGCTTCTTGGGCAGGTCCTGGCTGATGCCGCGCAGGATGCACTTCAGGTCGCCGTCGGTGCCGCGCTTGGCCAGCTCCAGGTGGCCCTTCATGTCGGCGTCCGACAGGGCGGCGACCTTCTTTTCGAAGCGGTCGAGCTTGCTCAGCGGCTTGGCCGCCTTGGCTTCCTCGCGG
>NCED01000027.1 GCA_002280485.1 Caulobacterales bacterium 32-69-10
AAGGATGCCGCGGCCGATGGTCTGGCCCAGGGAACGGTTGACGCGCTCGACGGCCAGCGCCCGGGCCTGCGCCGGGTAGCGCATCAAGGCGGCGCGCGCCGGGCCGCCGACCTCGCGGATGAACCGCGTTTCGTCCGGCAGGCGGGACGGAACCTGCAGCTCCTTCTGGCCGAGCGCCTGGGCGACGCGCAGGTCATTGTAGGCCCGCGTGGCGCCCTCGATGCGCTTGTCGATCCGCTTGATCTTTCGGTCCAGCGTGCGCCGCTGACGGGCCACGTCGCCGGCCCGTTCCAGCTGCGGGCCGCGTCGGCTGGCGACATAGGTCTGGCCGGCCGGAGAGGCGATCCACGCCACCCGCACCTGCACCGCGACCTCGGCTCGTTTCATCGCTTTCCGCGCCCGAGCGATGGCGTTCAGCTCTGCGTGTTTGGCCCAGATCATCCGCGCCGGATTGCGGATCCACTGCACCAGGGCGAGCCGCTTCTGCCGCACCTTTGTGACCCGCTGTTCGGTCTGCCGAAGCCGAAGTTTCGCGGCCGCCAATTCGGCGCGGGCCGGCTGTAGGAGTTCGCGCTCCAGACCCCGCGCGCTGTCGATCTTGGGCAGGGTCAGCGCCGCGCGTTCTTCGGCCCACCGGTCCCGCTCAGTGACCATCCGCGCGCGCATCTGCTCAGCCTCAGTCGTCAGTTTCGACACCGGGACCGCGATCACCGGCGCCTCCCTCACCAGCCGGTCGGCGGTCGCCTGAAAGTCGCTCCGAAGCTCTTTGCGCTTGGCGTTGTGGGCATTCGTGTCGCGGTTCTGTTGACCGCGTTCCGAGGCGATGTCCTTGCGTTCCAGCGCGCTCGCCGTCGGGCCCAGATGCACCCCTGGTTCGCGATCCGAACCCTGCTCCGCCAGCGACAGATGCGAGACCTGGGGAGCGTCCGGACCAAGGTGCCGCCGTAGGTGTTGGTTCTGGATGTCCGCCCAAGCCGAGCGCCATTCCCGCAGCGCTTTTGGGCTCCACCACTCCGCCGGCTTTTTGCCGAAACCGACCGGCCCAACCGACCGCGTCGTGACCAGGATGTGGGCGTGAAAATTACGCTCATCACCTTCCTTGCCGGGACGGTGCATCGCCACGTCGGCGATCATCCCGCGCGCCACCAGTTGTTCGGCGACAAAGGCCTTAACCAGAGCCCGGCGCTGGGCGAAATCCAGCTCATGCGGCAGCGACACCAACAGCTCCCTCGCGGGCACGGCGTCCTTGCGTTTCTCGGCGTCCTCAGCAGCGTTCCATAGGGTCTGCCGAACACCGAACGCCGCCGGCGCATCGGCCGGCGCCATGATCGCCGCGAACTCGATGTCGCCCTTCGCGCCGAAGTCGAACTCCATCGCCAGGCGCTCGTCGATGAGCCGGTCGCCGGAGCGATAGGCGGCGGCCGCCACGGCGGAACGTCCGGCCGACCTCTGAATGGTCTGAACCTCTAGTCGGTACTGGGCCATGCGCCCTCCCCTGGCTGCGCCGTCACCTCGGCCCCTGCCGGGATCGCTAAGGGCTGCGCCCTTGGCTCAAGGCTTCCTTCGGATCGAAGCGAGGAAGGGCCTTGAGGGTGTCGGGCGAGGCCTGACCGCAGGGTTGGTGGGCGCAGCACATCCAACCCGTAACTGCGCACTTGTGACGAAATACGAGAAACCACGGCATAGACCGATTTGAGCTCTGGGCCGCGCGCTCCAGCGATCGCGAACGAGCGAAACGGACCGACGAAGAAGCCGCGCTCCTGGACCGGCTGGAGGCGTTGGAGACGGCGCTGCGGGAGGCCGGCCAGGACGGAATCCACAAGCAGCGGCACGTCACCCCGCTCGAAGATATCGAGGATGACGCCAAGCGATTCCACGTGCTGAAGGCGCGCGTCGAGCGGCTCGAAGCCCTGTGGTCCATCAACAAGCGCAGACGCGAAACACGCGGCAAAATCATCATCGGCGGCGCCCTGCTGGCTGAAGCTGGCGACGCGCATTTTGCCGGGGATGACGAGTTGCTCGCCCGCCTGGTCGATATCCTTGATCGTAGGGTCGAGCGGGTCCGCGACCGCCTGACGGTTCGCGAATTGCTAGGCAATGTGCCTCTGCCTCTGCGGCCCGGCGGCGATCTGGATGAGGATGTGGAGAGCGCGCTTCACGCAGCCGGAGAACGCCTTCCAGACTTCGACCTGATGGCCGAAACGGCGCTCGCCGACCAAACGGAAGACCTCGTCCCGAGCGATCTCGACCCTGACGACGCGGACCTTGATCCAGAGTGGCGCGTGGCCTGATCATTGGTCTGGCCCCGACGCCAAACCCGGTCCGACGACGAAGATCGATCGGCCAGAATCCGTGACCTTGGTGGCGCGCAAAGCGCCCTCCCCCGCCCCGTTTCCATCAGCCGGTTGCGATGGATCGGGCGCCGTCTCGGCGCGGTTGTCGCCAACGAAGATCGCGCCCCCGGCCGCCGACCAGGCTGCGGCCGGCGACGGTCCACGAGGGGAAGGGGACGGGCCTGGCGAGCGTGATCCGCCGCTCCCTGTCGATCGTGCATCGACGTAGAAGCTATGGGCGCCGATCACAGCGGACGGCCCGGTCCCGCCGAAGTTCACCAGGCCTGGTGAGACCTCTCCGCGAGCGGCGCGATCGGCGACGATCTGCGGGTTCTGGAAGTAGCGGGCGCCGTTCGTCAGGTCGGGCAACCGGCCCTCAAGGGCCAAGTTGAGGATGGTCTCGATCCGCGCCCGCTGCGCCACGGTGGGCGCTGGCAAACGACGCCAGTCGCCGCCGGCGCGCATCACCGGCTCGAACTGGCCGCGCCAGAGGCGCAAAATCGCCGCGTGCCAACGGGACGGTCGCAGCCGCCCGAGGCGCCGCCGGCGGCGGGCAATTGACACCCGAGGGTATGGGTTGAGCGGTCTGTCCGCGCGCGAGCAGCAGGCACAGTCCCGCCAAGGCGGCCGGGTCCATCAGCGGTCTCCAGGGCTGGCATGAGGAATGGCCAACGGCCGGAAGACGCCGACGATTTCGGCGTGGCTGACAGGCCCAAAGTATCGGCTATCGAAGCTGTTGGGGATGCGGTCGGAGAACACGAACACCTCGCCGTCGCGAAGCCGGCGGCAGCCTCTCCAGCGCGGCAAGGCCGCGCCTCGACGGTCCTGCCGGAGGATCGGCGCCCGCACCCGACCATTGATCTCCAGCCTGCCATTCGCGGTGCAGACCTGATCGCCGGACACGGCGGCGACGTGCTTCAGGACCGGCACGCGCCGTAGGTAGGCCATATGGCCATCGGCGTAGGGATAGGCGGCTGACGGCGCGCGAAATGCGATCAGCGCGCCGACCGAAATTGGCCCGGCCCCGCGCACATAGAGCCCCTCAGGTTCACTGGCCGTGCGGTTCCACAGCAGCAGGGGCCGAGCCCCTCCGGCTGTCGCCAACGACAGCCCGCCGAAGAGCGCAGCGTTCGCCGCCAGCGCGCAGGCCAACGGCGTCCAACGCTGGGTAGAAGAGGAAAGGAGCATGGATCGGACCGGCGCAGCCAAAACGAGCCGAAGGCTCGGTAAGGCTCGCGGCCACGGTGTGGCTCATGCCCGGCGATTGTAGGCATGGCGGCGGCGAGAAGCCGCGTCAGTCGGTCACTGCTAGAGCCCTGGCACGTGGCAGGCATGCAGGTCCTGCGGGTGGAGCTAGCCGGGCTTGCCGCGATGGGCCCGCACATTCTGACACTTCCAGGCAAGCATGGGCATGGCCGCGATCCGGACCTGGATCTCCGGCGCCACTGCGAGCCCGCTGGGGTCGATTTCGCCGTGATCCAGGATACCGTCGAGAAACGCCGCCTCCCCTGCGCTGAGCTCGAAGAGCGGCGCCAGGCGCGCCCGGCATTCGGCGACGGTTTGAGCGATCCAGGCCTCTGGACCGCCGGCGGCGGCGAAGCGGTTCTGGGGCAGGCAGATGGCGAGCTTCTGGCGCAGTTCGCGCGGATCGCCGCCGATGTCGTCCACGGACGCCAGCCGCCAGTCGCGCCGCCCGGCGGCGCCGTAGGCGAGCACCGCCGCTTTGATCTTCGTCCAGTCCAACCCGTCGATGTCGAGAATCCGGCGTGCGTCGAAGAGATCCCGCGCGGCGTTCCTGTCGATCAGGGCGACGAGTTTGCCGGCCGCCACTTCGTGCAGGTCCAGAACCGCAACGCCGGAGGCGTGGACGCCGCCTAGATCGACGGAGTCCATCTTGGCCGCCCCGAAGAGCGGCTGGCGGGACATGTAGTTGATGTCCACCTCGAGCGAGCCGCCCCCGCCCATCGCCGAGGCGAACCGACCGATCCATTTGCCCCCGGCATGGTCGTCGGGCTGACGCCGGATGGCGTAGCCCTGGGCGTGCAAAAGCCGGTTCAAGGCGGCATCGACCACCGGCCGGTCAGCCTCCATGGCGGCGCGGTCCAGCGCGCCGACATAGTTGAGATCGATGTCGACCGACAGCCGGTCCAGCGCCAGATGGAAGACGTTCAGCGCCGTGCCGCCCTTGAGGACCAGGCGGTTCGCGAGGATGGGGTCGCGGGCGATCTCCTGCAGCACGTCGAGAAGCCGCAGGACCTTCTCCAGCGTCCCCGCCTGCAGGCCAGTCTCGTTGGCCAGGCGCTGGAGAGTCTGGGTTGATGGCGCGCTCACGCCAAGCCTTCAAACCTGGCGTCGATGACCGCCTCGGGAAGGATCACCCGCCACCTGGGCGCTAGGCGGCCGGCGCCAGGGGCGGCGCCCAGGGCGTAGCGGTTCTGCTTCGGCGCCAGGACTTCCAGGCGATCCAGGACGCCCGCAGGAGCCCCCAGTTGCTCCTGGCGGCGCTCCAGCCACCAGCCGGCCGCGCCGGCGGCCGTGGCGTTCCCTAGCGCTGCGAGGCGGTCGATCAACCGATCTGGATCGAGCCGGCCGATCAGGTCGAGCGAGTTGATTAGTTCGTCGGCCCCGCCAGCGAGATCGGGGCGGTCAAAGAGGTCCGCGATGGTGCATTCGAGGGCGGTTACCCGAACCTGTTGGCCGAGGCGGTCGACTGTCGTGAGGTCGGCGTCGCCGTAGGGCGCCGGCGTCTTGATGAACCGGCAGGTGAATCCCTCGGCGGCCAGCACGCCGGGCTGTCCCGGCGCCACCACCTGAAGGTCGAAGCTCTCCGAATAGGCGTAGCCCTGGAGTTCAAGCGCGGAGTGGTAGGCGATCACGCCGCCGGGTCGGAGCCGCGAGGCCGCGAGGAAGCGGTCGACCGACCAAGTTTCGGCGTTGGCGTGCTTGGGCACGGAAGCGAACACGCCGCGGGCGATGCGGCGGATGTTGCCGGCCTTCAGATGTTGGGCCAGCATGCTGCTCACGACCTTGTCGCTCGGCGCCCGGCCAATCGCGCGCGCGTAGTCGGCCCGGTCAAAGACCGGGGCGTCGCTGAAGAACGGGGCTGAGCGTTGCCGTGGCATGGAAGCTTCTAGTTCGCCAAACGTGAAGAAAGCTATATATAACCTGCAACTTTCTTCCGCTAGTGTGAACTACGTGGGTTCCTCGCCAGAGGTTTTTAGCCAGAACCGCGCGAGAAGCTCGGTGAAGGCCCGTTCTGCGTCCGCCCGGCTCCCACCCGCCTGCAGGAGGAGGGTGACGTTGACCTCCTTCTTGCCCTTGGGCTCGACCCGAAACAGCGGCTGGCCGGTCGGCGACGAGACGACCTCGGCCGACGCCTGGCCTGACTTCTTGGGGGATCCTGACTTCTTGGGGGGGTCGGCCGCGGCCGCTAGGCGACGGATGACGTCCTGAGGCTTGAGGGGAGCCCCCTCCCCTCGTCCCTTGACGATAGCGATGGCTTCCGCCAACACCCGCCGCTCGCGGTCATCGGGCTTGAGCAGCGGCTTCAGCTGCGTGACGTGCTTGATCTTCAGCTCGTGCGGGTCGTCGAACGCCGCCACCAGATCCTCGGGCAATCGGGCGAGGTCGAGGTAGCGGCTGAGCCAGGCCTCCGACACCTTGAGGCGCTCGGCCATGGCCTTCTGTCGCCCGCCATAGTGACGTCCGAGGGCCTTCAGATAGTCGCGCGCGCGCTCGATATCGCTGAGGTCCTCACGGGCGCGGTTCTCCAGATCGGAGATCCGGAATGCCTCCTCGTCGGTGAGCTCACGGACCTCAACGAGGAAGCGGAAGTCGGCGTAATTGTGCGCGCGAAGCCAGGTGACGGTCCAATGCCGGCGCGCGCCGCAGATGACTTCGAAATCGAAGTCGGGGTCGTTGCGCACCCGCCGGACGATCGCCGGGACCTCCTGGCGCCCCTGAGCCTTGAAGCTCTCGATCAGGTCCGTGCAGCGTGTCTCGTCCAGCGCGCCGTAGTCGCGATTGTGCTCGCTCCACAGCCGGCAGCGGGCCGGGTCGACCTGCTCGACAGCCCGGCCCACAACTGCGCCGGACGCCAGTTCGGCCATCCGGCTTTCGCGAGTCGCCAGAATGCCGACCGGCATGCGGGTTGGGGCCTCCGGCTTAGGCGCCGCTTGGTCAAGCGAGCCCATCAGGTCGGCAGCGAAGGTGCGGTTCTTGGAGCTCATCAGCGCGCCCTTTCTGCACGAATTGCACCGGTGCAATTTCCAATATTCTGGGTCATGCGTGGCCCTCCTTGCGGAGGCGTTCGACGTGGCTCGGCCAGGTCTGCCGCACATCGAGGAGGATCTCTTCGTTGACCCCGTTGAGGTAGGTCAGGCAGCGGTCGCGCACCGACTTGCTCGTCATCGGACTGTTCATCTCATAGACGGTCATGAGGCGCGCCGTGACGTTGTCGATTTCGGCGGAGTCCTTCATGGGCGTGCGGATCATCGCCAGCCCGAACACCTGCCGCATGAGCGCGAGCAGCTCCTTCTGCATCGACTTGTTCTCGTCGACCTTGGAGGCGACGACCCGCACGAAATTAAGGTCCGGAGCCAAGTCGCGCGACGCCAGTTGGGTGAGCGTCTCGTCAAGCATGGTGAGAAACGATGCGGTCGAGGAGAAGTCCATCACCGTCGGCGGGACCGGTATGATCAGCGCATTGGCGGCGCGAAGCACAGACAAGGAGATGGCGCCCAACGCCGGTGGCGGGTCGAGGACGATCACGTCAAATTGGTCCGAGATCGAGGCGATCCCCTGAGCCAGACGGTCGAGCAAACGGCTCCCTCCGCGGGCCATGCGCGCTGAGATCTCGTACTCGGACTGGAATAGGTTCAGGTTGGCCGGGATCAGCTTTAACCCGTCGAAGTGGGTGTCGAGCAAGGCGTAGTCGAGCGACCGCATGTCGTCTTCGCGGAGGAAGGGGTAAAGGGTCTGATTTTCGGTCAGGTCGAGGTCGGGGACGTAGCCGAACAGGGTAGTGCTAGAGGCCTGACTGTCGCAGTCGATCAGACATACCCGGTAGCCCTGGATGGCCAGATACTGCGCCAGGTGAACGGACAGGGTGGACTTGCCGACGCCACCCTTGAAGTTCTGCACCGCGATGACCGCGCAGGGATCCTCTGGCTTGCGCCATGGCCGCGTACCAAACACGCCGCGCATGTCGTTGACCTGGGCCAGCGTGTAGCCGACCCGGCGATTGGTTTCCGTGCGTGGCGACTCGGGCAGGCGACCATCTTTCTCCGCATCGCGGATCGCCGCCGGCGTGCGACCGACCAGCTCGGCCGCCTCGCTGATCGAAAAGAGCGGCTCGCGGCGCTCGCCCGCGCGCGCGGCCCTGGCGCTGTCCCGCAGATTCTGGACCACGGCCGAGGCCCGGCGCGCCAGCTGCGACACCGGGCCGGCGAGCGAGGGGGCGGATTCTTCGGCGACGTTCGACATGGGACCTCACAGCCTCCGGCAGGTTTCGAAAAACCGACCCCGCCCGCCCAAAAAGCGAAAGCGGGACCGCCTGGACGCTATAAGCGCTTTGTTAAGGGCGCATTAACGCTACGTGACCAACCTAAATCCCGATTCCAGATTTTCGGCCAGACCCAACCTGACCGATTGGGGGTGGCTCTCCCCGCCGGGGGGCTCGGCGGGCCGGAATTGCACCAGTGCAATTCCGCTAATCCGATGCGAGTTGGGTGGCGCCCTTCCCTATGCCTGGTGGCTATTCGCGCGCCGTTGAGGCCTGTGCTGGCCACATCAGGAACCGACGGTACGGCAGAGCCTGAGCCATCCTGACCGGTTGGGGGCCAGGTCGTCACAATCTTGCCGGCCGCTCCGGGGCCTCCCCGCCCCTGCGCTCATCGAGGCTCAAGTTCACCCAGTTCGATATCAACCCAGCGCCTGCGAAATTGCACCGGTGCAATTTCAGCTCAGGGGCGGCCACGCCGTGCCGCAAACGCCTGGCAAAACCCGGTCCATGACTTCACCAGCTTGGTGCCGGAGAGGTTGGCCAGGCGCTCGCCCATCTCGCTGCGGTAGGCGTCGGCGATCAGATCGCGCGACCAGCCCCCGCCGTGGACCTTTGCGAGCTCGCCAAAGGGCTCGGATCCGTAGAGTAGGCTTCCGGAAGGAAACCGCAGAGCGGTCTCAGTGGACCCCGGCCGCTTCGTCGGCGCCCGGACCGGCGCGGGGAGGGCAGGGGGCGTCGCAATCGGCATCACCTGGTCAGCGCGTCGCGCATCCGGGGTGGCATCTTCGCCGTCGCTTTCAGCCATCGTCAGTTGGGCTGGCGCCATCTTGGGCTGGAACGTGAACTCGATCTCGACGATCGCACGGCCGCGGCGGATTTCGCGCCAATCGACGGTGAAGTGCGCCAGATGGTCGATCTCAGCCTTGGCCTTCTCGAGCACCTTGCGGCGGAGCTGGGCAAAGTCCTTGTAGAGTTCGGGCGCAATCCCGAACGCCGCGCGGATGGCGGTCATATCGGCGCGCCAATTGGATTGGCGTCGATGCAGCCGAAGCGCGCCCAATTCGTAGAGGCGGAGTGCATAGCTCGACCGGAAGCCTAGCACGGCTTGGCGGTTGAGCACCGCATAGGTCTCGGACTCGCGGATCAGCCGCCGGGCATCCGGCGTGAACTCCCACTCGATCCAACCGGCCTCGGCGCCGTGCTCGTCGATTTCCTCGCGCGACGACTGGATCAGCGAGAAACGCTTGGTGGCCTTTCGCCCGCGCCAAGACAGGTCGTCCACGGCGAAGAGCGTGCGGTGCAACTCCTCCAGCATTTCGGAGATCCGCTCGTTGCCCTTGTGGCCACGCCGGATGTCGGCCTTGCGCATCCGGTGCGCGACCGGCTCCCAGGCATCGCCGCCGGCGGTCAGAATCATCAACGCGAGCAGGCGCGCCGCGGTCAGGCTGAGCGACTGGCCCTTGACGAAGCGGACCTCGACCAAGGTGCCGGGCTTGGCGAACTCGTCGCCATCGCGCGCCTGCAGGGCGTGCGCAACGCGCATAGCGCGGCCCGGCGTTTCCTCGACGCCTTGTTCAAGGCCCGCAATGTGCGCCGCATCGACCAGCCGGCAACTCCATGCTCCAAACCAGGGTCAGCATTCCTGACCTCGAATCAATTCGCAAGTCAGGATACAACGCGGCAATGGGGCGCCTCCCCCAAGCGGTCAGGATGACCCCGTCGGGTCAGGTTAGAGCCCCCCTCCGGTCAGGATTGATCCCCCATCGGGTCAGGAAGACGCCCCCGGGAGGTCAGGAACATCGGTCTACCCGACTGTTTTTTCAGAGCTTATGCCGCCCTGAATTAGAATCCTAGGAATCTAGAAATCCCGCTGCTGGCCGCAGCGGCGTTTTTCAAAATCAAAATGAGGAAGGCAGACAAGCACGAGCGGCCGTTACAGCCGCTTGCGCTATTTTCGGCCGAGCCGAAACCCCGCCCGGCGAACCGGGCGGGGCAGGGCGGCTACTCCTCCTCGGCGGAGTCGGTTTCCGGCCGATCCAGAGACTTCAGCTCATGCTGCGGGGTAGCGACCACCACCTTGGAGAAGAAGCGTTCCTGGCCGCTCTGATCGGTGTAGCGGTCGTGACGGATCTCGCCTTCGACGAACACCTTGGAGCCCTTGGGAAGACTGCGGCCTTCCAGCCAACCGACCGTGCCTTGGTTCCAGATCTCCACCTGGTGCCAGGTCGTGTAATCCTTACGGTCGCCGTCCTTCTTGGTGTAGCGGTTGGTGGCGACCCGCAGCGTAGCGACCTTCTTGCCGCCCGAGACCGTGCGGATTTCAGCGTCGGCGCCGGTGAAGCCGATGAGTTGGACCTTGTTGAGCATCACGTTTCTCCAATTGACCGCCGGGAAGAGCCCCGGTGGCTCGCGGTCCCTGCCGCGATCACGCGACCTCCAGGGTCGGGCAGAGGGACCGGGCCAAAGCCCGCGGGTGTGGAAACCGGCCTGCACAGAGCGCAGCGGCGGAAGGCCGGAGGGTCCGCAAAAACCCCGCGCCTCGCGACGGCGAGGTTGGCTTTGACTCGGGACCGCCCGGCCTAGGGTTCGTGGGATTGATCGCGGGGGACCGCAGCCCGCCGGACGTTTGCACGGGGTATTGGTGACCGATTTCAAAGGCCGACACGGCCTCATCAGCCGACGCGGGGCCCCAGGTGAGGACGGAAAGGTCGATCCCGCCAAGTCGCACATCGCAAATCTAGGACGGCGCGAGAACACCCCAGCAGGTGATCCCTGAAGCGGCCGGCTCGAGGATGGCTCGTCGTCAGGACCGGGCGAAGGTTAGAAGCGGTGCCAGATCATGGCCGTCCGCCGCCTTCAGCGCGGCCACGTACTGCGCACGGGTGGCGGCCGGCTCCACGAGGTTGATGCTGCCCCAGGTAAAGCGCGGCTGGCCAAGACTGACCGCGAGCAAGTCTGCGGCCATGCGGGCGTGGCGGCCATTGCCGTTGGGAAACGGATGGACCCAGACCAGCCGATGATGGAAGCGCACGGCGATCTCATCGGCCGGATAGGTGGCGTTGGCGATCCAGTAGCGCACGTCGTCCAGCAACATCCTCAGTTCCAGGCCGATCTTGTAGGCCTCGACCCCGATATTGCGCTCCGTGGTCCGGAAGCCGCCGGCCCAGCGCCAGACCTTGCCGAGCATCCGCTTGTGCAGAGCGAGCAGGAATGCCTCGTCGAGCACATCGCGCCGCCGGCGGAAGGCCCACACATCGGCATTGGCGATGCCGATCTGCTCGACTTCGTTCAGCTGGGCGCGCGTGGTGATGTAGGTCGGCAGAAGGTCGCGCCGCTCGTCCGGCGTCAGCGGTGTCGCGGCGTCGTCCTCTGCGTCGAAAAGGGGATCGCTCATGGCTGATCCCATAGCCGCCGACCGCCGCGCTTGGCGTAGTCGTCGGTCAACCGATCGAGTTCAGCGGCCAGATCGGCGCCGCCAACAGCTTGGTTCTCCAGGCGCATGGTGTGGTGAACCCGCGACAGCTGCGCCTCGGCCAGGGTACGCGCCCGGTCGTGGACCAGCGCGGCGAGGGGCTTGTTGGGCACCAGGACGTAATGCAGCGTGCAGTCCAACGCCTCAGCGGCCTTGCGCAGGCCCGCCAGCGTGACCGTGCCGGCGACCTCGCCCTGTTCCAGCGCGACGACCGTGGAATGGCTCTTGCCCATGCGGGCGCCCAATTGCCGGACGGTCATGCCCAGGGCGTCGCGGATCGCCCGCACCCAGCCGCGCGGCGGCCGAGGCGCGAGCAGGACCGGGTCGAGCGCGGTGAACTGCCGGTCCAGGTGTTTCCGCGCGAGAGCAGCTTGATCTGCTTGGTCGGTCATAGCGAACCATCCTTGACGGATTGGTTGCATATAATCGACCATATCGCAAGATGCTGGATGATTATGAGCGACCACGTTTAGGGTATTTGGTCGATCAACCCCAACCTTAGCGAGCGCCGAGCCAACTTAGCGCCGGTGTTCCTGCCAGCGGATCGGAACGAATCACCAACCCCAAGCCGTAGGGGCGCCTCGGCCGACGCCCCCTAGGTCTGCGATTCTGTTCGCCGCCTGTTCGCGCCGAAAACCGGGGCGCGGGGTAGGGGCCCCGCGCCCTTCGGCCTCAGTGGAGGGTAGGATCAATCGCGATGATTTGCGCGAAATGGGAGATCGCGCCATCGTCGAGCTCGAAGCGGGTGTTGGTCCGCTCTTCCTGCTGGTCGAGTTCCTCGAGCACCGAAAAGACGTCCCAGCATTCCGCCACCACGTACCAGCTGCCGACATCGTAGAATTGGTGCGCGTGCTCCAGAACCGCCTGCGCCATCGCCATGTTCGCCATCGTCTTCGTCCTCGCTTCGACCGGCGGGCTCATCCCGCGATCGTGCGACCGGCAGGGCCGGGGAGACGGACGGGCCCAGGGCCGGGGTCGGCGGACACCGGTCTGCACAGAGCGAAGCGTCGGAAGACCGGAGGCTCCGCCGACCCCGCCTCGCGTGCGAGGTCGCCTTGGACCCGGCCGGACCCGGACCAGGTTCGCCTCGAGATCGCGGTCAGCCCGCACGGCCTGAAAGGGTAGGGGAGGGGCTGCGACCTCGTCGATCCAGGCCGGCTTCCCCTCGCGGCCCCCTCGATGATTGCAAAACGGGAGTTGCGGCGGCCTTGCGGCCGCCGCATCGGGCCCTCAGGCCCGGGCTTTCACCGGATGGTGCCGGATGCCCTTCTCCGCCGCCTTCTGCGCCAGGTTCAAGGCCGGTCCGAAGGGCTGCAAGCTGCCGCCACGGCTCGGATTGATCGAGTTGGCCAGGGTCAGGACGCAGACCGGATCAAGCTCCAGCATCTCGTCGTTGGCCCGGAACGGCGCCGCCCGACCGTTGCGGTCGAAATCGGCTTTGGCGAGCACCAGGGTCACGCCCTTCTGCTTGGCCCACTTGATGGCCAGCTTTTCACCGCCCTTGGCGCCTGAGGTGGCCAGAGCCATGTCCGGCCACTGAGCCAGCGCCCAGTTCAGGGCGTCGAAGATGCGCCCTGCGTCGTCGGCGGTGTCGGCCTGCGGGGCCGCGCGGAACGCCACGATCGTCGCGCCCGGGAACGCCGCCGTATGCTTGCGGGCCTTACTGGCCCGGATCGCATCGCGGGCCTCGATCTGCGCCGCTGTGGTGCGGGACGCCTTCACCGACCCCTTCCAGGGGCTCCAGACATCACCCGTCGAGGTGGTGTAGCTGGCGGCGGCCGCGTCGCGGATAATCTCCAGGGCGAGGGTCGCCACGTCCGCGGTGCGCGCTTTCAGGGTCGCCTCCTGGATCTCGACGTCGAGGATCTCCGAGCCATCGAAGTCCCGGATCAGGCCGTTCAGGGTGTCGCGGGCTTTGTCGGCGTCGCGTTCGATGCGCTGGGCGGCGGAGTGGAAGGCTCCGATCAGGGCCTCGCCGATCAGGGTCTGGAAGTCCTCCAGGGCGGAGTCGCTGACGAGATCGAGCACTTCGTTCATCAGGCCATGGCCGAGCTGGAGCAGGGCGTCTTCGGGCGGATGGGTTCGAGCGTCTTCGAGACGGAGAGTCTGGGCTTCGTAGTGCGTCAGCCGGTCTGAGGTGGGGGGTAAAGGCGAGAACTGCATGGGGTGATCCCTTGAGTGGGGGTTGGAGGGTCGAGCCCGTCGGCTCGTGACCGCCTCGCGCCGACAGGCGGCGGCCCCCACAAGGGCTTTGAGCGCAGCGTCCCTTGTGGGGGACGACGGATGGTGGCGAGGTCACTGGAGCCAAAGGGCCGTCCCGAGACCCCGCTTTGGAGTCACCTCATCTCGCCTGGCCGCCCGCCGCCACCCGGCGCGCTCGGCCAGGAAGTCGATCGCTTCCGGGCAGCCGCCGACCCCAAGGGCGAAACGCCCAGCCTCGTCCCAGGCGTTCTGATCGCGACCCTCGAACCGGGCCGCATAGGACCAGGCCATGCTGTCGGCCGTGGCCAGCCTGGACCGCACCGCCGGCTCAAAGAGCGAGGTCCGCTTGCAGCCGAACCCGTGCAGCCGCAGGTCTGGCCGGTCTAGGAGGATGGCGTCGAGGATGGCGGCGATCACACCCGGATCGCCCTGACGCTTGCAGAGCGAACCCACGCCCACCCAGGCGCCGTAGCCTATCCGCGCGCCATACCCCTCGAGGTGGCGTCGATAGTCGTCAGGCGTCCGTCCCTGCAGCACGGGGAGGAGATGCACGCCGGCCGTGCCAGCCGCCCAGATGGCGTCGAACCGAGCGATGGTGAGCGCCTGGTGACGTCGGAGGGTCAAACCGGTCGCCCGCAGGGCGACGGGCTCGCACATGTAGTCCTGCGTCGAGGCCGCGATCAGGCCTGTCCCCGCGAAGCGCCGGATCATCGCCGCGTAGTCGTCCGTGGACTGCTCGAACCTGCCCTTCAGCGCGACCTGGGTGAAAGCCCCCGAATCCAGAAACCAGGGTGCGTCACACCCGAGAAACGGCACATCACCAAGCCGGTCCCGCAGCACGTTCGCCGAAACGCACACGCGGAATCCCCGCAAGGTCAGCGGCCAGGCCAGTCGCGGATGGTGGATGCCAACGTAGAAGCGAAAGTCCACATCGGCTGTGAGGCGAGCGGAGGGCGTCATGGCGTTGCTCCGGACACGAACGCTCAAAGCAAGCCGGCCAAGGCGCGCCTCACGATCGGATCGCGGTCGGCGCGCCAGGCGGTCCCAGGCCGCACGCCCCGCTGCCCGTGGGCCGCACAGTAGCGGCCATCGGCCTGCCGGCCGCAGAAGCTGAAATCAGGACTCTTGGGGTCGCCGATCGGCCACTTGCAGGCGTGGGCGCTCAGATGGGCCATGTCCCCGACCAACCCCGGGCCCTCGGGCGCCGGCGCAAAGGCCTGGACGGGCGACCGGGCGGATGACTTGCGAAGGACAGGGGCCGCCGCGGCGACGCGGTGCGGCCGTTTGGGCCGAGGGGTCGCGGGTCGCGGCGCACGCGCCGGCACGGACGCGGCCGCCCGGCCGCTCAGCCCCAGGCGATGAACCTTGCCGATAACGGCGTTGCGGGTGACGCCGCCCAACTGCTTGGCGATCTGCGACGCCGACAATCCGTCGAGCCAGAGCTGGGACAGGGTGGTGACGCGGGTCTCGGACCAGCCAGATTCAGACATCGGAATTCCTCCAGATGCGCTCCCATCGAGCGCACCCGGACAGGCCCTTCCTCCTCCTCCCGCCGCACCGGCCGCCTACATCAACCCCAAGGCCCGCAGGCTCGCCACCTGGTCGCCCCCGACCACCAAATGGTCGTGGACCGCGATCTGCAACGCGCGGGCGGCCGCCACCACCTGCTGGGTCATGTCGATGTCGGCGCGCGACGGAGCCGGGTCGCCCGATGGATGATTATGGGCGAGCACGATGGCGCTGGCCGACAGCTCGAGCGCCCGGCGCACGACCTCGCGCGGGTAGACCGGCGCGTGGTCGACGGTTCCCTCCGCCATCCGCTCATCGGCGATCAGCTGGTTCTTCTTGTCGAGGAACAGGACGTGGAAGGCCTCACGCGGCAAGGCGGCGAGCCGCGCCCGCAGGTAGGTCCGCACGGCCTCGGTCGAGGTGAGGACCGGGCGCTGGCGCAGGGGGTATTCCAGCGCGCGCAACAGGAGCGCGTGGAGCAGGCCCAACTGGCGGGCCGCTGCCACGCCGATCACCCGGGCCAGGTCGCCCTCGGCGGCGCCGAGCACGCGGCCAATGCCGCCGAACCGCGCCATCAGTGCGTCGGCGGCGGCCATGGCGTCAACGCCCGGCGTCAGGCAACGCTCGAGAACGAGCGCCAGGGTGTCGCCCTCGTCCAGGCTGGCGACGCCGAAGGCTGCGAACCGCTCCCGCAGGTCCTCGCGCCCTCCGCCGGCTGTGAGGACCAAAGTCGGCGCGGCCTCCGCCACGCCGGGCGCAAACAGATCTCGCTGCTCAGCCATGGGGGCGTCCTTTCGGGCCGCCATCGGCGCCGAGCAACGCCGCGTGCTGCGAATGGTAGCGCTGAACCGTGTGGACGGCCGCGGCCCACACCTCGGCGGCCCGCGCGGCGTCGGGCTCGAAGGCGTCGAGGCCAAGGGCGAGGTACGGAATCGCCCAATCGCAATCCTCCTCGAACCAGCCGGCGCCGCTGTAGGCGGTCGCCTGGAGCGGTTCGGGAAGCCGGGCCAGCGCCGTCAGCGAGATGCGGATGCCTCCGTGCGACGCGGTCGAGACGGCGACGGCGTCCGGGCCCAATGGGATCAGGTGGTGGATCAGTCCCCAGGGCGAAGAAGATCCGACGGTCGGCGGAAAGGGGTACAGCATGGCCAGGTCCAGCGCCGGCCCAGGACCATTCCCCGGCCGGCTCGCCCGGCGCCCCCCCCTTCCTTTCCCCTTCGATGCGGCCAGCAGCTCGCGGCGTCGCGGGCGCCCAGGCGCCTATGGGCGTCTCGCGGCAAGCGCCCTCACCGAGGACGTGGCCAAGTTCGGCAGCGTCATCAGGTCTTCGCGTAGACGGCGCCGGGGCGGCAGACGGTCCCCCGCAATCAATTCCGCAACCCTAGGCCGGGCCGCTCAGGGCGGAAGCCGACCTCGCCAGCGAGGCGGCCGGTCCGGACCCTCCGGTCTTCGCGCTTTGCGCTGCAGACCGGTTTCCAGACCGGCCGGGCCTCCGCCCGTCGCTGAACCCCGGCCTGGACGGTGGCGTGATCGCGGCAGGGACCGCGGGCCGCCCAGGCCCCTCTGGGCGGAAGATGGAGAACGACGATGCTGAACCAGGTCCAACTCATCGGCTTCACGGGCGCCGAACCGGATATCCGCACCACCACCTCGGGCAAGACGGTCGCCACGCTGCGGGTCTGCACCAGCCGCTACAGCAAGACCAAGGGCGAGCGGAAGGACTACCCCACCTGGCACCAGGTGGAGATCTGGTCCCCCGCGACGGTGAACTGGCTGGCCTCCAAGGGCCTGCCGACCGGGGCCAAGGTCTTCGTCCAGGGCGAAATCCGCCACGATCGCTACACCGACAAGGACGGGGTCGAGCGGTTCTTCTCCAAGATCGTCGTGGCTGCACCCGGCCAAACCCTGACAGCGCTGGATCGCCCCGAGCAAACCCTGGCGGAACCCGCCTGACGAGAAAGCCCCGCCCGGCGAACCGGGCGGGGCGCTTCGTCGCAGGGAAGTTTGAAACCCGGCCTACGCCGCCGCCGGCAAGACCGTCTGCACCGGCCATTTCGCCAGGACCGCGGTCAGCACCTGCGGCTGGTCGATCGGCACAAACACCCGCGGCGTGTATGCGATGATCTCGACGAAGCAGCCCAGCGCTGTGAACGCCGCGCGCTGCGAGGCCGCCCCGACCACCTCCATCCGGTAGCGGTCCATCACCTTGGCCCGCCGCAGCCACAGGCCGCCCGCCAGGGAGAAGGCGGCGCCCTCCCCGAGGACGAGCGGAGCGGTCGCGGCGCCGTCGGCGAAAGCGCTGGCCGTGTCGGTCAACCCCAGCGCCACCTTCAGCTGCGGGACCTGGCCGGGATCGAGCACGCGGCCCAGCCAGCGCCGGCCGTCCGGCGCCTTCAGCCGGCGGACCGAGGTCGCCTTGTCGGGCAGGCTCGACCAGATCGGCAGCAGGAGGCCCGACACCAATACCAGATCGCGCGAGACCCACGGGTCCGCCTGAACGATCTCGGCGTCCCAAGCCGTGCGCCAGGCCGCCTCGCTGACGTCCTCCCACGCCGATTCCTCGAACCCTTTGAGCGAGGCGATCGAGCGCTTCTCCGGGCGGATCAGGCGCACGGCGGGGATCAGCCGATCGTCGTCGTTGGTGGTGGTCAGGCCCTGGACCACGAGGGCGGCGCGGCCGGACTTGCTGTTGACCGCGAAGATCACCCCGTCCCGGTCGAGGCCCGCCAGGGCGTCGACGGCCGAGGTCAGCTGGCGCACCGTCCGAACCTGGAAGCGGGTGAGCCGGGTCTCCGCGCCGGTGACGGCGTCGGTGCGGATCACCTCCTCGTCCGAGATGACCACGTCGTCGGCGACGATGTCCTCCATGCCGCGGTCCAGGGCGCCGGACGCCTGGGCCCGCTCCAGGATCGAGCCCAGGATCGCCTCGAACGCCGCGAACAGGCTGTTCTGATCGGCGATCCGCAGCGCCAGGAGCCGGTTCAGGAAGGTGTTCATCGGCGGCATGTCGTCGGACTTCTTGAGGTTGCCCTCATGGTCGAGCAGCCGCAGGCCGGTCTTGGCCTCTGTCCTCGGCGCGGAACAGGCCGTTGCCGGCGGTCCGCCGCTCGCCCCGGGTCAGGGCGCCCAAGCTGTCCAGGCGCCGCGCGATCGTCGAAGTGAACCGCTTCTCGCCGTGAATGTCCGTGGTCACCGGCCGGAACAGCGGCGCCACGGCCTGGTTGGTCCGATGCGACCGGCCCAGGCCCTGGATCGCCGCATCGGCCCGCCAGCCGGGTTCGACCAGATAGTGGACCCGGCGCTGCTGGTTCGCGACGCCCAGGTCGGCGTGGTAGCTGCGGCCCGTGCCGCCGGCGTCGGAGAACACCAGCACCCGCTTCTTGCCGGCCATGAAGGCGTCGGTCTCGGCCTTGGCGGCCGAGGCGCTACGCCGCTCCACCACCCGGCGGCCGTCACGCCGGACCACCCGGCGGCTGCGGCCGGTGATCTCGGCCACCAGTTCGGTCCCGAGCGCATCGAGCACGGCGTCGAGCACACCCGGGACCGCCGGCAGGCAGGCCAGGTGCGTGACCAGTTCGTCGCGCAGCCGCAGGGCCTCCTGGCTGACCACGGGTACGCCATCGACCGTCACCGGGACCATGGTCACCGCCCCGTCCTCGTCCTCGATGGCGTCCATCGCCATCACCGGGAAGGCGCCCATCAGATAGTCGAACACCTGGTCCTTCGGCGTCAGATCGACGGCGAGGTTGTTCCACTCCTCGGCTGGGATCTCCGCGAGCCGGCGTTCCATCACCGCCTCATTGGTCGACACCACCTGGACGACCGAGCAGCGGCCGGCCGCGAGGTCCTGCCGGATCGCGGCCACGAGGGACGGGGACTTCAAGCCCGACAACAGGTGCCCGAAGAAGCGTTGCTTGCAGCCTTCGAACGCCGACATGACGGCCGAGGCGGCCAAGCCGGACTTGGCCTTGCCGTCCTCGGTCACCCCGACCGCCTCCAACGCGGCGCGCAGGTTCTGGTGGATCAGCTGGTAGGCGTCGGCCCAGGCGTCCCAGATGACGATGTCATCCTCCGTCAGCGGATGATGCAGCGCGTCGTATTCGACGCCGTCGAACGACAGCGAGCGGGCGATGTAGAGGCCCATGGCCTTCAGCTCGCGCGCGATCAGCTCCATCACCGCCACGCCGCCGGTCTCAACCGCATCCATGAAGGCGTCGCGGGTGAGGAAGGGGGCTTCCGGCCCGCCCCAGAGACCCAGACGGGCGGCGTAGGCCAGGTTCTCGGGCGTGGTGGCGCCGGTCGCCGAGACGTAGAGGATGCGCGCGTTGGGCAGGCGGTTCTGCAGCGCCAGCCCCGCCATGCCCTGCTGCGAGGCCTTCTTGGCGCCGCGGGCGCCCTTGCCGCCGCCAGCGGCGTTGGCCATCGCGTGGGCCTCGTCGAAGACGATCACGCCATCGAAGTCGGCCCCCAGCCAATCGACAATCTGGTCCAGCCGCGAGCGCCGGTCGCCCCGCGCCGGCTGGCGCAAGGTGGCGTAGGTCGAGAACAGGATGCCCCGGTCCATCCGGATGGCGTCAGCCTGCTTCCACGCCGATTGCGGGGTGATGTCGGCGTTAGCCCCGCCGATGGCGCTCCAGTCGCGTCGGGCGTCCTCGAGGAGGGCGTCGTTCTTCGACAGCCACACCGCGCGCGACCGGCCCTGGGCCAGGTTATCGGCGATGACGCCGGCGATCTCCCGGCCCTTGCCGCAGCCGGTGCCGTCGCCGAGGAAGAAGCCTTTGCGGAACGACACCGCACCGGGGTGATCGTCCTTGACCAGGATCACCTGGTGCGGGGCGTCACCGAGGATCCACGACCCCGGCAGCACCTGGGCGTGGGCCTCACCGGCGTAGATCACCGTCTCCATCTGGGCGTCCGACACCAGCCCGTCGTCGGTGATGCGGACCGGCAGGACCGGGCGGTAGGTCGGCGCCGGCGGCGCCACCGAGGCCATGGGCCCGGACTCCACGAGCGGGGAGGGGTGGGGCCGCGAGGTGGCGAAGCGGATGCGGCCGAGCGCGTAGGCTTGGTAGAGGCCGACGTCGTGGCCCTCCCCCGACCAGGCGCAGGCCTCGTAGGCGAGGGGCGCGGACGTGGCGAGGAAGGCCAGCCGGTTGGACGGCGCGGCCAGGGCCCGGGCGCGAGGCGCCAGGACGGAGACCTGGGACACCGTGCGGAACTGGCGCGGCTGCGCGGTCGCTCGGGCCTCGATGGCCGCGGCTGCCTGGGCCGCGTCGGCCAAGCTGTCGGCCACGACGACGGCGGGAATCTCACCGCCAGGCACGCTGCGGTCGATCACCAGCAGGCCGGTCTCGACCGAGGTCCCGTGCTTGGCGTAGGCCCGGGCCGGGAAGGCCAGTCGCAGGCGGATCGGGCCTCGGGCGGCAAGGGCGCGCAGCGCCGGCGCATCCTCGAACAGCCGCGCCGGCACGATCGCCGCCAGCCGGCCGCCATCGGCCAGGCAGTCCAGGGCCGCGTGCAAGTGCGCCTCCAGGTGCTGGAAGGGCGGGTTGGCGACCACGGCGTGGAACCCGCCCGACCCGGGCAGGGTGTCGCGAAGATGGCGGGCGTCCTGCTGGCTGCGGACCGCGAGCGGGAAGAGACCTTCCAGCATCCCTGCGCGGCCGGCGGCCAGTTCGTTGAGGGTCAGGGCGCCGCCGCAGGCCTCGGCCAGGACGGCCAGCAGGCCGCTGCCGGCGGAGGGCTCCAGCACCTGGTCGCCCGGCCGGACCTGGGCGGCGAGCACGGCCAGGGCGCCCAACTGGGGCGGGGTGGAGAACTGGTCCAGCGCCACCTGCTCTTCGCTACGGCGGGTGTGGGTGAGGCTGAGCTCGGCCAGGTTGGCCAGCAGGGCGACGATCTCGGCCGGCGCGTCCTCCAGGCGTCCGACCTGGGGCGCCAAGCGGCGGATCTGCAGCACCAGGGCCGCCTCGATGGCGTCATAGGCGTCGCGCCAGAGCCAGGCGCCCTCCGCGTCCGAGGCGCCAAAGGCCATGGTCATGACATTGGCCACCAGCTTTCGGTCCAGCGGACGGGACCGATTGAGCTGCGGGGTTAGGGCGCGGGCGGCGGCCAAGAGGTTGGCGGGTCGGTGGTGGTCGCCGGTATCGGCGGCGAACAGGGGAAGCAGGGCGTTCATAGCGGGGCGTCCATTCACCCGCGGCGAAGGGCTCCTCCCTCCAGTCCCGACGGGCTCGCCCGTCCAATCCCTTCCCCCTCACCTCCAAAAGACAGCGACAACGCCACAACACCTTTCCATCACCTTCTATAGCTCCAAGAAAGTTGTTGACCAGAATTGATCGACACGCTTAACCGTGATGGCGGTCCAGCGACACCTTTCTCAAAAGAGACACGAACATGACGAATGTCAGCGGAACGCCGAAGAAGCGCTCCACGAAGCGCGGGCTCTTCGCCTTCGCCGTTCAAACCCTGGAGAAGGAGGGCTGGACGGTTTCGCGCGTGCCGCGCGGCGGTAAGGCCAGCCTGCGGCTGATCACCCGCGGCAAGGAAAGCCACAAGGTGTCGATCCGCACCTCACAGGACACCTGGATCGCATTTCCCCGCGACCGCAGCGGCAAGGATGGCTGGGTCACGCTCGACGAGGTCGACTACGTCGTGGCCGCGTCCGTGAACGAGAAGGCCAACCCGACCGAGGCGCGCATCCACATGATCCCGGGCGATGAGGCCCGCGATCGCTTCAACCGCGCGTTCGCGGCCCGCAAAGCGGCCCAGCACACCCTGCCGGCCGGCCGGGGGCTCTGGGTCTCGCTCTACGAGAAGGACGCCAAGGACCCTGTCAGCCACGTGGGCGCGGGCGCCGGCCTGGCGCATCCGGCGATCGGCGTGCTCAATCTAACTAAGGACAGTCTGCCGGGCGGCGTGGGCGACGAGGACCTCGATGACGAGGTCGATGATGACGCCGTTCCGGCGGTCCCCGCGCCTTCCGCCGAAGAGGCCGCCCTGACAATCCCGGAGGCGAAGCGCCGACTAGCCATCAGCCTCGGCGTGCCCGAGAGCGCGATCAAGATCTCCATCGAGCACTAACCTGGAACGCAGGGTTCGGTGGCGATGAGGGCCGCCAAGCTTCGGCTTGGCGGCCCTTTCTATGCCAGGGCTTGAGCCAACACCTCGCGACGCCGCCGCAAGATCATGGACGCCAAGGAAGGCGCCGACCTCAGTCCAGCGGATAGTCGCCGATATCGGGTTCCAGCACGCTGATCGACGGGACCAACTCGTAACGCAGGGATTTGACCTTCTGCACCACGGCCGAGCCGGTCACATAATCGAAGTCCTTGGGTTGGAAGACGCAGACGTTGCGGCCGCCATCGTTGAGCGAACTCTTGAACGCTACACCGTCAAAGCCGCGTTGGCGCAGCACGTCAGCGATCAGCTGGGTAATCGAGTAGCGGCCGGATTGCTCGGGTCGGACTGGGAGGCTCATGGCCTGGTCGGCCGCGTAGACGAAGGCGTAGAGGTCCAGTTGGGTGTCGCTGGTCGCGAAGGCGGCGATATCAGCCTCGAGGTTGGCCAGCCGTAGTGGCCGCAGGCTGCGGTACTGGCCGACCGAAAGCTGATGGCTGGGATGAGGCCGTATCTCCGCGCAGGCCGTCTCGATGTCGGACGCCAAGTAGAGGAAGGCCACGCCCTCCCGGTTCAGTCGGCCCTCCCGGGCGATCTGCGGCGGCGGCGCCCCGAGGGCCTCGTCTTGGTAAGGCTTATAAACCGTGTCAGCGTGGAAACCGTTGGACCTGTTGAACCGGCCAGCGACGCCGAGCCTGGCGCGAAAATAGATCTGGCCGGCCGGCTCAACGACGGCGATGCGGTCCTCGACCTTCTCGATCAAGGCGGCAAGGTCGGGCTCGATCGCGAAGTAATTTTCGGTCTGCAGTCGGCGGCGGAAGTCCGCGAGGTCGCGATCGGCGTAGGGCAGGGACCGGTTGTAGCCGCGCATGCCGCTCTCATCATGACCGGCAAAGTAGGCGACGCCCTCGCCGTAGGGCGGGTAGACATCGTTGCCAAAGATGTCCTCGAGGAAGAGCCAGCTCTGGTCGGAAGAACGCTCATAACCGGGCGCACTGTCATGCTCGAGGATCGGATTCTCAGCTTTAAGCAGGCCCTCGATCGAGTCCTCGGCGCCCCAATGGCCGTTGTAGGCCTCCTCGTCGTAGAACAGACGTACTAGCGCGCGGATCACGTAGGTCAGGGCCTTGCGCTCCGCCGGGTCGCAAGTGTCGGGCGCAGTGCTGATATTCAGACAGATACCGCAGCGGACCCCGATCTTCCCGTGTCGACCCACGAAGCCCTTCAGGCTCGCGTGCTTGGCGCAGTGTTGGCAAAGCGTCAGGGTCTCGGGATCGAGATCGTCCAGGTCAATTTCGGTCATGCGCCGGTCCGTCGGCGCGCCACGGCCCGCCTTATCCAGGTGAGAAAGCATAGAAATGGCCCTGACCGGTGAGGTCAGGGCCATCGCCTTATGCCGCCATCTGCGCCCCGGCCGCCAGGGGCTCGCCGATCGGCGCGGGATCTACCTCAACGTCGTCCGGCGTTTCGACCTCAACCGGCCGGTCCCACGCCAGCGCCGCCGGCGCCCACTGACGCTCGGCCGCCGCCTCGCCGACGAAGGCGACCAGGTCGTCCTTCTTCAGCGTCTTGGCCCGCTCATCCTCGGCCTCCATCTCGTCCAGCAGCGCCAGCAGCTGCTTCTTGGAGTGGACGGCGAGATAGCCGGCGTCCGGCGTCCAGTGGGCGGAGATGTCGGCGCCGCAGAGCGCGGCGATCTCCGCGGCCTCGGCGCGAGCCCCGTGGCGGATCGACGAGGTGCGAGCCTCTCGCAGGTTCAGGGACATGGCGGTCAGCTCGGCGAGCAGGGCCATCTTCTCCCCATGCGCCAGGGTCTCGACCCAGGTGATCGGCCGCAGGCCAGAGGCCTTGTAGGCCGCCCGCCTGGCGTCGAGACGGGCCTTCACCTCGCCGTCCAGGGACGCGATCGGCGGCGTGGAGCCCCGGCTGTAGCGCACGCCCGAGATCTGCAGCGCCGAGGCGTCGAGGCCGCCCGACGAGTGCAGGGCCAGCTGCTTGAACAGCTGCGCCACCAGCACCGTCAGCGCTGCGGACGGGTCATCCGCCAGGTCGCGGATCAGGCCTCGCGTGGCGACGTCGGTGCGGGTCTCGTGGAAGACATGGCTGGAGCCTTCGACCTCGACATCGGCCTGGGGCACCTCAATGTCGGCCACGGCGCGGCCATAACGGCCGCCGACCTCCACTTCGTCGTCCTCGTCCGCTTCGTCCTCGATCTCTTCCGGCAGTTCATCCGCCGGCAGTGGAACCGAGTAGAAGCTCGCCGCGAACCCGTAGTCCGACCCGGCCGGCGACAGGATCACCGCGCCGATCTTGCAGCGGCTGAGCGGTGCGCCGGCGACGGCGGCCATGGCGCTGACCAGGGGGCCGAAGGCGCCGGGTGCGTCGTCCGCCTCGGGATCGATGTCCTGCAACTCGGACGACAACTGGGTGACGCGGTAACGGGCCTCATCCAGCGTCGTACTCTGCGCCTCGGTCAGGTCCGGACGATAGACGTAAGGCAGGCGGGAGAAGCCTTCGGGCGCGCCGAAGTCCCCGTCGTCGCCGAGATAGACCACGAGGCCCTCGGCCTTAAGGTGCGCCACGATCGGTTGGACGCGGTCGCGCCAAGTGGCCGTCAGGATCTCCGGATCGAGGAGGACGTCGGGCAACTCGGCGAACAGGTCCGAGTTCACCCGGCCGCCGGCGGCGACATAGCGGTCCATACCAACGAGGGTGAAGCGCGGGTCGTCGACCGTGATGCGCCCGCCGGCCACCAGGCCCTTCAGCTGGTAGTCCTGGAAATAGCCGTCGAGCGCGGTTTGGGCGATCTCGGCCTGCTGCTTCTTGTCGCCGATGCGCGCGAACAGGCGGACCTGCTTCAAGGTCAGCTTGCCCGCCCGCAGGGCCTTCAGGACATGGGGATGGACGGCCGCCAGGGCCTCCAGCCGCTTGATCTCCAGCTCGGCATAGCCGAGGGCCGCGGCGATGGCCCCCGTGTCCAGCTTGGTCTTGCGCAGCTTGCCGATGGCGGTGATCACGTCGGCGATATGGACCGGGGCGTGCTCGGTCGCCGGCAGCATGATGCCGGCCACCTGCTGGGCCTTGGTCTCGGCCAGCAGGCAGTCGACCTCATAGTCGTCGGTGACGTCGCCGCGCTCGCGCAGCAGCAGCAGGCCGAAGCGCCGGCGGCGGCCGTCGAGCGCCATGAAACGCTGCTCGCCTTTGCGGCCGGGGCGCACGATCGGCGGGATCACCACGCCGGCGGCCAGGATGGTGTCGGCCAACTGCGGCACGCCATCGTCCGCGGGCTCCTTGAAACGAAGGTTCTCGGACGCAAGGCCAAGGTCGCCGAGGCGGACCTTGATCGAGGTCATCGGGGTCGGCGGCACGGCGGGAACGGTCTGGGTGTCGGTCATCGGGGTCTAAGCTCCAGCGCCCGGGCGAGGGACATCCTGCCTTTGGGCGCACCCGCCCGATCCCTTCCTCCTTCCTTTGAGGATCAGGCCCGGACCGGATCGAGCAGGCCGGCGGCCTCGGCCTCGTTCCAATCCCCAAACCCGTCGGGCGGTAGCGCCACCCGCGCCTTCAGCCCGGCCGCCGCCAGGCCCGCCCGCAATTGCTCGGCCGAGGCCTCGCCGTCAGCGCCGCGATCGGCGGCGATCAGCACCTCGCGCACGCCCTGCGGCGGGCGCCAGCGCCGCAGGTTGCGCGTCGACATCAGCGCCCAGGCTGGCAGGCCAAAGCGCGCGCTGGCCGACAGCGTCGTGAACAGGCCTTCGCCGACCAGCATCTGCGGCGCGGCCGGATCGATGCGGACCGCGCAGCTGGCCGGCGATGGCCCGACGGTCTTGCGGCTCAGGCGCAGGTCGAGCGCGCGGCGGCCACTGGCCGCCAGATAGGTCACCTCAACGGCCGTGAAGACGCCGTCCTTGTCGCTGATCGCCGCCAGCAAGGCGGGGCGGTGATGCCGGCTTTCGGCATAGGCCGAGACCGGCGTCTGGCCGCCGTGGCGCAGCACGTCCGGGCCGGGCAAGGGCCGGCTGACGCCGCGTTGGATGCAATGGCGCGCCGACAAGGTGCCGGCGAGCGGCCGGCCGGCCTCCCAGATCCGCAGGGCGGCCTGGCGGCGCTCCAGGCCGGTCGCCCCGGCGGCGGCAGCCTCAGTCCGGCGGGATTGGGCCAGGCTGGTCGGCGCATTGTGCGCATCGACCAGCCCTTCGCCGCGCAGATAGTCGAGCACGGCTTTCCAATCGCCGTCTCCGAAGGTGTGGACGATCACCCGGCCGTCCTGCAGCAAGAGCGAGACCGAACGGTCGGCGGCGCTGTGGCCCGGCGCGGGAATATTCGCCCGCAGGCCGCGATCATAGAGATCGCCGCCCAAGGCCTGGACGATGGGTTTCAAGGACATGGGTCGAACCTCCTTTGTCCCGTCAGGGTCGCCTCGGGGGACCCTTTCTCCGTCCTTCGGCCACACCCGAGGTCTGCCCCAAGGATTGGTCAGGGGGCGTTGCGGGGGCCGCCCCCGCTGGAGGGGGTAGACGCTCAAGGCTCGCCTTCGCGACTCAGGGGGAGGGCGCTCCCCCCTCCTCGCGCACGCCAAAGACACACGCCGATGTCGGCCCACGGCACAGGTCTCAACGAAGGCGTACAAAATTGCGACGCCTGCCCGGAAAAGCCGGGCGCGGTTTGCGCCGCGCGACCAACCGCGCCCGCGACAACGCGGTGCTATTCTGGCAAGTTAAGCACGATTCAGGGGAGCAGGCTTTGCCGCAGCAGATGATGGCTGACCACGAGACAGAGACGGACACGCGCAGCGAGGAGGCTTGGGTCGTCGCGACCAACCCCGACTTCCCCATCCGCGCCCGCAACGTCAACTGGTTCCTGGAACGCGGCGGCGCGATCAAGGAAGTCCGGCTCACCGAGTCGGAAGCCGGCGAATGGAGCGTCTGGCTGCGTCTAGCCGGCCGCTCGGGCGAGCACCGCCTGGCCATGTTCAAATCGGACGCGCCCCGCGTCTATCGTGACGTCGCCCGCGCCATCGCCATGTGCCGCGACGACTTCGCCTACTTCGGCCCCATCACGCTTTCGACGGACCGGCAGCCGAGCGGCGCCGGCGCTTTGCCGTCCGCCAGCCAGGATCTCGGCACGGCCTGAAGGCTGTGACACCACGACGCTGGAGCACGGAACATGGCGATCGAGCTCAGTAACGGCCTCGCATGGTCCTCCCAAGAAAAGGCCAAGCAGCACTTTCGCGACATCCTGGCGCGCTACGCCGACGATGGAATCATCAGCGCACCCGCCGATCATGACGATCTGCTAGCGCTCCTCGAGCGCTATGACGCCACGGTCAGCGTGGGCCAGACCAAACTTGGAGCGGGCGTCCGCGCGTTCCAGCGCCGGATGAACCGAGACGAGGGTTGGCAGACCGCCGGCTTCTGGGTGCTGAGACTCGACGACACCGAGACCGACTTCAGCTTTCCAACCGCCATCGCGGGAAAGCCCAAGGCCCAGAGCGGCGAGTTCAATGATGCGTGCAGGGCCGCCGTCGCCGGCGACATCAAGGCCGCCAAGGCGCGCCACTTCGCCGACCAGGCCGACGTAGAAGGGCGTGTCGCGTGCGAGGTTTCAGGGGTTCGGCTGGCGGAGAAGGAAGCCCACCTGGATCACGCCGAACCGAGCTTCGGCCACCTGGTCGTTGTCTTCCGTGCTGAGCGGGGCTGGCATGAGGCCATCCCGGACGGCGTGCTGACGACACCGGACGACAATCAGATGACCACGACCTTTGTCGATCCCGACGTCGCCGAGGCTTTCCGACAATTCCACCAAGACCGGGCGACGCTGCGGGTGATCTCGGCCAAGGAAAACCTCTCGCGCGCCGCGCGCCAACGAAACCCGGGGATTGGCGTCATCAGACTCTGAATGGCGGTGCGCGCGCGAGGTCATCGCGCCGCCGCCGTCCAACCTGCCGCCCGCGCCTCGGCCGCGGAACAGAACCAACGCTCGCCCCGGGCCGTGTCGATGCGCGTGGCCGCATAGTCCTCCTGGCCCGGGACGTGGAAGATCCGCCGACCCTTGGCGTTGATGTTGCCCTTGATCACGCAGCCGGCCTGAGGCGGCGCGGCCAGAGCCGGTCGCGCTTGCCGCTCAGCGTCCCGCCAGGTCGAGGGCGTCTCGAAGCGGCCGGCCCAAAGGCCGCGTCGCGCCCGGCGCGCCTCAGCCTCGGCCGACGCATAGGCGCCGCGGCTGAACTGGGCGTAGTCGACCGCCCAGCCGGCCCGAACCATGGCCCCGCCGAGATCGGTCGAGGCGGCCATGCAACGCGAGACGGCGCGGCCATAGGGGTCGCGGTCCCGGATCTCGCAGCGCACGATCCGGCCGCCGATCAAACGGATGAGCTGGTCGCGGGCGACATCGCCGCAGGCGTAGCCCTGACCCTTGGCGTCCTGGCAGGCCTGCCGGCCCTCCGGCGCATCCACCCCCCACAGGCGGAGCCGCTCGGCGCCGACGCTGAAGGTGTCGCCATCGACGACCCGGGCAGGCCCGGTCACAGCGGCTGGGGCGGCGCCCACAAGGCCGACGGCCAACAACAGCAGACCCAAGCGCCGGATCATCGCCGATCCTTGCGCAAGGTGACGATCACCCGGTCGACGAAGACCTCGCCGACCTCGGCCGCATGTAGGATCGCGTCGACGTAGTCGCGTTTGATCCGATCTGCGGCGATCTGGCTGAGCGTCGACAAGGTCAGCACCCCGTCATCGATCCCATGGAATCCGACGCGGCTGAACCAGCTGCCATAGGCGCCCTCGCGAACCAGCCGGCGCAATGGCTCATCGATCTTCTGCCAGACCGGGTCATCCACCCCTGGCGCGGCCATCAACGCGGCCGGCGGTTCGGGCGGCGGAATATCGCCCTTGGCCTTGAGCACCCGGGCGAAGTTGAGCCGCAGGTCCGGCGCCCCTTTCGGCTCGTAGGAGGCCATGCGGCCGAAATATTTGCACGGGCTACGAACGTCAGGGTCCTCGATGGCGATGGCCAGCATCGCGACGGCGCGTACCCCATGCCGCTTCAAAGCCCAGGCGAAGGTCTGGTCGTTGTTGCGCTCCCGTTCGGGCAACAGCTCATCGACGCCGGCCGCCACACGGGCGAGATCGGCCGGCGTCACGCTGGCCGGATCGGCCACGGCCGCGGGCCCCACCAGCGCGGCGATGCGCGGAGAGACCTGGAAGGCGGCCCTAAGCTCCTGACGGACCATTTCCGCGGACGCGGACCCCTCAGAAAAGGCGCTGGAGAATCCGCTTGCTCCCTCCGGAGAGCAAATGGCGCTGGCCGCTCCGATGCTGCGGCGTTGGCCCGAGGATTTTCGGTCATGGCTGTGCTCGGCGGGCGTAGTCCGCCGCTGATCGGATTGATGTCGCGCTGAAGGCGCGTCCTTTTCTCGTACAGAAGAACTGGCGTTCTGATGGGACTGTTCTAGGTGAGTGAATCTTGGCGCCCGGGCGGTAGTTCTTTCATTGAAGACGACCGGTTCGGAATAGGCGGCCCTCCGGGCCTGAGCGGCTTCGCGGACGGCAAGGTCCGCCGCCTCCAATTCGTCCAGTCGAGCCACGAGGGGGGCGAGGTCGTAGGCCTCGACGCCCGCGGGCCGATTGGCGCGGGTGTAGTCGCGAACCATGAAGCCGGCGGCCTCCAGGCCGCGCCTGTGGGCCCGGGCGTTGCTCTCGGTGCAGCCCAGATAGTCGGCGATCAGACTCGTGCCGGGCCACACCGTGGCCACGTCCTGTTCGAGCCGATCCTGGTTGAGGTGCTCGACATAGAGCAACAGGGTCATCCGCTGCTGCACGGTCAGCGTCGGCGTGCCTTTCAGCACCGCTGCCGCGATCCGCGCGACGGAGACACCGGCCTGCCAGCGCCAGGCTCGCGCCTGCGCGCAGACCGCGTCAAAGTTGGGGGCGCGCTTGGCGAAACCTGGTCGCCAGTCGTCGCCTGATAAGGCCGTTCGCATATCGTCCCTTCCTGGCTGGGACGAGGCCGTTCCGCGGCTGCGAAACCGGCAGGCAAAAGACCATAGGTCTCCTGTTCGAGGCCTTGACGACGCAAAAAGCGCCGCTTAGGCTTACTCGATCAAATCAAGCCGCTACCACAAAGGCTTGGAATTGCACCCTTTTGGACAAAAAGGGCCGATTCGGGCGGTTGACGAGGTTCCGGAAACGAGTCCGACAGCAGCCGACTCATCCCTCTAGGGATTGGGGTCGGGGCGCGGCGCCACGCCACCCATAGCGATATGCCGGTCAGATGACCCTCAGGACGACGTGGGCTGCGCCTTACGCCAGGCCTGGAAGCCTTTGTCGGCGTCGATGAAGGCCGCGAGGATATGAGGCACGAGTTGGTCGAGCTCAAGGGTCTGGTCATTGGCCTGCGCGAAGGCCCGCTGATAGTCCGCCAGGTCAACGGCGAGCTTGCCCTTCAGCTTCAAGCGCAGGTCGGTCGTCTTCTCCTCGAGATCGATCTTGCCCAAGGCGAGGGCGGTCTTGGACGGGCGCGTCATGGGCGTCTCCTTGGGTGGCCTGCAGGAAGCGGTCGATCGCGGCGAACGCGAAATCGGTAAGCTTGAGGTTGAGGGCGTCGGTCTGACGGCGGATCCGCACGCACAGTGGCTTCGACAACCGGACGGACACACGGTCCTTTGTCCCTCGCACGGCCGGAAAGGTCACCGCCTCGCCGCCGTCGAGGGCCTCGACCAGCTCGCGGAAAGCCCGCTCGTAGATGAGCCTGACGCTGCCCCGGGGGTTCTTGCGGGTGTTCAGCCGCTCGGCCGTCTGGAGCATATCCTGGTGGAGGCCTTCAGGCAGGAAGAGGCCAAGCTTTTCTGCGGATGGGGTCACGGGAACACTCACACTTATGGGTACGGGGCGAGGATCATGTCCTTGCTGACAAGCACGCGGACGGGCCAACCGGCCCGAACGCGCAGGGTGGGCTGGCGATTGAGATCGCGGCCGGTGATCTGCTGGCCGACCTGCTGGGCGGAATTGGAGATGCCGCTGGCGGCGGAGTTGACGACCAGCGCGCCAGAGCTGCGGTTGCCGGCGTCCTGGGCGGCCGCCGCCCCGACGCTGAATAGGGTCGAGAGGATCACGCCGCGCGCCAGCTGGCCAAAGTGGCCGTCGGTCTTGTCCTGCAAGCCTGCGGCGCCGGACAGGTCCGCGCCCGCCATCGATCCGATATTGATCGAGCGGCCATCGGGCATGATGATCCGGTTCCAGGCGATCAGGGCCCGGTTCTGGCCGTAGGCGATCTGGCTATCGTACTGGCCGATGAGCCGTGACCCCTGCGGGATCAGGACCGTCCGTCCGGTCTTGTGGTCGTAGACGGGCTCGGTGACCTGGGCGATCACCTGGCCGGGCAGGTCGGAATTGATGGCCGTAACCAGGGCGGCCGAGATGATGCTGCCCGCCTTCACCTCCCACGGGCTCAGCGCCGGCTGCAGCGGATTGGTCAGGTAGTCGTCTGTCCGGGTGCTGGCGGCGAACTGACGCTTCGCCACCTGGCCGTTGGCCGGCTGAACTTCGCCGATCGCCGGCTCGGCCGCGGCGTCGGCGGACGCCGCCAGCGGGCGCGTCAGCGCGGCAAGATCGCTCGTGGGCGCTGCAGCCGCCGCCTGCGGCGGCCCGCCAAAGAAGGGGCCGGACGTGCGCGCCGCCAAGGCCTGCTCTCGCGCAGCCTGAACGGCGGGGTCCACCTGCCCTGGAGGGGACGGCGGCGGGCTTCCTGCGGGTAAGGCGCCGGGGACGCCTTCGGGTGGCGGCAAGTCGGCCGTGCCGGGCAGAGCCTGCAGCGCCGGATCCGCATACCCCGCCGCGTACTTGGTCGAGATCGCGGGCGTCTGGACCTGGCCGGTGTCGGCCGCGTCAGACAGCGCCTCTTGCCGGGCCTGGGGCGCATGAGCGCCGCCAAAGCCAAGATAGAAGCCAAGGGCGACGATCCCAGCGAGACTCGTGGCGCCGGCGATCAGGTATTTGCGGTTCCAGCGCGTCACCGGGGTGCGGGGAGCGACCAGAACACTCTCCGGCGCGGCCTTGCGCGGGTGGGAGGTCAGCGGCGGATCGGGCGGAAGCTGGGTCACGATCAGCCCCCTTCGCCAGTGCGGGTGATGCGCACCACGGTCTGCTTGCGCTCGCCAAGCCTCAGCTCGGCGACGTCGATCAGGCGATCCACCACATAGTAGCCGCCGAGGTAGCGGTAGTTGACCAGCTGGGCTTGCATGTCGGGACCGATCAGGAAGAGTGGCGGCGCTTCGGTCGTGGCCATGTCGCGCGGGAACTGGATGTAGGTCTTCAGGCCATCGTCGAAGACGCGAACCGGCTGCCAGCGCGGCGCGCGCGAGTGGACCGCCTTGATGCGGTAGCCGAAATGCAGCGCATCCACCGCCAGGCCCGACGCGGCGATCCCTTGGCTTTCGGCCGCCTGGGCGGCCTGCGCCTCGCGGGCTTCCTCCTGCGGATAATTCCAGGCGATGACGCTGGTGTAGGTATCGCCCTCATGGCTGACGGCCTCGAGCAGATAGGTCCGCTGATCGGTCGTCAGGATGATGTTGGTGCGTAAGGACCCGCGGATCGGCTTGACCATCACGATGACCTGCTGGGTCGCGCCGGAGCCCTGAACGGTCTCCCCCAGCACCCAACGCACCGTGTCGCCGGCCGCCTTGGAGATCAGCTTTTCGCCTGGGCGCAGCGAGATCGCGGTCAGGAATCGCGGGCTGGTGTTCACGGTGTAGAGCCGGCCCGGCTCGAAGTCATAATAGAGCGCCGCGTTCACATAGGCGCCGGCCTTCGGGTAATCGCGCGCGCTGCTGTTGGCCGATTGCACGGTCGTCAGGGCTGTTGGCCGCGCATAGGTGCGCGGCGGCGCCCGGCGCTTTGGCGCGGCCCGCGTGGTCGACGCAGGCGCCGCCTGGGCCAGGGTGACGGGCGCTTGAGCCATGGGCCGGGTGGGCGCCGTCGTCGTCGGCCGGGGTGCGACCGTCTGCGCCGCCGACGGGCTCTCGGACGCCGCCAGCAACACGAGCAAGCCGGCCGCAGCGCCTATGGAAATCCGTCTGGGGGATAAGGCGCTCATAGCTCACGACTCCATTGGAACTCGGTGATGTAGATTCCCAGGGGGTTGGCCCTCAGCTCGGCCTCGTTCTTCGGCGCCACGATCTTGGTCGTGAACAAACCCGTCCAGGCCTCCGTCACGCCGGAGGTCCCGGCGTTGAACTGCGTCTCCCGCCACTGGATCTGGTAGGTGTGCGGGCTGCGCGGCAGCACCGACACGATCTCGACGTTGACGGCTTGAGTGCCGGCGTTGGCGAAGGGGTCATTGGCCTTGGCGAAGGCGTTGAGCTGTCCGATCGCGGGGCCTGAGACGAAGTGATAGGCGCCCGTCCAGTTGTCCCGGATGACGATGGGATCGATGCTCTTCGAGCGCGTCCGCCGGACCCAGTCAGCAAGGAAGTAGCCGATCTCAGCCGTGGTCGGCTCATAGGTCCGACCGGCCAACTCGATGCGGCCAGGCCGCGCATAGCGGTCGATCGGCACGACATAGGTGGCGATGTTGGTGTTGCTGGCCTCGTAGATGAAACCGCCCAGGGCGAGCGCCGCGAGGCCAAGCCCGCCGAACGCCGCCATGCGCCAGTTCTTGGCCTGCACCACGGCCGAGCCGATCCGGGTGTCCCACTCCCGCGAGGCCCGCAGGTAGGGGCTCTCGACGGGTGCGGAGCTGCCATAGCGATCATTGGGTCGTTTGAAGGGGTTCATCGGCGCACTCTCGACTGGGGTCACTCTTCGGGATCGTCATCGCGGCGGGTCGGGGTAGCGCTGAGGCCCGGTCCGTTGCCGTCACCGCTGGCGGTCGCCGCGGCGGCGCTGTCTCGAGCGGCCCCTGCAAGGCCACCACCCCGGCGCGCCTCAACACGCGCCACGACGGACGATCCGGAAGGCGAGGATTCCGGGGAAGGCGGAGGAGGGGCTTCGCCTTCAGAGGCGTTGCGAGACGAGAACAGGCGGCTTCCGGCGGCGCGGCCTTCAGACACCATGGTCGAGACCGGAGCCCTGGCGAAGTCGGCCGCCATCCCACCGCTAGATCCGCCGGCGGTCGGACCTGACCCGCCGGAATTGAGGCTCCCCGAGGCGGCGCGGGCCGCGGCGACCTTCTCGCCGCCAGCAGCCCAGCCGCCAGCGACAGCGCCGCCGACCGCGCGGCCGGCGAGGGCGACACCGGCAGCGCCAGCCGCGACGCCCGCCGCGCCCATGAGTGCGCCGCCAGCGTTCAACTGAGGTCCCCCGGAGATCAGCGCCCCAGCGATCGCTGGAATCTTGAGGGCAAGCATCATCAGAAAGACAGCCGATAGAAGCAGGCCGCATTCCTCGGAAATTGTCGGCTCAGGCGACAACGTGAACTGCTGAAAGATGTTGATCCCGATGCCGAGGATCACCGCCAGTGCCATGAACTTCAGGCCGACGGAGACGACGTAACCAATCGCCCTTTCCGCGAGGAAGGATGTTTGACTGAGCACACCAAACGGCACCGTCACAAAGGCGATCAGCGTGACGAGGTGAAATTCGATAATGGTGATGGCGATCTCGATCGCCAGCACGATGAAGGCGAGCAAGATGCCAATTGCGGCCACCGCCGCAATGATGATGACATCGATATTCTGCAGAGCGCCGAGGCCGCCATTCTGCTTCGCGAGCTCACCGACGTAGGCCATCAACTTGACGACGATCTGCATACCTGCATCGACCGCTGTCGTCGGCGCATTCATAAAGTCGTCGATGGAGCCCCCGCCGCTGGCGCGGAGTCCGAGCTGACCGAAGCCGTTTACAACCGTTAGGCTCAACGTGTGCCAACTGCCCACGAGCCACGCGAAGAAGCCGACCAGCAAGACCTTACGCACCAAACTGGCGAGGACGTTCTGCGTCTCGTCGATGGCCCAAAGGATCGCCGTCAGCGCGATGCTGATGACCACCAGCGTCCCCAACACCGCCTGCACCTCGCCGGAGATCACGCCGAAGCCGGTGTCGATTTGGGTGGTGAAGCGGCGGATAAAGTCATCCAACGCCGCTGGACTGGCGGTCGCCATACTCGGTCTCGCTAATTGTCGGTCAGAAGGATTTCTGGCCTTTGAAGGAGCCCTCCACGGGCTTGTAGTAGAGGGGTGAGCAGGGGTTGCTCGGGTCCTTGATGCTGGGATCAGGACACTTCGGCTCCGTCTTGGCGGGCGATGAGTTCGCCGGCGCTTCCGCGGGCGCTGCAGACGGACCGCAGCCACAGAGGATGGCGAGCGCGGCGAGGGATGAAGCCGTCAGAACGGTTCGCATGGCTAAAAGCTCTGCTGGCCAGAGAAGGACCCACGCACCGGCGTGTAGGCGTTGTGCCGCTGCGACTCTGCGCGTGCGGCAACGACCCCCGCCTGCTGCTGCGCCAGGATGGTTTCCTGCGTCCGCGCTTGGGCGATGAGGATCGTCTGCAGCCCTTGGAGTTGGCTGCTGAGTGCGGCGAGCATCTGGTTCGTGGCCTGGATCGCGGCGGTCTGCCCTGCGGCTCCCTGCGATGCGGACACAGCGCTATTCACGGCGCCGGCCGTCGTTGCCTGAGACCGGACCAACTGGTTCTGCACCGCCATCGAGTCCTGAAGGGTCAGCCGGCTATTGGTCTCCCAGCTCGCAAGCCGCTGCTGGATCTGGGCGAAGTTCTGCCCAGACAGGCTGGTCGGGTAGAGTTGCTGAAGCTGCCCGGCGATGTTCTGGCTGTTGTACCCGATCCCCTGCGCCTGCTGCATCAGCTGGCTCGCCTGCGCATTGATCTGGGCCAGAGGCTGAGTGACGTCGGTCCCCAGCCTCTGCAACATCGCCACCTGGTTGGTGACCTGGGCTTGCAGTTGCTGAATTTGGGCCAGTCCCTGACGCACCTGTTGCACCGCCTGGGCCACGGCCCGCGGATCGAAGACGATCTGCTGAGCGGCTGCGGGCTGTGGCGGCAAAGGCCCCAGCCCCAAGGACACCGCGACGATCGCCGCCGCGGCCAAAAGCTGCCTACGCATCTGGAGTGTCCTTCTGGTGGGAGGGGTGGGAATCTGGGAACAGGTCGTCGTCGTCCGCCTGGACGAACAGAGGTTCAGAGATCGCTCGAAACGCGACGGCGGCGCCGAACAGGGCAAAGCCCGCCAGCATGACGAAGAAGTTGTGATGGTAGGTGGTGCCGAAGACCGCGAGGAAGCCGGGCGCGGCCAAGGCCAAGAACAGGATCCGCCGCCGCCGGCGCGTGGACGTCCACGCCCCCGGGAGATGTTGATTGAGCCACGCCAGGCGCGCGAAGGCGCGCGGGCTCATGACAGATCGAGGCGCCGCTAGAGATACGTCGTGCGCACCCATCACGCCACCCTCGGGAAGGCGGCGGGCCGCTGGTCGCCGAGGTAGCGGGCGACGTCAGCCTGGCCTTTGGCGGCGAAGAACCGTTCTGGAAACTCGCCGCCGTCGTGGTCGGCGAGAAGCTGGCTGATCAGCTGTTGGTCGCCCGGTGAGGCCGAGCCGACGGCGGCCAGCGACAAGGCGCCCAGGCCCAGCTCAAACAGCCGGTTTCCGGACGTCGATTGATAGTAATACTCGCGCTTGGGCGTGGCGTTGGCGATGATCCGCACCTGCTGCGGGTTCAAACCGAAGTCCTGGTAGAGCGCGGCGATCTGCGGCGTCTGGGCGTCGGGATTGGGCAGGAAGATGCGGGTCGGGCAACTCTCGATCAGTGCTGGCGCGATCGACGAGCGGGCGACGTCGGCCAGGCTCTGGGTGGCGAACACCACGGCGACGTTGAACTTCCGCAGCGTCTTGAGCCACTCGCGGATCTTGGCCGCGAAGGCGCTCTGGTCGAGGAACAGCCAGGCCTCATCGAGCACCAGCAGCGTCGGCCGGCCATCGAAACGCCGCTCGAGACTGCGGAATATGTAAGTGAGCACCGGGGCCAGCGCCGACTTGCTGGCCATCAGTTCGGCCATCTCGAAGGTCTGCCAGGCGGCCGGCTTCAGGGCGTTCTGATTGGCGTCGAGCAGATGGCCATAGGGGCCGCTCAGCGTATAGGGCGCGAGCGCCGACTTGACCGCCTGATCCTGGATGGTCGCGGCCAGAAGGGTGAGGGTCCGCTGGTCACGCGGCCCCTCGGCGAGATTGCGCAGACCGCTCCAGATCTCGTCCTTGACCGGCGGGGTGATCGGTACGCCCTCGGCGACGACGATGTCTTGCACCCATTCCTGCGCCCAGGCCCGGTCATCTGGAGCATCGATCGCCGCCAGCGGCTGGAAGGCCAACTCGCTCTGATCGCCGCCAAGCACGTAGAATTGGCCGCCGACAAGGAGGGTCGAGGCCCGCGAACTGGCACCCTTATCGAAGAAGAACACCTGCGCCTCGGGATAGCGTAGCCACTGCATGGCCAGGGTGTTGAGCAGGACCGATTTCCCGGAGCCGGTCGGCCCGACGATCATCGTGTGGCCGACATCGCCCTGGTGCAGATCAAAGCGGAAGGGCGTGGTTCCGGCCGTGCGGGTGACCAGCAGGGCGGGCTGAAGCCCTGGATAGCCGCGTTTCTGGCATTCGGCCGACAGGTGGGCGTTGATCGTCGGACCCGGCCAGATGGCCGACATCGGCATCATGTCGCAAAGGTTCAGCGACGACACCAAAGGCCGCCGCAGATCGGCATAGGCCTGGCCGGGGAGGCTGCCGATCCACGCCTCAACCGCGTTGACGTCTTCGACCTTGCAGACAAAGCCTGCCCGGTTGATAGCCCCCTCGACTTCGCGGACCCGGTTGGCGAGCCGATCGGGGTCGGCGTCCATCAAGGTGACCGTCGGCGTGAAGTAGCCGATCGAGGCGTAGTCGCCGCCCAGGATCGCCAGGGCCGCGTCAGCATCAACCGACTTGGCCGCCGCGTCCGGATCTTCCAGCAGCGAGGGCTCGCGGGTGATAGCCTCCTTCAGGAGCGCAATCACGCCCTTCCGCTTGGCGAACCAGCGCTTGCGCACCGTGGTCACCGCCTTGCGGGCGTCTTCCTTATCGAGCGGCAGATAGCGGCAGACCCAGCGATAGCTGATGCCCAGCTCGTTCAGCCGGTCCAGCAGGCCAGGGCACGAGGTGGTCGGATAGGCCCTCACCGAGATGGTGCGCAGGTACTGCCCGCCGAGCCGGGGCAGCAGGCCACCCTGGAAGTCGTCATCGGTGAGGAAGGCGTCGAGATAGGCCGGCGTCTCGGGCGTGGCGACCAGGTGCCGCTTCGTCGAGATGCAGCTGTGCAGATAGGTCAGGGTCTCGTCGTCGGTCAGCTCGCTGACCTCGGGCATGATCGCGGTCAGGATGTCGGCGATCTGATGCACCGTGCTCAGGAAGTCGCTGAGCGCGGCCCGGTACATCCCCTCGGCGCCGCGGCCTGACGGCGCGTTCTCCAGCAACAGGCTCTCGGCCGTCGAGATCGCTTCCTCCGGCGGCAGGTAGGTGAAGGTCAGGAAGTAGCGGCTCTCGAAGTGGCGCTCCTGCGCCTCGAAACCCTCCCGCCGCTCTTCGTCGACAAGGTCCGACACGGGGTCGGGGAAATGGCTCGCCGGGTAGGTCTGAGACGGCGCCCGCACCGCCTCGATGTGCAGACACCAGCGCGAGCCCAGGCGACGCAGTGCATTGTTGAGCTGGGCGCGGGTGGCCACCAAGCTGGCGTCTGTAGCGCTGGCCAGGTCGGGGCCTCGGAAGGCCAAGGTCTTCTGGAAGCTGCCGTCCTTGTTGAGCACCAGGCCCGGCCCGATGAGCGCCACCCAGGGGAGGTGGTCGAACAGGCGGTCAGCCTTGGGCCGGTACTCACGCAGATACAGCACGGCGGACCTCTATGAGACCGGAGACGGGGAGGGGTGAAGCCGCGCGCGCATGTCAGGCGTCCAGGTAAGGCTTCTGGCGAATGTGGCGGCCGAGCGCGTCGAAGAAGTAGGGGTCGCGCTTGTTGAGCCAGTAGCAGGCGCCGTGAATAGCCAAGCCGACGGGGATGCCGATCAGCGGAACCTGCAGGCCCAGCGCCAGGACGGCGGTCAGCGTGCCGTTCAGCACCGCGATCATCCGGGGCACGCCTGCGATGGTCACCGGCTCGGACAGCGAGCTGTGAAAGGCGATCTCGAAGCCTTCGACGTCGGACCGGGCCATCTCAGAACGCCGCCCCGGCGGTCATGTTGAAGAAGGTCGAGATGAAGCTGTCCCGGCGCCGGCGGCCCAGGCCGGGCTAACCGCGAGAAGGACCGCGGCGCCGGCGGCGAGGGCCAGGGCGGTCGATGCACGCCCCCGAACTAGGCTTGAACCGACGTTTTGCATCGCTGCTGACCCCTGATTGCGTCCGCCCGCCTCTACCGGACGTCACAACCGTGAGTCGCGGATAGGGCGAGGTCAAGGGCATTATTTGCAAAAAAGGTGCAATTAGTGCTTTTTTTATGGCAAAGCTACGCGCCGATTACGCGAACTTGAGGGCGCGCGTCAGCCACCTGAATCAAACAGGCATGCGCGCGCATTCCCCCCGGAAAGCAGTCTGGTTTCGGCCCGAGAAGGGGCGACTTTGGGGCAAACGCCCGAGTTCTGTGGGCTGTTGATTCGGAAACGTAGCTGGAGACCAGGCTCAGCCGGAGACCGCCACTGCGTGACGATGCGCGCGATTGGACACGAGTCAGGTCGGTGGCAGGCGGGGTTGCGACTGATGGTCGTGAACGCAGAGGCTGTGGTCGGCCAAGGTCTCAATCACCCGGCAATCCCCAGCGAAGCCACTGCAGCCAGCGGCTACCATGCGCTGAAGCTCGGCCCTAAGGGCTTCGAGTCGGGCGATCTTGTCTCAAGGCCCGCCGCCGATTGGCGGTCTCACGCGCCCAGGTCAGAGCCTGTCCGGTCGGTCCCGTCGACGCGCGTCATCTCGAAGACGCCGACGATCTGGGGAGGGATCGCGGCCCCGACGGTCAGGACCGCGATGCTCTCGCCGTAAGCCTCGGCGGAGGCGAAATTGAAGAGCGAGCGCTCGTCAAACCAGCGCAAGCCGGCGGCGAGCAATACGTCGTCGGGCTGCTGGGTCACGGCCTCGTGCAAGGCTTGGCTGTAGAGGTCGGCGTCGTCAAAGAGCATCCGCCAGATCTCATCATCCGTGCAGGATGGCTCGATTGCGATCTGCACGCGCCGAACTTCCTGGTGCATCTTTTGGAGGAAGGCGCGCATGAATGCCTTCGGCTTGTCGCCTCGCAACTTGCGGCGCGCCAGCTCGGCGTCCGCCGAGATCCAGGCGACAGCCATGAAATACCGGGTGACGCCGGCCCGAAGCCGGGCCTCGGCCGGCTCGCTCATGGGCCCCATCACGGTCTTATCCCGAGTATGCGAGACGATTTCGAACAGCCTGTCGCCAATTGCTTCCAAACGCCGTTTCCCCGTTCAGCCCAGGCCCGTTCAGATCGACTGCATCTGATTCCGTATACGCACCGGCAGAGCGGTCCCCCGCACTGCCCAGCGATGTACTCGCGGATGGCCTGAAGCGGTCAGGGCCGGCACGATGATCAGGAGCAGGACCACGGCCCGGAGAGTCGCGAGTGGAGCGGCCATCCCCAAGGGCCGGCCTCTCACTGCCACCCAGGCGGATCTAACAGGATTAGCGATTGAAGGACGGCCGCCGCCCGACGGGGTCCGACGGCTCCTTGCCTTCCGTCAGATCTGCGAGGATCGGGCAGTCGGGCCGATCGTCGCCCGCGCAGCAGTGCGAAAGGTGGCGCAGCGTGTCGGCCATCGCCTGCATCTCGGCGATGCGGGCGTCGAGATCCGCCACGTGGCGGTCGGCGATCGCCTTCACTTCGCGGCTCGGGCGCGCCCGGTCCCGCCACAGCGACAGGAGTTGAGTGATCTCCTCCATTGAGAAGCCCAGGCTGCGGGCGCGCTTGATGAAGCGCAACTCGTTGATCTGGCGATCATCGTACTCGCGGTAGTTCGAGTCCGTCCGGCTCGCCGGTCGCACCAAGTCGATCTCGTCGTAGTAGCGGATCATCTTAGCGGTCACGCCGGTGGCCTTTGACGCCTGACCAATGTTCATGCGGCGGCTCCTTGAACAGCGGGTTGGGATGCGGCCGTTAGGGCGGCCACAGGCTTGAAGGCGCGAAGGCGCAGGGCGTTGGCGAGCACGCTGACGCTGGAGAGCGCCATGGCGCCGGCGGCGACCATGGGCGAGAGCAACAGGCCGAAGCCCGGGTAGAGCAGCCCGGCGGCGACCGGGATCAGCACCACGTTGTAGCCGAACGCCCAGACCAGGTTCTGGCGGATGTTCCGCAGCACCGCACGGCTGAGCGCGATCGCCGTAGCCGAACGCCCAGACCAGGTTCTGGCGGATGTTCCGCAGCACCGCACGGCTGAGCGCGATCGCCGTGGCCACGCCGCGCAGGTCGCTGCGCATCAACACCACGTCGGCGCTCTCGATGGCGATGTCCGTTCCGGCCCCCATGGCGATCCCGACGTCGGCGCTCGCCAGGGCCGGGGCATCGTTCACCCCGTCGCCGACGAAGGCTACGCGGCCATAGCGCTGCTGCAGGCCCTTCACGGCGGCGACCTTGCCGTCGGGCAGCACCTCGGCGATCACCTCGTCCAAGCCGAGCGCCGCGCCGACCGCCTGCGCCGTCCGCCGATTGTCCCCGGTGATCATCACCACCTTTAGACCCGCTGCGTGCAGCATCGCCAGGGCCTCGGCCGTGGTGTCCTTGATCGGATCGGCCACGGCGAGGATGGCGGCGAGCTCGCCGTCGACCGCCGCGTAGATCGGCGTCTTGGCCTCACCCGAGAGGCGATCCGCGTCGGCGGCGAAAGCGGCGACCGAGACGCCGAGTTTCGCCATGAAGCGGTCCGCGCCGACCTGGATCCGCCGGCCGTCGACGAGCGCTTCAGCGCCGAAGCCGGGAAGGGCCTCGAAGCTGGACGTCTCGGGCAGCTGCAGGCCGCGGGCTTGGGCCGCCTCGACGATCGCCTGGGCGATCGGATGTTCCGAGCGGCTTTCAACCGCCGCCACCAGGCGCAGGAGATCGGACTCCGCGAACCCATCCGTGACGCGGACATCCGTCAGGACCGGCCGGCCGAGCGTCAGTGTCCCTGTCTTGTCGAAGGCGACCGCCTGGACGTCGCGCAGGCTCTGCAGGGCCTCGCCGCGGCGGAAGAGGACGCCCAGCTCCGCGGCGCGGCCGGTGCCGACCATGATCGAAGTGGGGGTCGCCAAACCCATGGCGCACGGGCAGGCGATGATCAGCACCGCCACGGCGTTGACCAGCGCGAAGCTCAGCGCCGGGCTGGGGCCGAAGACCAGCCAGGCGGCGAAGGTCAGGACAGCGACGGCGATGACGGCCGGCACGAACCAGCTGGTGACCTTGTCGACGAGAGCCTGGATGGGCAGCTTGGCGCCCTGGGCGGCTTCCACCATCCGCACGATCTGGGCGAGCAGGGTCGCTGCGCCCACCTTGGTGGCGCGGAAGCGGAAGGTCCCGGTCTTGTTGACCGTGCCGCCTACGACAGCGACGCCCGGACCTTTCTCGACCGGGACCGGCTCGCCCGTGATCATGGATTCATCGACGTAAGAGGCCCCGTCCAGGACGTCGCCGTCCACCGGCACCCGTTCCCCCGGCCGGACGATGACGATGTCGCCGACGAGGACCTCGGAGACGGGAACCTTGTGGACCGCGCCCGCCCGCTCCACGCGCGCGATCTTCGCCTGCAGCGTCATCAGACGCTTGATCGCCTCGCTGGTACGGCCCTTCGCCAGGGCTTCGAACAATCGGCCGACCAGGATCAGGGTGACGATCACAGCGGCGGCTTCGAAATAGATGTGGTTGGCTCCGGCCGGGAGCAGGCCGGGCGTGAAGGTGGCGACGGTCGAATAAGCGAACGCGGCCGTCGCGCCGAGCACCACCAGGGAATTCATGTCCGGCGTGCGCCGAACGAGGTTCGGCACGCCCTTGCGATAGAAGCGCAAGCCCGGAGCGAACAGCACGAAGGCGGCCAGTGCGAAGCTGATCAAGCGCCAGGGCTGCTCTCCGATCGTGCTCGCCAGGAGATGGTGGACGCCGGGCACGAAGTGGCGGCCCATCTCGACCAGAAACAGCGGGATCGTCGCCAGGGCGGCGAGGCCCACCGCCCGCTTCAAGCCCCGGATCTCCGCCGCGCGCGCCTCGCGTTCGCGATCGGAGAGGTCCGGTCCGGCTTCGATGATCGGGGCGGCGTGGTAGCCGACCTTCTCGACGGCGGAAACGAGGGAGGCGGTATCAGCGCCCTCGAGCACGGTGACTGTGGCGCGCTCCGTAGCCAGGTTGACCTGCGCTTGCAGCACGCCCGGCGCGGCGCGAAGCGCCCGCTCCACCCGCCCGACGCAGCTGGCGCAGGTCATGCCCTCGATCTTCAGCTCGAGGGTGTGTTCGAGCGGCTCGTATCCGGCCTTGCGGATCGCTTCGACGACGGCCGCAATCTGGCCTTCGGACGTGAGCTCCACGTGGGCGCGTTCGGCGGCAAGGTTCACCGAGGCGCGAACGACGCCAGGGACGGCTGAGATCGCCTTCTCCACGCGGGCGACGCAGCTCGCGCAGGTCATCCCGAGTACCGGAATCTCCAGCGGCTGAATGACTTGTTCGGGCATTTGCGGCTCCTCAAGGACGATGCCCAGATCAGATGGGCCTTCCCATGATGGGAAGGTCAAGAATGCACTGAATCTGTCGCCTGACGGTCGGAGTCGCCGATCGGACTTCTTGGGATACGCGCGCGAAAAGCCGCGCCCCTCGGATGCAGGAGAGCCTCGGGCTTATAGGCGAACGGCGCGAAGACGCAGGGCGTTGGTGATTACGCTGACGCTCGACAGCGCCATGGCCGCCGCCGCGAAGGCCGGCGAGAGGAGCCAGCCCGTAAAAGGGTAGAGAACCCCTGCCGCCACGGGAATGCCCGCGACATTGTAGGCGAAGGCGAAGAACAGGTTTTGGCGGATGTTGCGCATCACCGCACGGGACAGGCGTCGTGCTTTGACGATCCCCTCGAGATCACCTTTCAAGAGCGTCACGCCAGCGCTCTCGATTGCGACGTCAGCGCCCGCCCCCATCGCGATGCCGACTTCGGCGGCGGCCAGGGCGGGGGCGTCATTCACGCCGTCGCCGGCCATGGCGACCTTGCAGCCTTCGCGCATGAGCTTCTCGACGACGGCCGCCTTGTCCTGCGGCAGAACCTCCGCCTCGACCTCGTCGATGCCAAGCTTGCGCGCGACCGCCTGAGCCGTCGTGCGATTGTCGCCGGTCATCATCACAAGGCGCACGCCCTCCGCCTTCAATCCCTGTACGGCGGCGAACGATGTGCTCTTGATCGGGTCGGCGATCGCAAAAATCGCCGCCGCCTCGCCGTCCAGCGCCATGAAGATCGCGGTGGCGCCATCGGTTCGGAGCGCGTCGGCCGCCTCTTCCAAGGCCCCAGTGTCGACACCCTGTTCCTTCAGGAACTTCCCGGAGCCGATCACCAGGCGGCGACCATCGACGACACCCAGCACGCCCTTGCCGACGGGCGAGTCGAACTCGGCAGGTTGCGAGAGCGACAGTTCGCGCTCCGTGGCGGCGCGCACAATGGCGTCGGCGAGCGGATGCTCGCTCGCCCGCTCCAGGCTTGCGGCGAGCCGCAGGACCTCGGCTTCATCCTGGCCCGGCGCAGGTCGAATGGCTGTGACCGCCGGCCGGCCCTCGGTGAGCGTCCCGGTCTTATCGATCACGAGGGTGTCGATCTTTTCGAGACGTTCGAGCGCCTCGGCGTTCTTGATTAGAACGCCGGCCTGCGCCCCTCGCCCGACGCCCACCATGATGGAAATCGGCGTGGCGAGGCCGAGGGCGCAGGGGCAGGCGATGATAAGGACCGAGACGGCGGCGACGAGGGCGAACGCAACTCGCGGATCCGGGCCGACAAGCGCCCAGACGACGAAGGCCACGAGGGCGACCGCGATCACGCTGGGGACGAACCAACTGGAGACCTGGTCGGCCATCCGTTGGATGGGCGCGCGGCTCCGCTGGGCCTGGGCGACCATCTGGACGATCTGCGAGAGGAGGGTGTCCGCCCCGATCTTATCGGCGCGCATGACGAAGGAGCCGGTCTTGTTGATCGCGCCGCCTACCACCTTCGCGCCGGGCTCCTTGGTCACCGGCATGGACTCGCCCGTGACCATCGACTCGTCGATGGACACCCGACCCTCCAGGATCTCGCCGTCCACCGGCACCTTTTCGCCGGGCCGCACGCGCAGACGATCGCCCACGGCGATCAGGTCGAGGGTGACCTCCTCGTCCGAACCGTCGTCGCGCAGCCTGCGGGCGGTCTTCGGCGCCAGGTCGAGAAGCGCCTTGATCGCGCCGGAGGTGCGCTCCCTCGCGCGTAGTTCCAGGACCTGGCCCAGGAGGACGAGGACCGTGATAACGGCGGCGGCTTCGAAGTAGATCGGGACCGAACCGTCCTCGCGCCGGAAGGCCGGCGGGAAGATGTGCGGCGCCAAGGTCGCGACGACGCTGTAGAGCCACGCCACGCCGACGCCCATGGCGATCAGCGTGAACATGTTGAGGCTGCGGGTCGCGAGCGAGCGAGCGCCCCGCTCAAAGAACGGCCACCCCGACCAGAGGACGACGGGCGTGGCGAGCGCCAGTTGGATCCAGGCGGAGGTCTGCCCTTCAAGGCGCATCATCATGCCCGTGAGATGCCCCCCCATCTCCAGGGCGACCACGGGCAGGGCGAGGACCAGCCCGATCCAGAAGCGTCGGGTCATGTCCTTCAGCTCTGGGCTGGGGCCCGTTTCGGAGGTCATCACCTCCGGCTCCAGCGCCATTCCGCAGATCGGGCAGGAGCCCGGCCCTACCTGACGGACCTGAGGATGCATCGGGCAGGTGTAGATCGTGCCAACCGCGGTCGCCGGCATCGGCCGCGGCGCGCTTAGCGTATAGCCGGAGGGCTCCTTCTCGAATTTCGTTCGGCACCCGGCCGAACAGAAGAAGTACTCGTGACCCTCGTAGTGCGCCTTGTGCGGGGTCTTGGCCGGGTCGACGTCCATTCCGCAGACCGGATCCTTTACGGCCGCGGCCGCTGCGACCGAGTCCGGCCCTTCATGGCCGTGGCGCTTATGGCCATGAAGGTGGTGATGGGTGGGCGCTCCGTCATCTCCGCCGTCCGTCGAGACGTGCTTTTCGGTGTCTTCGGCCATGCGAGTAGCTCCCATTGGCGGAACAGCCGCCCCTCATCAATCGCTACGCAGTCGTCGGCGCGGAACCCTCGACTAGGTTCTCGATGTCCCACCGAGCCTACGCCGGCGCGACGCCGCTACTGAGACGGCGCCGCGCGGCTGAAGTCAGCCTACCTCTTAGCGGCCCCAGCCTGCACGTTCCAGTCGTTGGAAGGTCAAGAAGAATTTGGACCCGCTGAAATATAGGAAACGCACAAGAGCCTTGAATACGCAGCCAGACGTTCACCCCCTCACGCGAGGTCAAACTTTTCCGGTTTATTTCCAGATCCGGAACCCGCGCTTCGGGGAGGGGTTGAGCGGCCATTCACCTGCATACGGAGGACGGCTATGCACGCCCATGAAATGATCAGTACGCACCCCCAGGTGCGCGGAAACACAAACGACAGCCTGATCCGCTGCATCGAGGAATGCTTCGACTGCGCTCAGAGCTGCACGTCGTGCGCCGACGCCTGCCTGGGCGAGGAGATGGTCGCGCAGCTGACCCAATGCATTCGCCTGAACCTGGACTGCGCCGACATTTGCACGGCCGCCGGCCACATCGCATCGCGCCGCACCGGCTCAAACGAACCGATCATCCAGAGTGTGCTGAGGGCATGCGAGGAGGCTTGCCGCCTCTGCGCCGAGGAATGCGAGCGTCACGCCAGCATGCATGAGCACTGCCGCGTCTGCGCCGAGTCGTGCCGGCGGTGCGAACAGGCCTGTCAGGCCGCCCTCCAGACGTTCCACTGATCGCAAAAGGCTCACAGATGAAAACGATCGCCATCCTTGCGGCTACGGCCGCACTGCTCGCCGCGCCGGCGCTCGCTCAGCAGAGCGGCGCCGGTATGCAGCACGGCCAAATGGCCAAGCAGGACTATATGAAGGGCATGCAGGACATGCATCAGAAGATGATGTCCGCCAACGACGCCGATCCCGATCGAGCCTGGGCGCTCAAGATGATCGAGCACCATAGGGGCGCGGTCGCCATGTCGGAGGCGGTGCTGAAGCATGGTGACGACGCAGAGATCAAGAGGATGGCGCAGAAAACTGCGGACGAGCAGCGCAAGGAGATCGCCGAGCTGCAGGCCTGGCTCGACAAGCATGGCGGACGCACGCCGAAGCCTTAAGTGCATCGAGGCGGGCAGGGCGCCTTGCGCCCGCCCAAGCCGATCAGATTGCTCGGCCCTGGCCCATGACCTAGACGTCGGGCGGCTGGGAGCCTGGCCGCATCTGGGCCCGCGCCTCAGGGGCGGGCCAAAGACGATCCGCCCGGCGCCGGATCCAGGTGCGGGCCGGGCCTTCGAACAGCAGGTGAAGGGCGATGGCCGCCGAGAGCGAAAGCGCCAGGAGGGCGGCTACCTCCCACCAGCCGAGTACATAGTGGCTGTCACGCCCCTGGACGGCCGACCAGACGCCCTTCCAGGCGATCAGGATGGGCATGTGCACGAGATAGAGCGCGTAGGAGGCTTCGCCGCCGAGGCGGGGCCAGCGCGCCTTGAGGACACCTTCGGCGTGTACTTTGGATAGCATAGCCAGAGCCAGTACCAGCGGGCCCGCCGCGGCGACGACCCATCGGTCATCGGCCTTCAGGTGCATCAACGCGACGAGAAGAATCGCCGCCGCCCAGGCGAACAGGACGGCGGCCCACCGGCCAAGAAACAGGCGTTCTCCCAAACGGTAGAGGGCCACGCCGTAGAGGAATTCGGGGATGATGCGCAGGATGCCCATGCTCGCTTCGGCGTGCACTACGACATCGCCGAAGGCGGCTTGGTAGAACTGGTCCAGCGCCAGGAAGAGGAGCGCGGTCAGCGCTAAGAGCAGCATCGGCCGGCGCCGAAGCTTCAGACCGATCCACGCAAATGCAGGGAAGGCGAGATAGGCGAACCATTCCGCGGAGAGCGACCAGGAGGGGCCGTTCCAGTCGGCCTGCACCATCTCGGGAAGCCAAGCGTGCACCAGGAGCAGCGTCGTGACCAGACCGAGAGGATTGTAGAGATTGCGGTCGAACTGGGCTCCCATGAGACTCGCGGTCGTGACCATCAGCACGACGAAGGCGAGCACAGCCAAGTGGGCCGGATAGATTCGAGCGAAGCGGGCGACCAGAAACCTGCCGTAGTTCAGCCGATGGCCGGCGATCGCATCGCGATAGGCGTGGGTCAGGACAAAGCCGGAGAGGATGAAGAAGGCGTCCACGCCGAGGCGCGCCCGGTCCAGGAAGCCGGTCGTCGCCATTGCGTCCCATGGCCACTGCAGCTGGTAGTGGAAGAACACCACGCCCAAGGCGAGGACGAAGCGGACGCTGGTGAGGGCCGGGAGATCGGCCGGGAACGGATGTCCAGCCTCGCGCGCCTCGCTTTCGCGACAAACCATTCCTGCGCCCCCATATCCCGACACTATGGGATACGCAGCGCCGAGCTGCCGGCCCTCAAGTGAGGGGAGCTTCTCTCGGCCCGCGTATAGATTCGTGAAGCAAGGTCGGGGTGTTGCAATGAACGACAGACTTGATGAAGAACTGAGAGCCCTTCGATCCGAACCCCGCCCGGCGAGCTATCAGCAGCTGGAGCCCAGGGTATGGAAGGGCATCGAGCGCGTCCGCCAAGCGCGGGCGGCGGCGCCGACGCTTTATGTGGCCCGAGCCGCGGCCGTGATTGGCGCGCTGGGGTTGGGGGTGGCGAGCGGTGGGGTGACTGCAGCTGCAGTGGCGGCTCAGTCGCAGGAGGTGTCCGCCTTCTCCCTTAAGGCGGAGCTCGCGCCCTCGACTCTCCTGGATCACCACGGATGAGTTTCTTCAGCCGTGGGCTGATCTTCACGCTGCTCCTCACGGTCATCGCGGCCGTCGGGGGAACCTGGATTGGCGCGCGCTACATCTATGACCAGCGCCACCAGCCTTCGCTGCATGAGTTCGTCCACGAAGAGCTGAAGCTCGCCCCCGAGCAGCGGAAGCGGCTGGATGTGCTCGAGCAGGACTTCGCGGTCCGTCGTCGGGCGCGCGAGGCCGAGCTGCGCGCCGCCAACGCCGAGCTCGCCCGGGCCATTCAGGCACGTCACGAGTATTCGCCGGAGGTGAAGGCCGCGGTCGAGCGGTTCCACGACGCCATGGGGGCCCTTCAGAACGAAACCATCCTGCACGTCCTGGCGATGCGTACCGTGTTGACGCCGGACCAGGCCGCGCAGTTCGACAAGCGTGTCGCTGAGGCCCTCACTGAACAGGCGCCGTGACGCTTGAGGAAGAGACGGACGCCGATCTCGTCCTGCGCGCGCGGGATGGGGACGATCGGGCGTTCACGAGGCTCATGCGGCGGCACAACCCGCCGCTCTACGGCTTCGTGCGTCGCTACATCGCCGATGCCGACGCCGCCGTCGACGTCGTGCAGGAGACCTTCGTGGCGGCGTGGAAGGCGCTCGCGCGCTTTGACGACCAACGCGCCTTTCCCGTATGGCTCCGCGCCATCGCGCTGAACAAATGCCGTGACCGCGCCCGCCGTCTGGCGGTACGTCGGCTCATCCTCGGCGAGAAGGACGAGCAATCTCCCGAGGCGCAGGCGCAGCCTGACCCGGCGCCCGACGGCGAGGACTCGATCGTCTCGGCGCAGCGTCGGGCCGTCGTCCAGAAGGCCATCGACCGCCTGCCGATCAAGCTCAAGGAGCCGTTGCTCCTGACGTATTTCGACGAGCTCACGCAGCAGGAAGCCGCCTCGCTCCTGGGCGTGACGGTCAAGACGATCGAGACGCGCGTCTATCGGGCCCGTCAGCGGCTCGCGGAGCTTCTCGACCGCTCGGCGATTTAAGTCTCACAAGTTCAGGGGCGGGCGCCGCCGACTGCGTAGAGCTTATGTGGGGCGGGCGCTTGACCTTCCCACAGTGGGAAGCCCGATTGCCGTGCCTATTGTTCCGATCGTAGGATTTTGAATGTCCAGGCCCAGACCTGTCCTTGACCGCCGCGCCCTGATCAAAGGGGCGGCAATCTTTGGGGGCGGAGCGGCGATCAGCTCGCTCCTGCCCGCCTGGGCGCAGAGCGCGACGCCCGGCCTGGTGTCCACCCTGCCCACGCTTTCCGGCGAGGACATCAAGCTGACGATCGGCCACACGCCGATCACCATCGACGGCAAGCGCCGCCATGCCGTAACCGTCAACGGCACCGTACCGGGGCCGCTCCTTCGCCTGAAGGAAGGCCAGCGGGTCCGCATCGCCGTCACCAACACCCTCGACGAAGACACGTCGATCCACTGGCACGGCCTGTTGGTGCCGTTCCAAATGGACGGCGTTCCCGGGGTCAGCTTCCCGGGCATCAAACCCGGCGAGACCTTCATCTACGAGTTCCCGATCATCCAGTCGGGCACCTACTGGTACCACAGCCATTCCGACCTGCAGGAAGCCGAAGGGCACTATGCGCCGATCGTCATCGAGCCGGCGGGGACCGATCCGGTGCAGGCCGATCGCGAGCACGTTATCGTCCTGGCCGATCACAGCGAGATGCACCCCCACTTGATCTTCAAGCGGCTGAAGCAGCAAGGCGGGGTCTTCAACTATCAGCGCCAGACGATCGCCGGCCTTCTTGCGGGCGAGGACCAGACCCTGGCCGAGCGGATCGAATGGGCCAAGATGCTCATGGATCCGACGGACATCTCGGATGTCACCGGCGCGGTGATGACTTTCCTCGTCAACGGCCATGGTCCCAAGGACAACTGGACCGGGCTCTTTGCGCCAGGGGAGCGCGTGCGCCTGCGCTTCATCAACAGCGCGGCGCAGATGGTCTTCAATGTCCGCATTCCCGGCCTGAAGCTCACCGTGGTGGCCGCCGATGGCCAGAACGTGCGCCCTGTCGAGGTGGATGAGTTCCAGATCGGCAACGCCGAAACCTACGACGTGATTGTCCAGCCGACGGAAGATCGCGCCTACACGATCGTCTCTGAGGCCATCGACCGCTCTGGCATGGGGCGGGCGACCCTGGCGCCCCGCGCTGGGATGAGCGCGGCCGTGCCGCCGCTGCGTGAGCGGCCCATCCTGACCATGAAGGATATGGGCATGGACATGTCGGCGCATGGCGGCATGGCCGGCATGGGCGCTTCGGGCATGGCTGGGATGGACCATTCGCAGATGCAGGGGATGGACCACTCCAGCATGCCGGGGATGGATCAAGGGGCCATGCCGGGCATGGCGGCCGCTGGGCCGCCGCCTGGCATGGCTCCGCCGCGCCAGCGCGGCTCGGATGTGATGGGCGACATGGGCGGCATGAAGATGAACATGCTCGACTGGTCGAAGGCCCCTCAGATCAAAAAGGGGCCCGGCGTGCAGATGATCGCGCCCATGCCGATGGATCGCACCGGCGATCCGGGCCTTGGGCTGGAAAGCGTCGGTCACCGCGTGCTGGTCTACAAGGACCTCATCGCCCTCGAACCCAACCCCGACTCGAGGCCGCCCGATCGGGCGGTGGAAATCCATCTGACCGGCAATATGGAGCGGTTCATCTGGGGCTTCGACGGCTGGAAGTTCAGCGAGAACCCGCCGGCCTATTCCTTCCGAGCCGGCGAACGCGTGCGCATTACCCTGATCAACGACTCGATGATGACGCACCCGATTCACCTGCACGGGCACTTCTTCGAGCTGGTGCACGGACCGGTCGGCCATCTGCCGCGAAAGCACACGGTGAACGTGCTGCCCGGCGGCAAGGTGTCATTCGACGTTACCGCGGAAGGTGGCGACTGGGCCTTCCACTGCCACATGCTCTACCACATGCACGCGGGCATGTTCCAAGTCTTCAAGGTGCGCCCGGTCGAAGGAGCGGCGGCATGATCCGGACGTCCCTCCTGGCCCTGGCGCTGGCCGGTTCCGCAACGGCAGCGGCCGCCCAGGCCGCCGATCCGCATGCCGGTCACGTGATGCCGGCGCAGCCTGCTGCTGCCGCTGATCCGCACGCGGGGCATGTGATGCCGGCCAAGCCGCCCGCCTCAAGCCCCGCCCGGCCCGCCGAAACGCCCGCAGCCCCCGCGGATCCCCATGCAGGGCATGTGATGCCCGCGCAGCCCGCCGCCACGCCTACCGATCCGCACGCCGGACACGTGATGCCGGCCCCGGCCGACCCGCACGCGGGCCACGCCATGGCGCCGATGGATGGCGGGCAGATGGGGTCGGCCCTGCCGGTCGGCAATGCGCCGGCGCCGGCCGTAATCACCGACAACGTGGCCGATCGGGTCTTCGGGACGGGGCAGATGCAGCTCGCTCGCGGTATCCTCGCGAGCGAGCACGGGGGCTCGCGGGTCTCCAAGCTCCAGGCGGACCTGCTCGAGTGGACCCCGAACGGCGACCGCTACAGCTGGGAGGTCGAGGGCTGGTACGGCGGCGACATCAATAGGTTCGTCTTCAAGACCGAGGGGGAAGGCCAGTCACGCGAAGGCGTGGAAGCCGCGGAGGTTCAGCTCCTCTATTCCCGCGCCGTCGCCCGCTACACCGACGTACAGGCTGGCATCCGCTACGACCTGGAACCACGCTCGCGCGCCTACGCCACGCTCGCCGTGGACGCGATGTTCCCCTACTGGTTTGAGGCCGAGGGCTCGCTCTTTCTGTCCGAGAAGGGCGATTTGCTGGCCCGTGTCGAGGGCAGCTACGATTTCCGACTAACGCAGCGGCTCATCTTGCAGCCGCGGGCGGAACTTGAGTTCGCGGCCCAGGACATTCCTGAAAGCGAGATCGGCTCGGGCCTGTCGAAGGGCGAGCTTGGCCTGCGGCTTCGCTACGAAATCCGCCGGGAGTTCGCCCCCTACATCGGCGTCTCTTACGAGCGCGCGTTCGGCGACACCGCCGAATTCGTGCGCGCCCACGGGGAAGACGTGGAGAGCACGCGTTTCATCGTGGGCCTGAGAGCTTGGTTTTAAGTTGCTATGAAGCAACACCGCTCAGGAGGTTGACGTGAAAGACGCACACCACGGCGAGGCCAGCATGAGCACAAAGGGGCGGCGGCATCACTATGTGATGCTTGCCGTCAATCTGTCTCTGAGTCTGGCGGTTATGTATTTCGCCATGTTCACGATGATATTCAGCTGGGGCGAATTCATCCAGAACATCAATTTCTTCTACATGGCGCTCGTGATGTGGGCCCCGATGGCCGTCGTCATGTTGCTGACGATGAAGTCCATGTACATGAACTCGAAGCTGAACGTGCTTTTGCACGTCGCCTTCGTCGCCATCTTCCTGCTCTCGCTAATCGGCATCCGGGCGCAGGGCCTCGTCGGTGATCGCCAGTTCGTGCAGTCGATGATTCCGCACCATTCGGGCGCGCTGTTGATGTGCAAGGAGGCTTCGCTCAAGGATCCGGAACTGCGCGACCTCTGCTACGGGCCAGACGGCATCATCGCGTCGCAGACTCGGGAGATAAAGCAGATGAAGACGATCCTCGAACGTCTTTAGAGATCGCGGGCTCTTGACCTTCCTATCGTGGGAAACCCTATCTGTTCGGGCGAGGCTTTGACTGAGGAGATTCCCATGCTTCGCTACCAAATCGACGACATGAGCTGCGGCCATTGCGTGCAGGCCATCACCGCGGCTGTAAAGAGTGTCGATCCGGCGGCCCAAGTCGCCATCGACCTCTCCCGCAAGTCGGTCGAGGTTACTACGACCGCCGCCGGCCCGGACGTAAGCGACGCCATCCGCGAGGCGGGCTACGCGCCTGCGGAAGCTACGGAAGCCGCGCCGGTCGCCAAGGCGTCCTGCTGCGGCGGGAAGCGCTCACCCTTGGGGGCTGATCCTCGATGATTCCTCGCCGTCATCTGCTCGTCGCCGGTGCCGCCGCTCTGGCGGCGCCGAGCGCCTGGGCGGCCGCGCCACCGCCCTTGACCGTCTACAAGACCGCGTCGTGCGGCTGCTGCGGCGGCTGGATCACCTCCATGGCGCGCGCCGGATACCGGCCGAAGGTGGTGGTGGTCGATGACGTCACGCCGCTGAACAAGCGCTACGGCGTACCCTTCGAACTCTCGTCGTGCCACGTGGCGACGATTGGTGGCTACGTCACCGTTGGCCACGTGCCGCCCGCCGACGTGGGCCGCCTCCTGAAGGAACGGCCGAAGGCGCTGGGGATCACCGTGCCAGGCATGCCCTTGGGCTCGCCCGGCATGGAGACGCCGGACGGCCGCAAAGAGCCCTACCAAACGCTCCTGCTGCTGCCGGGCGGTAAGACGCGGGTGTTCGCGCGTCACGGCTGAGGCGGCATGCAGTCGCGAGCGTCCCAGCCGCGTCCTATTGCTTGGTGATCGCGGTGATCTCGCCGGAGCCATCCTTCAGGGTCAGGTCGAAGGCGACCTTGTCGCCCGGCTTGACGCTCTGGACAAGGTCGGGCGCCGCCTTGAAGGCCATGGTCATCGCCGGCCAACCGGCCTCCGGAATTGGACCGTGGTCGACCGTGATGGCGCCGGCGCCGACATCGACGGACTTCACCGTCCCGGTTCCCTTGGCCGTCTTGGTGGCCTGCGAGCCGGCCATGTTCATCCCCGCCATATCGCCGATCGGGGCGCCAGGCGTGCCCGCCGCTGGCGCGGCCGGCGCTTCGGCGATGGTCGTCTCGGACTTCTGACCGCACGCGGCCAAGGCGAGGGCGGCGCCCAGGACGCCGCCGGTCAAGACAATACGCTTCATGGTTGGTCTCCCTTTAGGTTTGCAGCTGAGGACGCGGAACGTCGCCGTCGCAGCAGCAGGTAGCCTGCCGGCACGACAAACATCGAGAGCAGCGGCGCGGTCAGCATGCCGCCGATCATGGGGGCGGCGATGCGGCTCATCACCTCCGAGCCAGCGCCGTGGCCAATGAGGATCGGGAAGAGGCCCGCCAGGATCACCGCCACGGTCATCGCCTTCGGCCGGACCCGCAGAAGGGCCCCTTCGCGGATCGCGTCTTCCACCTGGGCCGGTGAGGGCGCCGGGCCGCAGTCGCGGAGCGCCACCTTGAGATAGATAAGCATGACGACCCCGAACTCGGCGGCGACGCCGGCCAGGGCTATGAGGCCGACGCCTGTAGCGACCGATTGGTGGTAGCCCAGGAGATATAGGGTCCAGATGGCCCCCGTGAGGGCGAAGGGCAGGGTGGCCATGATCAGCGCCGCCTCGTCCAGACGGCCAAAGGTCATGACGAGCAGCAGGAAGATGATCACCAGGGTGGCGGGGATCACGATCTTCAGCCGCTCGGCCGCCCGCTGCAGGTATTCGAACTGGCCGGAGTAGGCGACGGAGACGCCAGGCGCGAGCTTCACCTTGCCGGTGACGGCCGACTGCAGATCGGCGACGACCGAGGCGAGGTCGCGGCCCCGGACGTCCACATAAACCCAGGTAGAGGGTCGGGCGTTCTCCGTCTTCAGCATCGGCGGTCCGTCGGTGACCTCGACCGCCGCCACGGTCCCGAGGATGATCTGCTGACCCGCCGGGGTCAGGATCGGCAATTGACGCAGGCCCTCCAGGCTGTCTCGGAGCTCGCGCGGATATCGGACGCTGATCGGGTATCGCGCCAAGCCTTCAACCGTCTGACCGATGGTCTGCCCGCCGACCGCGGTGGAGATCACATCCTGGACGTCGGCGATGTTGAGGCCGTAGCGCGCCGCGGCCGCCCGATCGATGGTCACGTCGACATAGCGGCCTCCGGTCAGGCGCTCGGCCAGGGCCGAAGAGACGCCGGGCACGGTCTTAGCCACGGCCTCGATGTCGTGGGCGATACGGTCGATCTGCGCCAGATCCTGGCCCGAGACCTTCACGCCGATCGGGCTCTTGATGCCGGTGGCCAGCATGTCGATGCGGTTGCGGATCGGAGGCACCCAGACGTTGGCGAGTCCGGGAACCTTCACCGTTCGGTCCAGCTCCTCGACCAGCTTCTCGGGCGTCATACCCGGGCGCCACTGGCTGCGTGGCTTGAACTGGATGGTCGTCTCGAACATCTCGAGCGGGGCAGGGTCGGTGGCGGTTTCCGCCCGGCCTGCCTTGCCGAAGACGGTCTGCACCTCCGGGACCGTCTTGATGAGCCGGTCGGTCTGCTGAAGCAGCTCCGCCGCCTTCTGAGCGGAGATCCCCGGCAGGGCCGAGGGCATGTAGAGGAGGTCGCCCTCGTCCAGCTGAGGCATGAACTCCCCGCCCAGCCGGCTAAGGGGCCAGGCTGTGGTCGCAAAGGCCATGAGCGCAATCAGCAGCGTCGTCTTCGGCCGCCGCATCACCCAGTCGAGCCCCGGCCGATAAGCGGCCATGAGCCAGCGGTTCAAGGGATTGGAACTCTCTGGCGGAATCCGACCGCGGATCAGCAGTCCCATGAGCACCGGCACCAGGGTCACCGAGAGGATCGCCGCGCCGGCCATGGCGTAGGTCTTGGTGAAGGCCAATGGCCCGAAGAGCCGCCCCTCCTGGCCTTGCAGGCTGAAGACCGGCACGAACGACAGGGTGATGATCAAGAGGCTGAAAAAGAGCGCCGGCCCGACCTCGGCCGCCGCCTCGGTGATTACGCGCCATCGCGTCTCACCGACCAGGGGCTCGCCAGGATGGTCGGCCTCCCAGCGCTCGATCCGCTTGTGCGCGTTTTCGATCATGACCACGGCAGCGTCGACCATCGCGCCAATGGCGATGGCGATGCCGCCAAGCGACATGATGTTGGCGTTCACGCCCTGCACCCGCATGACGATGAGGGCGAAGAGGACGCCCAGGGGCAGGGTGAGAATGGCGACGAGCGCCGACCGAGCGTGCCAGAGGAAGAGCACGCAGACGAGCGCCACCACGATGAACTCTTCGATCAATTTCTCGCGCAGATTGGCGACGGCGCGGTCGATGAGCTGCGAGCGGTCGTAGGTCGTAACGATCTCGACGCCGGGCGGAAGGCTGCTCTTGAGCTCAACGAGTTTGTCCTTCACGGCGGCGATCGTCGCGCGGGCGTTCTTCCCCGAACGCAGCACGATCACGCCGCCGGCCACCTCGCCCTGACCATTCAGCTCGGCGATGCCGCGGCGCATTTCGGGGCCGATCTGGATCGTCGCCACATCGCCGAGGCGCACGGGGACGCCGCCGGGCGCGATCCTGAGCGGAATCGCGCGAAAGTCGTCCAGGGTTTTCAGGTAGCCGCCGGCCCGGACCATATACTCCGCCTCGGCCAACTCCAGGACCGAGCCGCCGGTCTCCTGGTTGGCCCGCGTGATCGCCTCGACGGTCTCAGCTTGGGTGACGCCGTAGGCGGCCAGCCGCACCGGGTCGAGGACGACCTGGTACTGCTTGACCATGCCGCCGATCGAGGCGACCTCGGCCACCCCGGGCAGGGTCTTCAGCTCGTATCGCAGGAACCAGTCCTGCAGGGATCGGAGCTGGGCGAGGTCGTGGCGCCCGGACCGGTCGACGAGGGCATATTCGAAGATCCAGCCGACGCCGGTGGCGTCGGGCCCGAGGGCCGGTTTGGCGGAATCCGGCAGCCGTCCTTGCACCTGGTTGAGGTACTCGAGCACGCGCGAGCGGGCCCAATAGAGGTCGGTCCCGTCCTCGAACAGCACGTAGACGAAGCTGTCGCCAAAGAAGGAATAGCCGCGCACCGTCTTGGCGCCCGGCACCGAGAGCATGGTGGTGGTGAGCGGATAGGTGACCTGGCTTTCCACGATCTGCGGCGCCTGGCCGGGGTAGGTGGTGCGGATGATCACCTGGACGTCGGAAAGGTCCGGCAGGGCGTCGACGGGCGTGGCGCGCAAGGCGAGGAGACCCGAGGCCAGCAGGACTGCAGCGCCCAGGAGCACGACGAGCCGAAAGCGGACAGAGAGACGGATGAGGGCGGCGATCACCGGCGCGCTCCCGCCGGGGCGATCCGCCGAACCACAGGGCCGTCCGATCGTTGCTCAAAGCCGAAGGCGACTTGGTCGCCGACCCTGACGCCAGCGGCGAGCCCGGGCGGATCGAGCTTGAAGGTCATGGTCATGGCGGGCCAGCCGATCGCCGGGACGGGCTCGTGGCTGAGGGTCACCTGGTCGCCCTTCAAAGCCTCGACGCGGCCACGGCTCTCAAGGAGCGTCGGCGCCGCGGTGGCGGACTGAGGCGTGATCGCCGGGGCGAGTGGCCGGGCCTGCAGCCCAGCGAGGCTCGCCTCCGAGTCGATCAGGAATTGGCCCGAGGCGACGATCCTTTGGCCCTCCTGCAAGCCGCCGAGGATCTCCGTAAGCCCGCCGTCCTCGCGCCCGATCTTCACCTCGACGGGCTGGAAGCGCCCGCCGTCCAGAGCGAGCATGACGATCGCCCGTCGCCCGGTCCGGATCACCGCCTCGGCCGGCACGACCAGGACCGGCCTCGTCGGTCCGTCGAGATGGACGGTCCCATACATGCCCGGCCGCAGCCGTCCGCCGCGGTTGGGCAGCTCGACCCGAGCCTGCAGCGTTCGGCTTTCCGTCTGGGCCGAGGGCAGGACGGCGCTGACCCGTCCGGAGAAAGTCTCGCCCGGAAAGGCGGCCAGCTCGACGCGGGCGGAGGCGCCGGGGCGCACCAGGCCCGCTTGGGCCTCGGGAACCGCAGCCGTCATCCACACGGTGTTCAGGCCGGAGACCTGGGCCAAAGTCTGGCCCATGCTGACGGTCATGCCCGCGCGGACGTCGAGGGTCTGGATCGCGCCAGCCACGGGTGTGGTGACGGTGACGACTGCATGTGGGCGGCCCGAGCGGGCGACAGAGTCGATCAGGGGATCCGGCATGCCCAGAAGGCGCATCCGCTGGCGCGCGGCCGCCTCAAGTGTGGCGTCGCCTGACCTGCGGATCGCAAGATACTCGGCCTGGGCACCGCCCCAGCTCGGGACCAGCAGATCGGCGATGGGCGCCCCGGCGGTGACAACGTCGCCGGGCGCGCGGCCATAGACCCGCTGCACGAAACCTGCGGCCCTGGCCTGCACGATGGCCACGTCACGCCCATTGAATTCGAGAAGGCCCGGCGCGGTGAGATCCTCGGCGAAGGCCGTCCGCCGCACCGTCGCATAGCGCACGCCGAGGCTTTGGAGCTGCGCCGGATCGATCCGCACGCCGGCCGTTCCGGGCGCCTCGTCGGCGTATCGGGGCACCAGCTGCATGTCCATGAAAGGCGAATTTCCGGGCTTGTCGAAGCGCTGCCCCGGAACCATCGGATCGTACCAGTAGAGGACCTTGCGCCCCGCCTCCGGGCCTGCGCTCGCGGCCGGCGCGGTCTGGCGCAGGTGCGCCAAGCCATAGCCGCCGAGGGCGCCGATCAGCGTCAGGGCGGCGGCGCCGACCGCCAGCTGAGCACGGGTAAGATTGAGGGCGCTCATGGTTCGCCGGCTCCGTAGGTGAGGTTGATGCGCACCGCATCGCGGACCACGGCCGCCTCGCGGTCCAGGGCGTCGACGCGAGCTTCCGCCAGTTCCAGAAAGGCCTGGAGCACATCGGAGAGGCTGGCGCTCGCCGCAGCGTAACTGGCCGTTTCCAGATCCGCCTTGCGTCGGGCGAGGGGCACGAGCGTCGCCTGCGCGCGCATCATGCGGTCATGGCGCATGGCATGGTCGGCGAGGTCGGCGTCAAGTTGGGCGCGCAGCTGCCGGCGCATGGCCTCCCGCTCCGCGCTCACGCGGCCGGCGCTCGCGGCCTTGGCGGCGATCATCGGGTCTTGTCGCTTGCCGGGGAATATCGGCAGGCTGACAGTTCCGCCGAGGGAGACCATGTCGCCCCACATCGGGTCGCGGCGATGATAGGCGAGCTCCCAACTCCAATCGGGCCGCTTGTCCGCCCGCGCGGCCGCCAGATCGGCTGCGGCCTGACCGCCCATGGCGTCGTAGGCGAGCAGCGCCGGGTGATGGTCGAGAGCCGCCCGCAGCCTGGGGGCGTCTACGGTCTGCGGCGGCGGATCCCCCAGCGCCTCCGGTTCAGGCTCACCGGTCCAGCGCGTCAGCTCAGCGCGGGCCTTGGCCGCGGCGGCCAACAGTTCGGCGCGGCGGTCGCCGAGCGCCGCGGTCAGTTCGTCCGCTTCCAAGGCCGCGGCCGGGCGGCTTGAGCCAGCCGCCAGCTGGGCTGGCGCGGCATCGTGCAGCGGCTTGAGCGCCGCCGCGATCTCGGCCAAGGCCGCGAGCTTACGCTGGGCGTAATATAGGTCGATCCAGGCCACGGCGGCGGCGAGGCGGACGTTGCGGGCCTCCACGGCCTGCCCCGACTCGGCTGCGCTGACATCGGCGGCTGCGCGCTCGCGCTCGGCGCGCCGCTTCGCGCCATTGGGGACATCCTGCATCACGCCGACCGTGGCCATGGTCATGCTTTCCGGCCCGGACCGCCAGGCGGGCGGACCGGAGACGGGAAAGTTGTCGAGGCCAAACCGGAGCTTCGGATCCGGCAGGCGTCCCGCCGCGCCTGCGGCCGCGCGAGCAGCTGCGACCTCGGCCGCCCTGGCCTGAAGCGTGGGAGCCTCGCCGGCGCGTTGCAGCGCCGCTGAATAGGTGAGGGGGGCGGCCTGGGCGGCGCTCGATAGGAACGCGGCGCCCAGCATCAGCCAAAGAGGCCGCATGAGGAACTCCTCTTAAGAGAACAAGGGATGGCGTGAAGCGCCGACGGCCGGGCAAGCCGGCCGCAAGCGCCCTCGCTCACCGCGCGCCCAAAGGGGATCAGGGCGCGCGAGAGCGATCACGGTCAGCCGGCGGAGCCGCTCTTGGGCGTCGGCGGGCCACGATCATGCATCACGGTCATGCACTGCTCGCGCATGGCCCGGTCGCCCTTCATCATCGGACAGGCGCAGTCGCCCATGGGCGCGGCTTGGGCCGCGGGCGGCCGAGCGCTTGGCGCCATGTTGTAATTGCCGCCCTTGCCGTAGGGCTGGGCGGAAGCGGCGCTCGCGGCCGCAGCGAGGGCCAGCGCCGCTGCGGTCAGGGAAATACGATAGGTCATGGGAAACACTCCCGATTGGGATCGATCATCATGGCCGGACGGAGTCCGGCCGGGCTCTGCACGCAAAGCGCCGCCCGCAGGCGAGCAGCGCTGGGTTCAGGTGATCGGTCTGGGAGGTCGTTCGAGGCGTCCGGGGTCGTGGGGCGTCAACGACGCCATCCGCCCGGGCGCGGGCGCGAAGTGATCAGCCTTAAGGAGGCTGACGGGCGGCATGCTGGGGAGGGCCGCCGTCACGCCGCACATGGCGATGCACGCGAGAAGGCAGCTCATGTCATCGTGCTTCGAGGGGGTCACGTCCTTGGCGGGGTCGCAGCAGGGGTCGGCCTCGCCGTCGGCGTGATCCATCCCCGGCATGTCGGCCATCGCCATGCTCATCATCGCGTCGCCATGTCCCTGGCAGGTCGCCTGGGCCGCCGCGGCGGACACCGGGCTGGCCAGGAGGCCGAACACGGCCAGAAGGGCGAGCAGGAAGCGCATCGCCCGTGAGCCTAGCGCCACAGCGACCGTTGTCACTTGGTTTCGCGATGCTGTGTCTTGCGGGCGCGCCATAGGATTCACATCGCCGCCGGCGGCGCGAGCGTGCCGAACCAGGCCACGAGCGCGACGACCCCGAGGGCGGCGGCGGTCTCCAGCGCGATACTGCGGCGGAGATCCGCAAGCGCCGCGCCTTGCCGCGATGGTTCGTCCAAGGCCAGGGCCAGGACAGGCGTCAGCCGGAAGCGGTTTGCGGCCGCCAGGCCGAGCATGGCCACGAACAGGAGGAGCTTGAGGCTCAAG
>NCED01000090.1 GCA_002280485.1 Caulobacterales bacterium 32-69-10
ATGTTCTCGCCATGGCGTCGGCTTTCGCGCTGCTCGGTCTCGTGGCGGCTTGGTCGGGCGCGAACCTGCAGATGGTCCTCCAATCGCCCTACGCCATCGGCCTGCTGAGCGGCGCATTTGTGATCTTCGCCCTGTCGATGTTCGGCGCCTTGGAGCTGCAGTTGCCGCAGTCGTGGGTCGCCAGGCTGTCGCCCAACCAGCCAGGCCAGGCCAGGCCGTCTCTCGCCTCGTCGGCGGCCCTCGGTTTCACCTCCGCGCTGATCGTCGGCCCCTGCGTGACCGCGCCGCTGGCCGGCGCCCTGATCTACATCGCCCAGACCGGCGACCTAGCGCTCGGCGCGGGCGCACTGTTCGCCCTGGGCCTCGGCAAGGGCGTCCCCTTGATCGCAATGGGCGTGCTCGGGCCGCGCGCGCTGCCCCGGGCTGGCCCCTGGATGGAGCGTGTGAAGCAGCTTTTCGGGGTCATGTTCCTGGCCACGGCGCTCTGGCTCGCCTCCCGCGTGCTGCCAGCCTCCGTCACCCTGGCCATGGGCGGCGTCCTGCTGATCGGCTTGGCTGTGGCGCTCGGCGTCTTCGAACGCCAGGCCGAGGGCGCGGGTGTTGTCGCCCGCGCGGCGAAGGCGGCCGCCCTGGTAGTCGGGCTGTGGGGAAGCCTGCTGCTGATCGGCGCGGCGTCCGGTGCGGAGAGCCCATTGAAGCCGCTGGAGGCGTTGGCCGCTTCGCCCGCAGCGCCGTCGGAGTCGAGCGACGCGGCCGCGTTCGTCACGGCGCGCGGTCTCCCCGCGTTGGAACGCGAGGTGGCGGAGGCGGTCTCGGCGGGACAGCCCTCGCTGGTCTATTTCACGGCGGACTGGTGCCTGAGCTGCGACGTCATCGAGCGTCGCGTGTTCGACGACCCACCCAGGCGTCCGCGCCGAACTCGCCGGCGTCCGGCTGATCAAGGCCGATGTCACCGCCAATGATGCAGCAGCCCAGGCCATGCTGCGCCGCTTCGCCGCCGCGGGTCCGCCGACCATGGTGTTCCTCGACCGCCGCGCCGCTGAAGCCGGCGGCGCGCGGCAAGTGGGTGAGCTCAGCGCCCGCGACTTCCTTGGAAGCCTCGCCGCCGTGCAGGAGACCCGCTCATGAACGGCTTTGCCTTAGGCCCATTCCTGTTTTCCGCAGAGCGCCTCGCTGTGCTCCTCGGCGTGGTCATCGTGCTGGTGGGCGGGGAGATCCTGGCCCGGCGCGTCGATCCCCGGTTCAGCCGGTGGAGTTATCTGGCGCTGGCCGCCGGCTTGATCGGTGCTCGACTCGGCCACGTGCTGGAAAACGCTAGCGCCTTCGCGGCCGAGCCCTGGCGGGCGCTGGCCGTGTGGCAGGGTGGCTTCTCACTACCCTGGGCAGCGCTGCCAGTGGCGATCGTCACCATTCTCGTCCTGCCCCGTCCGCGGCTTGCAGCCTGGGGCGTCGCCACCCTGGCCGCCGGCCTGCTGGCGTGGAACACGATTCACCAACTGACTGCGAGCTCGCAGCCCCAGACGCCGCTGCCGGCCTTGACTCTGGCGACCCTGGCGGGCCCGCCGCTTGCGCTCGCCGAGACGGGGGGGCACCCCACCGTGATCAACGTCTGGGCCACCTGGTGCCCCCCATGCCGGCGGGAGATGCCCTTGCTGGCCAAGGCCGCTCAAGCCAATCCAACGGTCCGCTTCGTCTTCGCTAACCAGGCGGAAGACGCCGCGACGATCCGGACCTATCTCGCCCGGCAGGACCTCGAGCTGCCGAACGTCGCCTTGGACGCAAGCCAGGCCATTCCGCGCCACTACGGGACGCTCGGCATTCCGATCACGCTCTTCGTGCGCCCCGACGGCCGGCTGGCGGCCTCCCACATGGGCGAAATCTCCCCCGAACAGCTGAACGCCAACCTCGCCCGGCTGCGCTGATCTGCACCGAAATGGAGTCCCTGATGAATCGATCTCTCGTCGCCAGCGCCATGGTGGCGCTGTCTCTCGCCACGGCGCAGCCCGCGGCCGCCCAGGTTCAGGCCGTCACCCCGGCCGTCGCCAAGGCCGTCGTCGCCGCGCCGGGAACCGCCCTCGCCGGCGCGGCCCAAGGCGACGTCACCGTGGTCGAGTACCTCGACTACAACTGCCCCTACTGCCGCAAGATGCACGCTGAGTTGCAAGGGCTGCTGAAGGCCGACCCGAAGGCGCGGGTGCTCTACAAGCAGTGGCCGGTCTTCGGGCCCGTCTCGACCTACGCGGCCCGAACTGTGCTGGCCGCCACCTGGCAGGGCAAGGACCTGGCGGCCCACGACGCCCTGATCACGTCCACGTCTCGCTTGGATAGCCAGGACTCCGTCCGGCGCCGGCTGGCGACAGCGGGCGTCGACCTCGCGCGTCTCGACCGTGACCTTACCGCGCACAAGGCGGAGATCGACGCCCTACTGGCGCGCAGCGAGGAGGAGGCGCAGCTGCTTGGGCTCAGAGGCACGCCAGCGCTCGTCATCGGCTCCACCCTCGTGCCCGGCGGACTGCCCAGCGCCATGCTGCAGCGGCTCGTCGCCCAGGAACGAAACGAAAGCCAGGCGCCAAGCCGGTGAGCCGCGTCGCCGCCGCGGCCTCCATGATGGTGGCCGCTTGGCTGGGGGGCTGCAGTATCGGAGCGCGTCCCGAACCGGAGGAGCGCGCTAAGGCGAATTCCGCGGGCGAAGCGAGCTTGGCGGCCGTGGTCGCCGGCTCCTGGCGCTCGGAGGCCGAGCGGGCCGAGGACGCCCGGCGGCGTCCGGAGCAGACCCTGCGGTTCCTCGGGCTTGGCCCTGGTGAGACGGTGGTCGAAGTGTGGCCGGGCGCCGGCTGGTGCACGCAGATCCTGGCCCCCTACCTGGCCCGCACAGGCGGTCGGTACTACGCAGCGCATCCCTCCGTGGTCACGACCGGGCCGGAAGGAAAAGAACTCGTCGCGCGCTTTCGGAGCGACGTCGCCGCGCGACCCGACCTCTATGGCCGCGTCCGCGAGGGCGACTTCGGAGACGGTGGCGGCCGGCTTGGGCTCGGACCAGAGTCCGCCGATCTGGTGCTGTTTCCCGAGCGCCTGCACTACTGGATGGCGGCCGGCTTGGCCGAGGCGGCGTTCGCTGAGGCCTATGAGGCTCTGAGGCCGGGCGGCCGGCTTGGGGTGATCCAGGATCGCGCCCCTTCCAGCGGCGCGCAGGATCCGATCGCCCGCGACGGCAGGGTGCAGCAGGCCTTCGTCGTCGCCCTGGCTGGCGAGGCTGGATTCGTGCTGGACACGGCGCCGCTGATTCACCCGCGCGCTGGCCAGGCGGAAGGCGGACAGGAGCGAATGGTGCTCCGGTTCCGGAAACCTATGACTCGAGGTGCGGTTCTAAGCGCACAGCCGAACGTCGCTGCGCCGGGAGCCTCCCTATGAGCTACTACCACGCCAAAATATTGAACCTACCTTTCGACGCCGCTCTGGCCGCCGCGCGCGAGGCGCTTGCGCAACAGGGTTTCGGCGTCGTCACCGAGCTCGACATTCACCAGACGCTGCAAGCCAAGCTCGGCGAAAGCTTCCGCCCCTACACCATCCTGGGCGCCTGCAACCCGAGGCTGGCCTACGAGGCGCTTCAGCTCGAGGACAAGGTCGGAACCATGCTGCCGTGCAACGTCGTGGTCCAACAGCGGAGCGATGAGAGCACGGAGGTCGCCGCCATTGATCCCGTTGCGTCTATGCAGGCCATCGACAACCCCGAACTGAAGGAAAAGGCAGGCGAGGTGGCCGCGAGGTTACGGGCCGCGATAGACGGGCTTGGATCTGTCCGCGAAGACTAGCGCCGGCTCAGCTTTCGCGCTCGTGGCACGCCTCCGCGGGACTGTCTAACAAGGTTGGATGATGGATGATCCGGGGTTGCGTCGTTGGGACGAACGATACGCGCAGCAGGGCTACCTTTTCGGAGAGCAGGCGAACGCGTTTCTCGCGCGCCAGAGGCATCGGCTGCAGTACCGCGTCCGGGCTCTGGCGGTCGCGGACGGAGAGGGTCGGAACGGCGTATGGCTGGCGGAACAAGGTCTTGACGTCGTCTCGATCGACGGGTCGCCGACCGCCCAGGACAAGGCGCGACGGCTCGCCGAGCGCCGCGGCGTCGAGATCACCTGTGAACTCGCCGACCTGACCACCTGGACTTGGCCAGACCACGCGTTCGACGTCGTCGCAGGGATCTTCATCCAATTCGCCGGCCCGGACCTGCGCAGTCGGATGTTCGAGGGCATGCAGCGAGCGCTGCGGCCTGGTGGGCTGCTCCTGCTGGAAGGCTATCGGCCGGAGCAGCTCGCATACGGCACCGGCGGGCCTACCGCCCTGGAGAACCTCTACACAGAGCGGATGCTCCGTGACGCCTTCGCGGACATGCAGATCCTTGAGCTTACATCCTATGACGCCCTCCTTTCAGAGGGATCGGGGCACGCGGGAATGTCCGCCCTCATCGACCTCGTAGCGCGGCGTCCGGAATGAGCTACGTGACCGGCTGACAGCTGGCCTGCGACGGCGGGCGGCCCGCTTCAGGGGTCATTCGGCGCCGCCAGCGGCGATCTGCCGCCGCTCCCCCATCCCACCGCCTAGGGCGCGAACCAAGGCGACAAAGGCCTGCAGTCTGGCCGTCGACGTGGCGAGCTCCGCACGCTGCGCTTCCAGAGCGGCGGTCTGCGCTGTCACCACTTCCAGGTAGTCAGAGGCCCCATCACGGTAGGCGCTGAGCGCCAAGGCCTGCGTCCTGGTCGCGGCCGCC
>NCED01000028.1 GCA_002280485.1 Caulobacterales bacterium 32-69-10
ATCCGACATCGCGGCCCATGCGGATCTGGATGTCGATCAGATCCTGACGGTCGCGATGGGCGGGGTGAAGCAGGTTGGGAGCGCGGATGTCGCGCGAGCGGGTCACACGCAGGCGGAGCCAGTCGGATGGCTCCCAGGTGGCGCCGAGCTTCCAGGTGGTCACCGCCCCCGACAGGCTGTAGTCGGTTCGCCGGATCGCCCCGTTCAGGTCGAGGGACTTGAAGAAGGTCATGTCCTTCAGGACCGGAAGGCCGACCTCGACGTAGCCTTCCTTGACGTTCTGCTTGCCCGAGAACTGGCCCTGGTTCAGCACCTGCCAGGCGGTGACCTTCGACCGGGCGTCGCTGGTGGCGACGAGGCTCTCCTTGCGGAAGTCGACCCCAAAGCCGAGCTCGACGTCGCCCGCCGGCAAGGCGAAGGGCGAGCCGCTGAGCGAGACCTGCCCGACGTCCTGATGGATCTTGTTGCGGCCGTTGAGCTGGCCGGTCACGTAATCCAGCGCCGCGCCGGTGTTGGTCTGCCCGAAGATGTTGAACGGTACGCAGCCCGGCTCGACGGCGGCCTTCTGAGCATCCGTCAGGCCGGGAATCGTCGCCACCGGGCCGCACACCGCCGCCCCGTTGGCGTCCGTCACCGCGTTGATGGCGGCGTTGAAGTTCGGGATGTCGAGCATCCGGTCGTAGACCGACTTAACGAAGCTGCGACCGATCTGGTAGGACGCCTCCCAGTTCCAGTTCTTGCCGGCGAGCTCGAATTCGCCCCGCGCCCCGCCGAGGTACCGCTGGGTGCTGTATTCCTGGTTCGAGAAGTAGGGCGACACGTCGGTGTTGAACCGGCCAAGCGTGATCGAGCTCAAGCCCTGGGCGGCCATCTGAGCCCGGACGGACGCCGGAATGAACGGATTGCCCGCGCCGATCGTGAAGGTGCTCTGGTAGGTGTCCGCATAGCCGCCGTCGGACTTGTTGAAGGCTCCGTTCACCTCGGCGAACAGCTCGACCTGGTCGTTGAGCTTGAAGTTCGCGGCCAGCATGGAATTGACGCGCCAGTACGGGTGGCGCAGTTGCCAGATCATCTGCGGGTTTTGGCCAAAGTTCGAGGTGGCCCCGATCTGGCTGTTGCCGACCACCGAGCCGTACTGGAAGGCGTAAGGCGACCCCGAGAGCGAGAAGGCCGTCCCCCTCAGGGGCCCCGTCATGACGATCCCCCCCGGGGTGAGGGTCGATTCCACCCCCGGCAGGATGCTCTGGGCCGGCGACGTCGGACTGATCCGCCCCACGACACCCGGCTCGTTACGCCAGAAGTCGCGGGTGTAGAAGCTGCCCGAGCCCTTGTCCTTGGCGTAGTCGGCCCCGACCACGAAGTGGAAGCGCTCGCCGATATTTCCGCCATAGGCGGCGTTGAGGACCGTCTCGACCTGGTCGCCGCGCTGGGTCTCCCCATACTGGGCGCCGGCCTTGAAGCCCTGCAGCTTGGTGTCGAGCACGAAGTTGACCACGCCGGCCACGGCGTCAGACCCGTAGGCCGCAGAGGCGCCGCCCGTGACGACGTCGACGCGCTGGACCAGGCTGGTCGGGATCTGCGACATGTCGACCACGAAGCTCGCGTTGGCCGGCGTGTAGCGGCGGCCGTTCACGAGGACGAGCGTGCGGTTCACGCCCAGACCGCGCAGGTCGGCGGGGGACACGGCGTTGCCCGTGACAGTTCGGGTCTGGGTCGAGGGGGTGAAGCTGGCCCGGAACGACGGCAGTTCGTTCAGCGCATCGGCGATGGTGGCGGGGGAGCGCTTCTGCAGCGCGTCGATTCCCACGACGGTGACCGGCGTGGGGCTGGAGAAGCCCGAGCTCAGACGGCTCCCGGTGACGACGATCTGCTCGAGATCCTGGTCGGCGCCGGCCTCTTGCGCCTGAACGGCCCCGACCAGGAAAAGCGAAATGGCCGCCCCGGACAAAAGCGCGGCGCGTCGATGCGAAAACCTGTCTCTCGGCAGTTTAGTCATGTGATCCCCTCGTTTGAGCGTCTACCGCCCAGCGCATTCCCCCCGATCGCTCGGATGCATTGGGCGTCTACGGGATCGAGCTTCGGCGGGCGGAAATCCCCCATCGGCCGGTGATATTTTTGATCAGTAATCCGAGCTTCTGAGCATCTTGGCAGAATCGGAGCGGGGTTTTTCTTGGTCATTACCAAGAATCTTTCCGGCCGTTATTTGAGAAACAGATGCGAACCACAGCTTATTCGGCGCCACGAGATTCATGGCGCCGAATGCCGTCGGCGGGCGAAGTCTGCTTCCCGGCGCGGCCGATGCGCCTGACCGCCCTGGCCCCGTCAAATCGCTACGGAGCGGCCTGGCGGCCCCCAGTCGAAGCCGGGCCGTAGTAGATGCTGTTGAAGAGCAGCTTGAAGGCGCCGTGGCTCTGGCCACGCATGGTGACCTCCGGCCCCATCAGGATCAGCTTCCCGCGCCCGTAGTCCAGGTCCAGCACCGCGGCGGCGTTCTCGAGATACTCGGGGCGCCAGGCCCAGCCCGACTTCAGGACGTTCTTGCCGGAGAACCACGCCACCGGCTTGATCGCGGCGCCCACCTTGAAGGTCGGGCTGTTGTCGAAGAAGAGATCGACCTTGGCCGGAAGGCCAAAGGCCAGGGGCTGGGTGGTGTCGATGTCCGCGGTCACGATCGAGCCTGGGAGATAGAATTTCGCCGGCGGCAGGGGCTTGCCCTCCTCGTCCACGAGGGCGTCCTTCACCGGCGCGCCCATGAAGCTCGCCAACTTGGCCGATGTCCCGATGGCGATGGCCGAACCGCCGCGTTCCACGAACGCCTTGAGGGCGGGCACCGTCTTTTCCGCCGAGATGAAGCCCAGGCGCGGGCGATACTTCTCGGGGATGCTGGCGGCGGCGGGTTGAGGGTTGGGGAAGTCGGCGAGCGATTGCGGTTCACCCGTGCGCCCCGGCGGCTTCAGGGTGAAGGTGTCGTCGGGGAGGATGAGAACGTCGAAGTCCTTCCTCAGATCTCCAGCATCGAGCCGCTGGGGATAGACGACCGTGTAGGGCAACTCGAAATTGTCGAAGATCCATTGGGTCCAGCCCGTGGGCATGATCCCGCCGTAGAGGTCCAAGACCGCCACGCGTGCGGGTTTCAGCCGGATCCTGCCGCCGGCGGGCGCCTTGGCGACAGCATGGGCCGTCAGGCCCAACTCCCGCGCCCCGCGCTCGATCACGGCCAGGGACTTGGCGCTGCGTGGGACCCAAAGGGCGCCCCGGCCCAGGGCCTCGCCATCCGCCGAGGCCTCGTCGTTGAGCCAGAAAGCGGGGACGCCCGCCTTCATCAACCGATTGGTCAGGGTGAAGGTATTGTTCGGCGCATGGCTGATCAGCCAGCCGGCCCGGCCGGACCCCACGACCGATCCCGTCGGCGTCGCCATCACATCGGGTACGGGCGCGAGCGGCGCCGTGAACCCCTCCAGCACGCGGTCGAACTTGACGCCCATCTGGAAGGCCAAGGTATAGCCGGTGACGTCATAGGGCCGCACGGGCGGCCCGCCCGGATAGGCGAAGTCCTGCGGGTGATCCTGCGGCTCGAACATGTCGAGCACATGCGCCCGATAGGCCTGGCCGGTCATGACCACGAAGGAACCGGCCGGATAGGCCCGGCCGCCGACCTCGAAGGGCGCCGTCGCGCGCTGAACCTCGACCCCCGACTTGATCAGGCTGTTGAGGAAGCGGACGGTGGTCGGCAGGTCGGCCTGGTCGGCGGTGATGATGTAGCCCCGCGGATCGCGCTTGTCGGGCGCGCGCAGAATCGACTGATGGAGACCCGCGTCCAAGGTGTTGCCGAAACCCATGCCGCCCGCGATGAACACGGGCTTCTGGCCCTTGGCTGCGTCCTTCAGCGCGGCGATGCGGCCGGGGGTGATCGTCCAGCTGTCCTTCTGACCCGCCTCGATCGCCGTGGCCCCCATCTTGTAGATGTTGAACAGCAGCCGCTCGCGGTTGCGCGACGCGTAGTCGAGCACCGCCCGGTTGAGCGAGACCGAATAGTCGTTCGACTGCTTCATGTGCCAGAGCTGCGGCGCGATCGGGTACGGCACATCGGTGTGCGGCAGCTGGAACTCGGGAACCAGGGGCAGCTGCTCGGGCGTGGGCTGACCGACGATCTCGGTCAGCAGGCCGATGGCGTTGTGGAAGTAGGACACCGTCCGCTCCCCGCCGTTGTACCAGGTCGAGTAGGTCTGGGCCGATCGCATCGCCCCGCCCGGCTTGTTCTCGGCGGCCAGGCGGCTGTGCATCGCCTGCCCGACCTCGCCGAGCGAGGTGATGGCCAGCGGGTCGAAGTGATAGTTGAAGGGATCGCGGAACGGCGGGGTGAAGACCACCGCGCCAAGCGGGCCCGGCTGGTGCTGGTTGTAGATGATCTGCGGGAACCACTCGCGGAAGAAGACGCGGCTGAGATTGGTGCTTTCAGGCTGGGACACCGCGAAGAAGTCGCGGTTGTTGTCGTGCCCGNNNNCCGTGCCCGACGTAGCGCTGGGGCAGCTCGGGCAGGCGGGCCGGGCCGACGAACATGTCGTAGGTGCGCTTGGCGGGGTCGGGTTCGCGCATGTACCAGTCGGCCAGCAGCTCCTGCCCGTCCGGGTTGTCCTGGCCGTAGAGGATGATCACATCGTCCAGGATGCGCTTCCATTCGGCGTCGTTGGAGGCGGCCGCCTCGTAGACCTGGCGCATCAGCGCCTGCGACGGTTCGGGCTCGTTGCCATGCATGCCGCCGTCGATCCAGATCACCGCCTTGCCTTCGCGGGCCAGCGCGCGCGCCTGCTCCTCCGACAGGCCTTTCGCCTGGGCCAGGCGCCGCGCGATCCCCTTGTATTTGTCGAGGTTTTTCAGGTTCTCCGGCGAGGAGACGATCATCATGTATTGCGATCGGCCGTATGACGACTTCCCGATCTCGACAAGTTTGAGCCGGTCGGATTCCGCGGCGAGCTTCTTCCAGTAGGCTTCAAGCTGGGTGTAGCTGGCGAAGAAGTAGTCCTCGCCGATCTCGTGGCCGAACATCTCCTTGAATGTGGTGATGTGCGCCGCCTGTGCGCGCGCTCCGGCCGCGCCTCCAAGAACGCTCGAGGCCATCAGCGCGGCCAGCACAAGTCTACGCATCTCAATTCCCCGCTATGTTCAGCGGTCGCGCCCGTCCCGAGTACACGCGCCGCCGAATGACCTCGGCTCGGCGCGCAGCGACCGTCGCGGGATTGAGGACTGGCGGCGGGGAATCCCCCCTCCCCCTGGACGGTAAAATTTGGGAAGGGGAGCGGGCGGTCAGAGCGTGATGCGAAAGCCCGCCCGGAACTGTCGCCCCATGATGTCGTAGTACTGGACGCCGCCGACGTTGAAGACGATCGCGCCCTGCTGACTGGGCTTGCGATCGAAAACATTATTGATCACGCCATAGACCTGAAGTGTTCGCTCTCCTCGGCGAAGCAACTGATAGGAGGCGTTCACATTGAAAAGGACCTGGCCGGGGAACAGGTTGCGGCTGACGCTGTTGCCGAGCGTCGGGCTATAGGCCGGGTTGTCCGGGCCGATGAGGCTGGGGTCCCAGCGCACATCGCTGAAGTATCGGGCTTGGACGCCGGCGCTGAATGGGCCGAGCATGTAGTCGCCGGTAAAATTGCCGATCAGCTTGGCAGTGCCGCCGTTGGAGAAGCCGTTGCGGTCGATCGTGACCAATCCGTCCCTTCGCCGGTTCCTGGTCACCAGCGTCATCAGATTGCGCAGGCGCAGCGTGCCGGCCAGCGGCGCAGCGAGGTCGGCCAGGTCAAGCGAGTAGGCCAGTTCGATATCAAAGCCGGCGGTCGCCAGGGACGCGAAGTTCATCTGGGGCAGGTTGACGGAGGTGATGTGTCCGCCGCTGTCGAACTTGATTTGGTCGCACAGCGCCTGGTCGCCTTCGAAGCAGCGCGCGATGGTGCCGGTGACGGTCTGGGCGCCGATGACGCGGCGGACGTCGATGTCGAAGTAGTCGACCGAAACCCGCAGGCCTCGGGCCAGCCGCGAGGTCGGCTGGAGGACGACGCCAACGGTCAGGCTGTCGGCCGCTTCGGAGGTGAGGTTGGGATTGCCGTTGGGCGTGGTGCTGATCCGCAGTTCGGTCTGCTGCAGGAAGGGATTGAAGACGCCGCTCTGGCCCAGGGTCAGGCCGGCCCCGTAGAGTTCGAAGAGATTGGGCTCGCGGATGTCGCGCGACTGGGTCGCCCGCAATCGGGCCCAGGCGGTCGGCTCCCAGGTGGCGCCCACCTTCCAAGTGACTTCCGTGCCCGACCTTCGGTAATCGGTGATGCGCAGCGCTCCGTTCAGGCCGAGGGCGTGGGCGAAGGCCTTGCCATTGAGAAGCGGAACGCCCGCCTCGGCGAACGCTTCCCTCACAGAGGTCTTGCCCGTGTAGGTCTGCTGGTTGAGCACCTGCCACGCGCCCAATCGCGAGCGCGGGTCGCCGCGGGCTGAGACGGACTCCTCGCGAAACTCGCCTCCTAGCGCGAGCGAGACCGGTCCGGCAGGCAGGCTTAACGGCTCGCCGCTGAAGCTGAAACCACCCACGTCCTGGCGGATGTTGGTCCGCCCCCTCACCTCGCCGGTCACATAGTCGAGAGCCGCAGCGCCATTGGTCTGGCCAAAGATGTTGAAGGGTATGCAGCCTGGCTCGACAGCGGCCTGCTGAGCCACGCTCAGATTGGGGTTGGCCGCCAGCGGCCCACATGCGGGCCGGCCGGCCGCGTCGGTTACGACATTGGTCGCCGCCAGGAAATTCGGCATGTCGAGCATGCGCTCATAGACGCTCCGCTGATGGGTGCGGCCGAGCTGGACATAGGCTTCCCACCGCCAGGGCGAAGACAGGATCTGCCGTTCACCCCGTACGCCCAGGGCGTAGCGTTCCGTGTCGTACGTCTGTTGCGAGAAATAGGGCGACACGTCGTCGTTGAAGCGGCCGACGGTAAAGTCGCTCAGGCCGGCCGCGGCTAGCCGGGCTTTCAGGGACGATGGGATGAAGGGATTGGATGCGTTGACGGTGAAGGTGCTCTGAAGGGTGTCGGCATAGCCTCCGTTCGACTTGTTGAACGCCCCCATCACCTCGGCATAGAGCTCAGTGCGATCGTCGAGCTCGTAGGTGGCGGCCAGCATTCCGTTCCACCGCACGAAGGGGTGGCGAAGTTGCCAGATCAGTTGGGCGTTGTGGCCGTAGTTGGAGGTCGCGCCGATCTGGTTGTTGCCCACGACCGTGCCGTATTCGAATTGATAGGGCAGGCCCGCATTGGTGAAGGCGACGCCTCTCAGCGGTCCCGAGGCGACGATCCCGCCGGACGGAAAGACCGATTCCACACCCGAGGTGATGGTCTGGGCCGGCGAGGTTGGGCTGATCCGGCCGACCAGCCCCGGCTCGTCGGCGTAGAGAGACCGGGTGTAGAAGCTGCCCGCGCCTTCATCCCGGGCGTAGTCCCCGCCCGCTATGATGTGGAACCGGCCGACCGGGACTCCATAGCCGAGGCTCAGCACGGTTTCGCGCTGGTCGCCCCGCTGGGTCGTCCCGAACTGAACCCCGGCCTTGACGCCGTCGAGCTTGGTGTCGAGCACGAAGTTCACCACCCCCGCCACCGCGTCCGACCCATAGGCGGCCGAGGCGCCGCCGGTGACCACGTCGACGTGGTCGATCATGCTGGCCGGTATCTGCGACATGTCGGCGGCGAAGCCGAAGGCGCTCACCGGCGGGAAGCGGCGGCCGTTCACCAGGGTGAGGGTGCGGACGGACCCCAGTCCCCGCAGATCCGCCTGGGCGACGGAGTTGGCGGTCACCGAGCGGGTGGTCGTGGACGGGCCGACGCTGGCCCGGAAGACGGGAAGCTCGTTCAATACCTCGGCCGTTGAGCCCGGCGCCCGCCGGGCGAGCGCTTCCGATGTCAGCTGCGTGACCGGCGTCGGCGCCGTGAATCCGCCCTGCGACAGCCGCGTGCCGGTCACAACCAGGCGCTCCATCTCGGGGGGCGGGCTCGGACGGGCGATACGGGCGGGGTCGGCGACCACCGCACCGGCGCCGCCCCCCATGCCACGGCTGGTCGCTTCAGGCGCCGCGGGGGCCGGCCGGCCGTCGGGCTCCCCGCTGGCCGGCCTTGCGGAGGGGGCGCCCTTTCGTCTGAGCACCACGATGGCGCCGGTGTCGGAAGCCACCTCGAGCCTGGTGCCCGCCAGAAGAATCCTCAGGGCCGCCCGAGTGTCGAACTGACCCCGAATGGCGGGGGTTCGCAGCCCCCTCAGCTGACTGGCGGGCGCCGTGATCTGCAGGCCGGACTGCCGGGCGAAGGCCAGCAGGGATCGGGCCGCATCGCCCGCGGGAATGTCGTAGGTGCGCTGTTGCGCGACCGCTGCCGAGCTGATGGACAGAAGACAGACAAAAGCGACGCCGCCGGCCCAGGAGAGTCTGCCGTTGGAAGTCGTCACTTTGCGAGCCACCCAACCGCGCGCCCCCGCAAACGAGGGTGCTATCGCGCATAGAGACCTGGGCCACCCAAATCCCCCATTGCGCACTACACCGCGCAGCGTCAGCGCATCAGGTGAATCTTACCCTCGGCGATGCGGACCTTGAGACTGAGGGATTCCGCTGCAGCGCTGGCGAATCCGGTCGGATTGTTGACCGCGAACAGGCCGGTGATGGTCTCTGCTCCTATGGACGGATCGTCGATGAGGATTTTGGTGTCGCTGTAGCGGGCGAACCGCTCCACCGCATCGCTGAGCGGGACGTCGTCGAGGGATAGAATCCCCTCGCGCCAGGTCAGTTCGCGCGCGACCATCGTGGCGTCGACCCTGACGGCCGAAAGCGAGCCGGGCCTGATCGTCGCGATCTGGTTGGCGGTGAGCCGCAGGGTCTTGGGCGCCGCCTGGCCGACGTTGTCGGACATCACTTCGACGACGCCCTCCCGGACGATGACCTGGATCGCCTGGTCGGCCATCAGCCTGACGGTGAAGCTGGTGCCGACGGCCCTGATCCGGGCGTTTCCGGTGGCGACGACGAAGGGCCGGGACGGGTTCTTGGCCACGTCGAACAGGGCTTCGCCGCCCAGGAGCTGTATATTGCGGGCATCGTCCGTATAGCGCACGGAAACCTTGCTCGCGGTGTTCAGGGTCAGCTGAGAGCCGTCCTCCAGAGGGACGAGCCTGATCTCGCCGCGCTGGGTGGCGTAGGCCTGCGATCGCGTCAGAAGGCTCAGGCCGACGCTTATCGCGACCGTAGCCGCTAGCGCCGCGCCACCGCCGATGACCCAGCGGCGCGACGGAGCCGGCCCAGCGGGTCCACCCTCACGTCTGATTTCTTCACGCTTGAATTTCTCGGGCTCGAAATTCGGGCCGAGCGCCCGCGTCCGGTCGCTGTGCAGGAAGACGGCGCGCGCCCTGGCGAAGGCGCCGCGGTGGCGGATGTCTTCTGCAAGCCAGGCTGCGAGTTCAGCCTCGTGCTGGGAGGATAAGGGCGCGCGATCAACACGCACGACCCAAGCAGCCGCGACGTCGTCAATCTCCTTTCCGGCTGGCCTTCGCCCCATAAGCTCCCGTCTCGGTATTGCTTCGCCTCGTGGGGATAGAGGACTCCGCCGAGTCATTCCCCCCACCCATCGCCAACATCAGCTTCCTGAGGCTTCTTGTCAGCTGCTTCTCAATCGTTCCCTCGCTTACGCCCAGCCGCTGAGCAACCTCGCGTTGGGAGAGCCCGTGTATCTTTCTTAGCATAAACACGTCGCGACATCGCGTCGGAAGCTCGACCACCGCCTTTGCGAGGCGCCGCAACTCCTCGCGACTCTCCAGCACCACCGCCTGGGACGGTGCGTCATCCGCGAAGCCAAGCCGGTCGATATCCGCGACATTGGTGATCTGGACAACGCGCGACCGCCTGATCTGGCGCGTCACGATCGAACTGGCGACCGAGAAGATGTAGTTTCGGACGTTCTGGATGTGCTCGACGGACTCCAGCTCGGCCATGATCGCATAGGTTTCCTGGACCACGTCGTCGAGGTCGATATCGCGGAACCGTTTGGCCTTGAGCCAGCCGCGCAGGCTCGGCTCAAGCGGCAGAACATGCCGCGAAAGCCAGAGTGCGCGCTCGTCTGATAGCCAAGTCATGAAACAATTAAGACACGATCTCGCGTAACCACAAGAGATGCAGTCGGCGGCGCGATGTTCGGTGAACGGTTGCGGATTTTCGCAGCAAACCGATGGGGGATTGACCGCGGTCGAGGCTCAATATCTTGCCGTCTTTTACCCAAAAAAAGGGCGTGAGACGCAAACCCACTCCAGCGCTGATGAAAATGGAGGCGCAGTCCCACGGGCGTTGAAGCCGCACCTTGTCGCCCCGTCTCCACGATGGCGGATCGCCGTCTCCCGAGGCTCTAGCCAACGCCCGATCTACAGGCGTGCGGAAAGAGTTCAGAGCAATGCGCTGGAAGGACGTCCCTGCCGGCTACGGCTGGATATCGATCGGCCTGCACTGGCTGACGGCGCTGTTTGTCGTCGTCATGTTATTTGTCGGCAGCTCGATCCGCTCGGAGACCGGCGTTAACGACGACAAGCTGCGCCTTCACACCGGTCTCGCCGTCATCTTCTACCTGGCGCTCTGGTTCCGGGTCTATTGGCGCTTCAGGATGGGGCATCCCGGACCCCTGCGCCGGCAGCAGCCGCTGGCGTTCGCCATAGGCAAGTATCTACACGGTTTCCTTCTGATTGCCCTGGGCGCCATGCTGATCAGCGGGCCAATCATGGCCTGGGCGGGCGGCTTTCCGATAGACGTCTTTGGCCTCTTCACAGTCCCGTCGCCTATTCCGGTCAGTCCATCCGCCTTCCGGGTTGCGCATCAGTTTCATGCTGGTTGCGCGAGCGCCTTGGCGGCCGGTGCGGCGCTTCACCTTTGCGGATCGGCCAAGCACTTCTTCTTCGACAACGATGGTTCGCTCGACAGGATCCTAATCGCGGCCGCGGATCCGGCCGCCCCTCCCTCCAGCGAGGCCGCCCGCCCGTCCCCCGTGAGGGACGCCGGACCTTGAAGGCCCCTCGCCGCCGCCTTGGGGAGATGGATTCGTCTGGGGCGGCAGGCTGGTGCGACCAGCCTCGTCCCAGAATTGCAGGTAGAGCCCGTAGTTGCCGTTGAAGCGCTTGTGATGGGCGTCGTGGTGGGTGGCGGTGATAAACCAGCGCAAGGGCGCAGACGAAAGCCAGCGCTCTGGCCAGACCTCACGCCCGGCATGATTCAGCACGGCGGTCGCGGTCATCAGGGTCAGCAAGCCGAGCGCCACGCCCCAGTGGATCGGGACCACCATCGCCATCGCGGGCAAGAACCACGCGGTCGCCAGCGCCTCGGCCGGGTCGAAGGCGAACGAAGCGAAGGCGCTGGGGTCGCGGGACCGGTGGTGCTCCGCATGCGCCCACGGGAAGATGCGCGGGTGATGCAGCAGGCGATGAAGCCAGTAGTAGAAGGCGTCGTGCGCCAACAGGTAGGTCACGAAGCTTCCCGCCAGCCACCACAGCGGCCAACGCTCCGGATCGCTGTAGATGGCCGTGCCGCCTCGCTTCCACAGTTCCAGGACCGCTGCGGCTGGAAGCGCATAGATCGGACAGGCGATAAGCGACGCTATGATCTCACTGCGGACCCGCGGCCAAGCCGGCGCGGCGCGATTGAGGCGCCGTCCCCTGCCCGCTCGCGACCAAAGCAGATGGTGGGCGACGATCGCCACGATCAGATAGCGCACGCCGATGATCAGGCTCAGCGCGACCGTGGTGACGAACAAATCCCGGAGCATCGCCGCAATGGCCGCCAATCGGCCTATGCGGTCAAGTCATGGCGGCGGGAGCCGCCGTCGCGTAAGATGACGCATGCGCTGGCTCGTGACATGCCTGATCGTCGCTGGGACCGTTTTGGCGATGGAGGCGTTCGCCTGGGCCATGCACCGCTACGTCATGCATGGCTGGCTGTGGCGTTGGCATCGCAGCCATCATGAACCGGACGGACGGCGCTTTGAATTGAACGACCTGTTCGCCGTCGTCTTCGCCCTGCCGGCCATAGCCATGATCGCCATAGGTACGCATCTGTGGTTCTGGGCCCTGCCGGTCGGGGTGGGGATCACGATCTACGGCGCGATCTACGCCTATTTTCACGACGGGCTTGTGCACCGAAGGTTCCCAGTGGGAATCTCCGCCCGCTCTTCGTTCTGGACCAAGCGGATCCAGGCGCACCGTCTGCATCATGCCGTGACGACCAAGGATGGGGCCGTCTCATTCGGGTTCCTCTGGGTGCGGCCGCCCCGCGTTCTAAAGGCGGAGCTTTCTCAAAAGCGGATCTCATCGAGCAGCGGCGCCTGAGCGAGGGCGGCGAGATCTGGCGAGCCTGTGCAGAAGCAGGCGAGCCTCAGCTGCGCGGATACGACCTCAAAGTGCTCGATCACGGCTTCCGTGGAGATCAGTGCGGCGTCAAGGACGCCTGCGGCCTGCCCGACGACGCTCGCGCCCAGCCGGATCAGTCGCGCCACATCGAGGCCATCGCGGACGCCTCCCGATCCGATGAGCGGCAAGCCCGGCGCCGCCCTCGCCGCCTCAAACACAGCCTGGGCGGTTGGGACGCCCCACGACGCGAAGGGGGCCACCACCGCTTGCGCCCGTGAGCCGGCGCTTCGCGCGCCTTCGATCAAGCCCCAGTTCGTCCCTCCGGCGCCGGCGACATCGATCGCCGCCACACCAAGATGTTGCAAACGGGCGGCCACCGCGCCGGAGAGGCCCGCGCCGGTCTCCTTGACGATCAGCCTGTTCGGGAATGCGGCGGCGACCTCGGCGATGGCGGCTTCTACCCCTCGCCAATCGCGGTCCCCCCCTGGCTGCACCGCTTCCTGAAGCGGATTAAGGTGGAGGATCAGGCCATCCGCACCGATGGTGTCCATCGCGCGGCGCGCCTCTTCCAGGCCGAAGCCATGGACGAACTGCACCGCGCCGAGGTTGGCCAGGATCACGGCGTCGGGCGCCCGCCTGCGAAGGTCCGTTCCCAGGCCAAGGTCGCCATGCCCCTGCAGGACCACGCGCTGGGAGCCGACCGCCATGGCGATGCCCATGGCTTGCGCAGCCTCAGCCAGTCGCGCGTTGATGGCCTCGGCGCGGCTTGGACCGCCGGTCATCGCACTGATGAGCAGAGGCGCGGCCAGCGGCCGTCCAAGCAATCGGGCCGACAGGTCGATCGCGTCGTGGTCGACCTCGGGCAGCGCATTGTGGGCGAACCGGACGCGATCGAAGCCGGCGTCGGCGGAACTCAGGCCATGGCCAGCCAGGACGTGATCGATGTGCTCGTCCTTGCGTCGCACGATGTCGTCGGCGCAGGGCCCCATAGTTTGATCTCGTTGGAGGTTGCATCCGAAGAAGTCGTGATGCGCTATGCTAACTTAGCGCTTCGCCTGATCCCCGCAACAAAGCGGTTCGAATGCGTAAGCTTGGCCGGAGCAGCGGTATGGTTACGGGAGAGGCGAGGCTAAGGCCTTCCCTGGACGCGGCATACGATTTCGATGCTCTGCTGGCCCTGACAAACACGCGCTTGGCCGCCCTTATGCCGCGCGAAAGCGGGGACGAGACCGGCGTGCTGCTCACCGCGAGCCGTATGGCGGTGCTTGGGCAAGGCAAACGGGTGCGTCCGCTCATCACCATGCTGGCTTGCGCCCACGCCGGCGGCGACGCGCAGCGCGCATTGGACTTCGGGTGCGCCGTCGAGATCGTTCACGCCGCCTCGCTCGTGCTCGACGATCTGCCCTGCATGGACGACGCGACCATTCGCCGAGGGGCGCCCACGGTCCACAGGGCCTACGGCGAAGACGCCGCGGTTCTGTCCGCGATCGCCCTCGTCAACGAAGCCCACCGCACGATCCTGAACGATCAGGGGCTGGGGGCGGATTGCAAGCTCGCCCTGCAGGGCCTGCTCATTTCGGCCATCGGCTTCGAAGGGCTTGCGCAAGGCCAGATGAGGGATCTGCGCGATGGCGCGGAGGCGCGGACCGAGCACGGGTTGCGGCAACTGAACCATCTCAAGACGGGCGCTCTTTTCGTTGCAGCCTGCCGTGGCGGCGGCCTGATCGGCGGAGCCTCGCCCGACCAGATCGCGTCTCTCTCGCGCGTCGGAGCGGCGATTGGATTCGCGTTCCAGCTCTGTGACGACCTTCTCGACGCGACCGCCACCGTCGAGACGGCTGGCAAGAACGTCGCCCAGGATCAGGGGAAGCTGAACTTCGTCGACCTCTGGGGCCCCGGGCGCTTCCGCGCCGCCGTGCGCCAGTGCGTATCCGAGGCGAACCGAAACCTGGGGACCGACAGCCCCATAGGCGCTTATGTGACCGACCTGTTCAGCCATGCCGCCTTCCCAGGCTGAGCCGGAGCCTGTGCTTCGAATTTCCGCCGTCCGGGCAGGTTACCGCGGCAGGCCCGTTTTGACCGGCTTTGACCTCACCATAGGTGCAGGCGAAACGTTCGCCCTGCTCGGGCCGAACGGAGCCGGGAAGTCGACCGTCGCGCGGGTCGCCAGCGGCTTGATGAGGCCTGAACTCGGCGACGTGCGCCTTTGTGGCCAAAACATCTGGGACGGTGGAGCGCCGGCCAGGCGGATAGGCTTGGCGCCGCAGGAGTGCGCCCTCTTCGCCGCCCTGACCATCCGGGAAAATCTGTCGGTCATGGCCAAGCTGGGCGGTGGCGATAGGGAAAGTCGCAGCCGTCAGGTGACTTCCGCTATCGAGCGCACAGACTGCACGCTGCGCGCAGACCAGCGGGTCGCGACCTTGTCGGGCGGCTGGAAGCGGCGGGCCAATTTAGCCGCGGCGTTGGTGGGGCGCCCCGCTCTGGTGGTGGCGGACGAGCCGACAGAAGGCGTCGACGCGCCGACGCGACGGGCCATAGCGACAGCCCTTCGGCAGACGGTCGCCGATGGAGCGGGCTGCCTTCTCATCAGTCACGATCCCGCCTTCGTCGAAATGGCGGCGGATCGCATCGGGGTCATGTCGGAAGGCCGGCTGATCGCTGAAGGCGCGCGAGAAGCGCTGCTGCGGCAGACGTTCGGGGACTGCAAGTTGCTGATCGTGCGTTTTGACGAACCCCCGCCGGCATCGACCGCCGCCGCGCTGGCCGAGGCGGGCATGGCGGAGGCCGACGGAGCCTTGAGCTGGCGGGTCATAGACCGTGACGTCATGGCGCGCGCGCAGGCCTTGTCGGGCATGGTCGATCAGGCCGGCGGCGAAATGGCCATCCGCAAGCCGGGCATCGACGAGCTGGTGGCGAGACTGCTCGAGCGCGCGGCATGATGATGTTGCTGCTCGCCTATGCCCGCAGTTTTGTGCGGGACCGTGCCGGCCTGGCCATGACCCTGATCCTGCCGCCGCTGGTTTACCTGCTGTTCGCGGCGATCTTCGGATCAAGCGCCTCGGGCAAGATCGATGTTTCGGCGGCCCTGCACGATGGGGCGCGCACCGAGCAGAGCCGCAGGATCAATACGGCGTTGACGGCGGCGGTCGGCGAGCGCCTGACCTTGGCGGGCAGCCCGTCCGAGGTTGAGCAGGCCGTGATCGACGGGCGCATCGACGCCGGCGTCCTGCTGGCGCCCTCCAGCGGGCCCATCCCGCGGATCGAGGTGCTGGGCGGAGCCGGGCGGGACGTTGCGTCGGCGACCCTGGCGGCGACGCTCGAACAGATCGCTGCGACAGTGTCGGGACAGGCCGCCGGGCGTGCGCCCCTGCCCGTCATCCGACGCCAGGTCGGCCCAGCCGGCGACGTTCAGGCGGTCTATTACGCCGGGGCCGTCAGCGTGATGTTCGTCTTCTTCGCCGCGATGCATGGCGCGATGGTCGGCCTTGACGAGCGTCGCAGCGGACTCCAGGCGCGCTTGGTCCTGGCGGCCGGCGCGCTCTGGCCGATCCTGGCGTCTCGCGCGGCGTGGCTGGCGATTGTCGGCCTCGCACAAACGGCGGCGGTGTTCGCCATCGCCCTTCCGCGCCTGCCGTCCATCCAGCCTTGGCAGGGGCTCGCCTGGATGGTCACGGCGTCCATGACGGCCGCCGCCGCCGCCGGGGTCGCGATGGGCGTGATCGCGCTTTGTCGATCAAGAGAGCAGGCCCAACCCCTGTCGACCTTCCTCGTCCTGTTGCTGGCGGCGCTGGGCGGGTCGATGGCGCCGCGCTTCCTGATGCCGGAAACGTTCCGCCAACTTGGGTGGCTGACGCCCCATGCCTGGGCGATCGAGGCGTACCAGTCATTGATCTGGCGCGGGAGGTTCGATGGCGGCGTGGTTGGCGCGTGGGTCTTCCTGGGCGGGCTGGCCGCCCTGGGATGGACCATCGCACTTGTTGTCGAGAACCGCCGGACGGCCCGCTGAGCGCTAGATCTTCGTCCAGAGCGCTGGCCGCTCGGGGGCTTTGCGCCAGGCGTCGAGGGTCTGGCTCCACACCGCGATGAGCCCCCCTCTCCCCAACAGCACAAGCTTGCTCGTGCTATCAATCGAGGTCCGCGCATCCCACGCGCGATTGCCGGCGCTCGCGACCCGCCGCCCTATCGCCCGGTAAACCCCCCGTGCGGTCGCGATGGCCCAGGCGGACCTCGGCGGCAGCCTGCGCAACCCCCACCTCGCCGAGTCGTAGAAGGGCTCTGCGGCTTGCACCAGGCGGCCCGCACACCGGGACACCGCATCGCGGTGCTCAGCGGCGGCGACCTGATCACCCGGCACGCCGGCCTCGGCCAACCAGTCGGCGGGGAGGTACACGCGCCCGCCCCGGGCGTCCTCGACGACATCCCGGGCGATGTTGGTGAGCTGGAAGGCCAGTCCAAGATCCTGCGCCCGCCGAAGGGTGTCCTGATCGCGAACGCCCATGATCCTGGCCATCATGACCCCGACGACGCCGGCCACATGGAAGGCGTAGTCCAGGGTGTCCTCTACGGTCTCGTAGCGCCTTCCACGCACATCCATCTCGAACCCGCGCAGCAGGTCCATCGCGTCGGACTCGGGAATGGCGTGGCGCAGGGCGACCCGCTGGAACGCGGCGAACACGGGATCGGCCTGGGGCTCGCCCCGCAGCGCCGAAGCCGTGCGCGACCTCAGCTCGGCCAGCTTGGCCTCCGCCGTCGCCTGATCGAGGCCCACCGCCCCGGCGCCCATCACCTGGCCATCGATCTCGTCGTCGCAGTGGCGGCACCACGAATAGAGCATCCACGCATCGTCTCGAATGTCGGCAGGAAAGAGCCGGGAGGCGACCGCGAAGCTCTTGGAGCCCCGCTCGATCGCGATCCGACTGTTCTCGACGACCGCGTCGCTCATGCGGGCAGACCGGCGTCGGCGATCATGAGCCCTGCCGTCGCCTTGGCCGAGCCGACGACACCCGGCACCCCCGCCCCCGGATGGGTCCCCGCGCCGACGAAGTAGAGGTTCGCGATGGCGTCGTCCCGGTTATGAACGCGGAAAAAGGCGCTCTGGGTCAGGATCGGCTCCAGCGAGAAGGCCGATCCCTGGTGCGCGTTCAGCGCGTCGCGGAAGTCGAAGGGCGTGAAGATCCGGCACGTCTCCAGATCCGCCGTCAGGCCGGGAATGTAGCGCTCTTCCAGGTACGCCAGGATCCGGTCGCGATAGCGGGGGCCTTCGACGTCCCAGTCGATCTGCGCCGACGCGAGATGAGGAACGGGCGCCAGCACGTAGAAGGCGTCGCAACCTTCGGGCGCCAGCGACGGATCGGTCCGGGTCGGCGCGTGCAGATACAGCGAGAAATCGTCGGGCAGGTCGGGGCCCTTGAAGATCTCCGCGATCAGTTCCCGGTAGCGTGGGCCGAACAGCACGGTGTGGTGACGGATCTCGGGATGCGTCCGCTTCAGCCCGAAATAGATCACGAACAGCGACATCGAATGCCGGCGCGCCGCGAGTTTCCCGCCTTCGCTGCGGCCGCGGGGCTGCTGGCCGAGCAGCTTCTGATAGGTGTGCACGACATCGGCGTTCGACGCGACCATGTCGAACGGCAGACGCTCGCCGCCGACCACGACCCCCGTCGCCCGGTCCCCTTCCACCGTGATCTGCTGGACGGGGCTGCCGAGGCGCAGCTCGCCGCCAAGCTCCTGGAACAGGGTCGCCATCGCCTGGATCAGCGATCCGGTGCCCCCGCGAGGGAACCACACGCCCCAGCGCCTCTCCAGGGCGTGGATCAGGGCGTAGATCGATGAGGTGGCGAACGGATTGCCGCCCACCAGCAGGGAGTGAAAGCTGAAGGCCTGCCGCAGATGGTCGTCACGCAGGAAGCTGGCGACCTTGTCGTAGACCGAACGCCACGCCTGAAGCCGCATCAGCTCCGGCGCCGCCTTGACCATGCTGCCGAAGTCGAGAAACGGGACGGCCCCCAGCTTGACGTAGCCCTCCTGGAGCAGCTGCTCGGAATAGGCCAGGAAGCGGCGGTAGCCTTGCACGTCGTCCGGGTTGCGCGCCGCGATCTGACGGTCGAGCTCGGCCTGGTCGTTCACATAGTCGAAGACGTCGCCGTCCTCCCAGCAGAGCCGGTAGAACGGCGTCACGGGAAGCAGCTCCACATAGTCGGCTAGGCGCCGGCCGGTGAGGGCGAACAGCTCCTCCAGAGCGGAAGGATCGGTGATCACCGTCGGGCCGGCGTCGAAGGTGTAGCCCTTGTCCTTGTAGACGTAGGCGCGCCCCCCGGCCTTGTCCCGCGCCTCGAACACGGTCGTGGCTATGCCCGCCGACTGCAGCCGGATCGCCAGCGACAAGCCTCCGAAGCCTGATCCGATGACCGCAGCCCGCATCAAGCTCGCCCTTTTTCAATGAGGCACGCGAGCGCCGCGCCGACCGGCACAGGCGGCCGGCCGCTGAGGATTCTCGCCTTGTCTCCCAGCGAGGCCCGCGCCGCGTAGAACCGCTCGATGAGCGGTTGCGGGAGTCGATAGAACCTCTGCAGCACTTCGTACCTCCGGTCCGGCCGAGCCGCCCGGAACAGCATGCGGTCCAAGAGGCGGTAGAAGCCTCGCGACGACCATACGCGCAAAGCATGCGCGCGGACGCATCCTGAAAGGGAAACGCCAGGCCGCCAGTTCGCCGCGATGTGGTCGGCAAGCCGAATGCAGTCGGGAAGCGAGTAGCCGGTGGTGGGATGGAACAGTCCAGCCCGCAGCCCGCTCAAGGCCACCGGCCCCATCCGGTCGAAGTGCGCCTCTAGGTCGCCGTCCAGAACGACGGGGAGCACCCCATGCTCCTCGCGCAACACCTCTTCTATGCGCCAGCCTTGCGCCGTCGCGTAGTCCAGGACGCCCTGGCGGAACATCGAGTGGTCCAGCGCGTCGCTGTCCGTATAGCGCGTGTCCTCGATCAGAAGGGTCCGCGCATCGAAGGGCAGGATGTAGACAAAGCGGTAGCCGCCCATCTGATCGACGGCGGCGTCCATCACCACCGGTTCGGACAAGCCATGCGGCGCGGCGAGCCGCACGTCCAGTCCGACGAATTTCTGGAAGCCCAGGGCAAGGTCGGGGGTGGCCGTCGGCCCCCGGCCGTCCATGACAGCCCCGGCCCCAGCCACCCGGCCGTCGGCAAAGGTGACGCCCTCGGGACGCAATTGGCTGACGGGCGAATTCAACGCCACCCGATCCGGCAGCGCACGGCGCAGAACCTCGTCGAGGCGATCGGAGGTGATGCTGAGATAGCCGGTCGACAGGCGTCTGGTGAATGCGGGAAAGCGCACGGTGTAGCCGGGCCAGCGGTGCACCACGAACGGTGCGATCCAGTCGTGCTGGGCCTGCGTCAGGTCGCTGGCGAAGAAGGACCAGGTGTGGTTTCCCCCGAGGCGCGCGCCGGCCTCGACGATGCGGACCGAAAGCTCAGGACGAAGCTGGGAAAGCCGAAACGCGATCAGGCTGTTGGCCAGACCGCCGCCCACCAAGAGAATATCAGGGCCGGGATCCGCAGCCGCGTCATGCATCGCCGACAGGTCGCATTGTCGAGCCGAGGTCACAAGCCGCGGCGTGCATCTGGCGGCCCGGATCGATATACAGGCCCGATGAGCGCAGCGGCGAACGGGTCGAGGATCAGTCGCTACCAGGCCGTCGTCGGCTTAAGCTACGCCGCAGCGATCATGGCCGGCTGGGCCGGTCTGCACGTTTACGGCGTCTATCTGCACCACTGGTCCGCCTGGAGCCTCATCGTCGCTCCGTTGGTCGTGGCCGCCCAGACCTGGTTATCGGTCGGGCTGTTCATCCTCGCCCACGACGCCATGCACGGCTCTCTGGCCCCCGGGCATCCGCGTCTGAACACCGCGGCCGGGGCCACCGCCCTGATCCTATATGCCGGTTTCCGGTACGAGCGGCTGAAGGCCGCTCACCACGGGCATCACGCCGCTCCCGGAACGCCGGCCGACCCCGATTTCTATCCGGACGATCCCGGCACGTTCTTGCGCTGGTTCGTCGCCTTCTTCCGCACCTACTTCGGCTGGACCGAGTTCGTGGTGCTGGCGGCGTTTTTCGTCATCTCGGTCGGCGTGTTGAAGGCGCCGATCGCGAACCTGCTGCTGTTCTGGGCCGCCCCTGCCCTGCTGTCGGCCGCGCAGCTTTTCGTCTTCGGCACCTGGCTTCCTCACCGGGTGACGGACGTCGCCTTCGCCGACAATCACAACGCGCGCAGCAGCGGCTACAGCTCCCTGGTCTCTCTGCTCACCTGCTTCCACTTCGGGCGGCATCACGAACACCACCTTCGACCCTGGCTCCCCTGGTGGCGGCTCGACGATGAGGGGCGCCACGGCGAACAAACTCGCCGCTCTCCCAGCTAACCCCCCCCATCCGGCCGGTCGGGCTTGCTCAGTCAGCTGGCTTTTCCAATCCCGAGGCTTGGCGTTAGGAGCCGCCGCGTCGAGGCGTCCGCGGCCATGGAAAGCCATCGCCTGCTCTTGATTTGGCTGGCGCACCGGTCAATTGGGGGAGGCGTGGAGAGGGGAGACTGCCGTTGGACTCGGGCGAATCTAGCCCCCTCCTGGAGACCTACCTCAGCAAGCGCGCCGACCTCGTGCGCTTGTTCACTGTTCGCCTGCGTTCCGCCACAGCGGCTGAGGATCTGGTCCAGGAACTGTACCTGAAGGTTCAAACGCTGTCGGGCCTAGAGGTCTCCAACCCCGTGGCGTTCCTCTACAAGCTCGGCTCCAACCTCATGCTGGACAAGCTTCGCAAGGAGCGCAGATCGGTGGCGCGCGACCACGAATGGTACGCCAGCCGCCGTTTCCTCGTCGGCGGGAACGATGCGGTGGATGAACCGTCGCCGGAGGACGCCCTGGCCGCTCGCCGGCGATTGGCGCAGATCGTGGAAGCGGTGAAGGCGATGCCGCCGCGCGCCCGTCAAGCCTTCGAGCTACACAAGCTGCAAGGCATGAGCCATGCCGAGACGGCCAGGGCGATGGGCGTGTCAGTCAGCGCCATCGAGAAATTGATCAGCGACGCCATGAAGCGGTTGTCGGAGAAGCTGCCATGAGAGCGTGTGGAGAAGCGTGCCTCTACGATGGCTGTGGGCGCGGCTCCGTCGCGGCGTCAAGGGCGATGAAAGGTCGCGCGGGCTTTCGCGCGAACGGGCCAGGCTGATGGGGACTGATCAGGCCGACAATCGGACGCCTTTGGAACAGGCGGCGGACTTCCTGGCGCGCCTCCAGGGCGATGACGCCAGTGACGCCGATCTGCTCGCGTTCGAGACCTGGCTGTCCGCCTCCCCCGAGAATTGGGCGGCCTACGATCGGCTGGAGCTGCTGTCGTCGGAAATTGATGCGAGGGCCGCCGAGGCGCTGGAGGCGCTTCGCGCGCCTACCGTTGCGCCCAGATCTCCGCGGCCTCGGCCAGCCCGCTGGTCGAGATGGGCCGTTGCGGGCGCGATGGCCGCGGCGGCGGCCGTGGCCGCGTGGATATGGCTTCCCGGCACGGTCGCGCCGCAGGTTTACGAGGCGGACAGAGGACAGATCCGCGAGGTGGCCCTCGGCGAGGGCACGCGCATCACCCTGAACACCCAATCGAAAATCGAAGTCGCCATGGAGCGCCGCGCCCGTCGCGTGGTCATGTCCGAGGGAGAGGCCGCGTTCGATGTCGCCCAGGACCCCAGGCGGCCTTTCCTCATTACAGTGGGCGATCGCACGGTGACGGTCGTCGGCACCGAGTTCAACATCGCCAATCGCACCGGGCGGCTGAGCGTGACCGTCACCCGCGGAGTCGTCGAGGTGTCGCCGCTGGCCGGCGAGCAAGGCGATGTCGTCCGCCTTGTCCGCAGCCAACGGTTGCTTCACGACGTCGGCGGAGCCGCTCAACGGGTCGAGACGGTCGCGGCGCCGGAGAACGCCTTTTCCTGGAAAAAGCGGCGCTTGATCTATGATGACGCCTCTCTCGATCAGGTCGTCGCCGACCTCAATCGCTACTTTCCGCGCCCCGTTCAGCTGGAGGGGGATGCGAAGACTCTGCGCTTCTCGGGCGTGCTGATGGTCGCGGACGAAGACGCCGTGTTGCGCCGGCTGGAGGAGCTTCTGCCTGTCACAGTCAACTCATCCGCCGATCGGGTCGTGCTCCGCCGGAGGCGAACCGACTGACAGGCGCGCCTCGGTGCTGGCGCTGACACTGGTGTTGGTCGTCGCCGGGACATCGGGCGCCGCCCAGGCGGCCAGCACGGACGTCAGAACCTTCGACATAGCGGCCAAACCCCTGCCGACGGCGCTGGTCGATTTCGCGGTCCAGTCGGGTGTCAGCATAGGCGGCGTGCGCGCCTGCCAAGGGACGGCCCGGCCTCTCAGAGGGCGCTATAGCTTGAGCGAGGCCTTGGCTCGGTTGCTGGCCGGCAGCGGCTGCAGCTTCAAATGGATCGACAGCGAGACCGCTCGCATCGCGCCGGTGACGCGCGCGCGGGCGCCAAGGCGCCCGCCGGCATTTGCGGCGCGCCCGCAGACGAACAGGCCGGAGCCCGAGCTCGCCTCGGAAGTCGTCGTGACCGCGACGAAGCGGCCTGAGCTACGCGATCAGCTTCCCTACGCCATCAGCGCCATCGGAGCCGAGCAAATCCGCATCTTCGGGGCCGGCGGGGCGAGCGACATCGGTTTGCAGGCGGCGGGGGTGACGGTCACCAACCTGGGGCCAGGGCGAAACAAGATCCTGCTGCGAGGCCTGTCCGACGGCGCCTTCACGGGCCACACCCAATCGACCGTCGGCATCTACCTCGACCATGTGCCGATCACTTACAACGCTCCCGACCCCGACCTGCGGCTGGCCGATATCGAGACTGTGGAGGTGCTGCGCGGACCTCAAGGTTCTCTTTACGGCAGCGGCTCGATCGGCGGCATCTACCGAGTTGTCCCTCGCAAACCCGAACTGGATCGCGATCGGGGCTATGTCACGCTATCGGGCGCGCTGACGCTCGGAGGCGCGGCCAGCGGCGTCTTCGAGGCGATGGTCAACACCCCGCTCAAGCGGGATCGGATCGGCCTGCGGGTTGTCGGTTACCACGAGGTCGACGGCGGCTACATCGACAACGTCACCCTTGGCCGGCGCAACGTCAACCGCACGACCCGCACGGGGTTTCGCAGCGCGTTGCTAGCCGTTTTGGGGCCGGATTGGACCGCCGAGCTGGGGGGCGCCGTCCAGTTCATCGGTTCAGCGGACACCCAGTACGCCACCGCCTCCGCCGGACCTTACGCCCGCGGAAATCTCGTGCGGGAGCCGCATGACAACGACTTCAACCAGGTGCATTTGACCCTGACGGGCCAGACGAGGTTGGGCCTTCTGACCTCGTCCACGGCGCTGGTCCAGCACGATGTCGACAGCGCCTATGACGCATCGGCGGCGCGGAGCGCATTCTCTCTTCCCGCGGCGGGAACAGCCTTGCTCGAGGATATGATTCACATCGATCTGCTGGTCCACGAGACCCACCTCGCCTCCAGGGACGACAGCCGCCTTCGCTGGCTCGTGGGCTGGTACGCGAGCGCCAGCCAAGAGAGGACCCTGGATCTGATGCACGAGTCCGGCGGTCCGTCGTCCTTGGCCGCTTACCGGGAGGACCGCAAAGACCACCTGCGGGAATTGGCGGGGTTCGGCGAGGCGTCCTATCGCCTGACGCCCCGGCTGAGCCTGACCGCGGGACTTCGCTACTTCCGAACCTCCGTTCGCACCGCCTCCATCGTGCAGATGCCGCGCCTCGGCGCGGAGCGATCGTTCACCGGCCAGGATCGCTACAGCGGCTGGTCGCCGAAGCTCGCCCTGCAATATCAGCTCACGTCGAACAGCCTGGTCTACGGCCTGGCTTCTCAGGGCTACCGTGCAGGCGGCTTCAACACCGAAGGCGTCATCGGCGAGACCTTTTCGGCGCCAGGGGGAGACCATCCCGCCCGCGCGTTCACGCCCGATGCGCTGTGGAACTTTGAAGTGGGCGTGAAAACCGCGCTCTTTGACAGGAAGCTCCAGTTGAGGGCCTCCGCCTTCTACAACGCGTGGAAGAATCTTCAGACAGACCAGTTTCTGTCTTCGGGCCTTTCCTACACGGCC
>NCED01000091.1 GCA_002280485.1 Caulobacterales bacterium 32-69-10
CTTTCCACTGCGCCGAACAACCCGCCTGGTTGCCTGCGCCCTGTCCGGCGTAGAAGTCCGAGAACAGGTGGAAGTTTGTGACCTCGACCTCGCGGCCGCTGTGGCGGACGCCGGCGTCGACGCGGGTCAGGAAGCCGAACGCCGGCGCCTCCTGGAACTCGTACGACCCGTCGAACCGGACCACAGTCAGGTCCGAGTTGTTGCGCTGGTTGCCTTCCGACGAATAGGCCCCGACTGTATAGGAGTCCAAGTTCGACATATATTGGCTTAGCGGGACGTTGCCTAAACCCCCGACAATGTTGTTCTCGAAGCCGCTCCAGGCCAGCTTCGAGCCGCCGGTGTCGATATGCAGTTGGGGGTCCGCTCCATAGCCTAGCGGGTTGGGGTTGATGTAGCGTCCGCCCTGGCTGCCCACGACACCGTTTGAGTATTGTGAGGCCGGGTACATGGCGGCGATGGAGGCGGGGTAGAAGGTGCCGCGCGTGCGGTCCGCGCCCTGACGGAATAGGGTAAAGGCCCTGTCAGCTCCGTACTGCCAATTCGACAGGTCACCCTGCACCTGGCCGTTCATGCTCAGCATGGACGCTTCGGCCTTGATCGCGCGCGCGTTGAACGTGAAGGGGCCGCCCTTGTCGTAGTCCAGCTCCAGGTTGAAGTTCTTGGACTCGTTGTTGGTGACCCGGTTGACGGTGAAGGAGTTCACCCACCAGGCATCGACGTCGTATTCCTCGACGTCCAGCCAGCCCAGGCCGGTGTCGGTCGACTCGGTCGGCGTCAGCCAGCCCAGGCCGCTCCAGCGGTTGGAGACGTTCAGGCCGGCGGCGCGGTTATACTCGTCCTGCTTGGTGTAGAAGGCTTCGGCCGTCAGGCGGATGCCGTCCTCGATGTCGAACTGGAAGGCGCCGTTCAGGCCGATCCGCTCGCGCTCAACCACGCGGTTGAACATCTCATAGCCGTGGGGCGCGAACCAGGCGTTGCCGGAGCCGCCCCAGTCGTTGCTACCGAGCAGGCTGCCGGCCGAACCGGCGTAGTTGTTGCCCAGGTTCGAGTTGCTCATGACGCCCGAGATCATCGCGCCCATGCGATCACCGCGCCAATTCAGCAGGCCGTTGATCAGATAGTCGTCCTGACGGGTGCGTTCCCCGGTCTGGTACTCGGCGGCGCCCGTGACGGTCGTGCCGTAGCTGAAGTCCATCGGGCGACGGGTGGTCGGCGGAGGCGGGGAAGGTGATCGGCAGCCGGCCCGACGGATTGACCTCGCCGAACAGGATGCGGGCGATGGCTTCACCGCCGCGCTGGCCGGGATACCAGGCCTGGATCACCGCCGGGGTCTTCTCCAGCCAGGGCATCAGCACCGGCCCGCCGGTCTCCAGAACCACCACCGTACTGGGGTTCGCGGCGGTCACGGCCTCGATCAGCCCGTCCTGGCCGTCCGGCAGCGACAGGGTTTCGACGTCCTGGGCCTCGGTGGTCCACTGGGTGGCGAAGACGACGGCGATGTCGGCGGCCCGCGCTGCAGCGGCCGCAGCCGCCGCGTCCCTGCCATCGACATAGGTCACGGTCGCATCCGGCACGACGGCGCGAATGGCGTTCAGCGGCGACGAAGCATGCCAGGTGACCCGCGCGAACGAGGCCGCCGCGCCCGAGGTCAATGGGATCTCGACCGGCGCCCCGCCCACCGACCGCACCTGGGACGAGCCGCCGCCTGACAGCACACCGACGTCGGCATGGCCGCCGATCAGCACGATCCGTTTGGCCGTCTTGGCCAGGGGCAGGACCCCGCCCTGGTTCTTCAGCAGCACGATCCCCGCCTCGGCCGCGCGCTGGGCGACCTCGGCGTTCCGGGCGTAGTCGATCGGCTGTTCGGTCTTCACCACCGGCGCGTCCAGCACCCCGGTCTCGATCAGGCCGACCAGCAGACGGCGCACCATGTCGTCCAGCCGCGCCTCGGGGATCCGTCCTGCGTCCAATGCGGCCCGGAAGGGCGCGTCGAAATACAGCGCCCGGTCCAGCTCCTGGCCCGAAGCCTGATCCAGCCCCGCCAGGGCCGCCTTCTCGGTCGAATGGACGGCGCCCCAGTCCGACATGACCCAGCCGTCATAGCCCCAGTCGCGCTTCAGCACCTGGTTCAGCAGGAAATCGTTCTCGCAGGCCCAGTCGCCGTTGACCTTGTTGTAGGCGCACATGACCGAGCCGGGATTTCCCCGCTCGATGGCGATCTGGAAGGCCAGCAGATCGCTTTCGCGCAGAGACGCCTCGTCCAGGCGCGCGTCCATGATCATCCGCCCGGTCTCTTGCGAGTTGAAGGCGAAATGCTTGATGGTCGAGACGATCTTGTTCGACTGGACGCCGCGGATATGGTCGCCGGCCATGACGCCCGCGAGCAGCGGGTCTTCGCCCAGATATTCGAAATTCCGTCCGGCCCAGGGATCGCGCGTCAGGTTCACCCCGCCGGCCAGCAGGATGTTGAAGGTCTTGGCTCGCGCCTCGGACCCGATCATGGCTCCGCCCGCATAGGCGATCTCGGGATCGAAGGTGGCGGCTGTGGCCAGGCTGGAGGGCAGGGCGGTGGCGACGTCGCCCTTGCGCTGCTCGACCTGGTTGGCGACGCCCAGACTGGCGTCGCTCTCGCGCAGGGTCGGTACGCCCAGGCGCGGAATGCCGGGGATATGGCCGGCCGAAGGGATCATGTCGGCCACCGGCGCGCCGGGCGTGCGCGCCGCCATCGGCGGGAAATAGCCGTGGATCAGCTGAAGCTTCTCGTCCCGCGTCATTCGCGCCAGCAGGGCGTCGGCCCTTACCGCACTTTGGTCCGCGTCGGTTGCGGATCGTGCGGCTGCGGGGCGGGCGGCCTGCGCCGCCACGCCCATGGGGGCGAGGCCGATGGCGACCGCAAGAGCCAGACTGCTGATCGATTTGGACTTCGTAATCACGGACACGGACTTCCCCTGAAACAGACGCAAGACGGCGGACGGACCGCCGGACACACCAGTGGGAACAGGACGAGCATGACCGTTGGCGACGGCGAACGCCGACGTCATAACCCGTTGATTCACGGGAAAATTTGGTCATGTCCGAGGATAGGGCGCCTGAACGCCCTCACCGTCGGCCTTTAAGGCCTCCGATCATGTTTCGCTCCCTGTCATGGAGACTCTTCGGTCTCTCACATGTCAAAATAGACATGGATTGAGAGCGTTCACAACACAAATTGGCCACTGTCGAACATCGTTGTTTGAGCGCTGCGTTCACAACAGGTTTCAATGAAATCTGGTAACCGGTGTCACCTGGCGGTTGCGCTGTCTGGCAGCCGCGTCCGTTTCATGGAATGAGCGGGTCTCGATCCGCAGCCGGTATTCGCCGAGACCGCGATATGGCGCGGGACGCCTATGACTCGTCGATGCAGCGCCTGGAAAAGAATGGGGCCGGCGACGCCTTCGCATCGCCGGCCCCTTCAGGTCTGCAGGGGGGCTAGGCTCAGATCACCCCGATCATCGAGGCCACCAGCGGGTGGCGCACGATGTCGCGTTCGGCTAGGCGCACGACGGCGATTTCGTCGATGACCTCCAGCCGTGCCGAGATATCGGCCAGGCCCGAGATGCCCGGCAGCAGGTCGGACTGCTGCGGGTCGCCGGTGACCACCATGGTCGAATGCCAGCCCAGCCGGGTCAGCAGCATCTTCAGTTGGACGTAGGTGCAGTTCTGGGCCTCATCGACGACGATGAAGGCGTTGTTCAGGGTGCGGCCGCGCATATAGCCGATGGGGGCGATCTCGATCAGGCCCTCGGCCATCAGGGCCTTGACCCGTTTCATCGACAGCCGGTCCGACAGGGCGTCGTAAAGCGGGCGCAGATAGGGGGCCAGCTTGTCCTCCATGTCGCCGGGCAGGAAGCCGATCGACTCCCCGGCCTCGACGGCGGGGCGGCTC
>NCED01000092.1 GCA_002280485.1 Caulobacterales bacterium 32-69-10
ACGCGGCATGGCTGCGTCAGGCTTTCGCCCATTGCGCAAGATTCCCCACTGCTGCCTCCCGTAGGAGTTTGGGCCGTGTCTCAGTCCCAATGTGGCTGGCCATCCTCTCAGACCAGCTACTGATCGTAGCCTTGGTGAGCCTTTACCTCACCAACAAGCTAATCAGACGCGGGCCGCTCCAAAGGCGATAAATCTTTCCCTCTTACGAGGCACATCCGGTATTAGCACAAGTTTCCCTGTGTTGTTCCGAACCTAAGGGCACGTTCCCACGTGTTACTCACCCGTCCGCCACTAATCCCGAAGGATCCGTTCGACTTGCATGTGTTAAGCCTGCCGCCAGCGTTCGCTCTGAGCCAGGATCAAACTCTCAGGTTGAGTTGACCGCTAACCTAAGCTTGCTCCGGTTCCGAAGAACCGAATTTGGCATTAGTTATGCGTAGTATCTTGACGAGTTCCCATTCGATCCGGCCAGACCGAAGTCCGACCGTATTTCATGGTGTCTTCAAGAGACCGCATTTGTCAGCGTTCGATTGGTTCCCCGTGAGGGAACCGCCAGAACGACCGCCGCCTGCGTTTCTCTTTCCAATTCAACGATGTCAAAGACCCAACCGGCTGACCGGCCCCACCGTTTAACGCCCGGTGGCGGCGAAGAGGGGCGTTTCTAGTCGCCGTAGAATTCCGCGTCAAGCACTTTCTGAATAATCAGAACCGCTCGATGTGGACCCGACCGAGGCCGGGGAAGGCGCGCTCTCTAATGAGAGAAAACCCTCTAGTCAAGAGCCAACTGAATACTCAGCAAACCCTTGGGCAGTACCGGCCGGAGCCGGGGAAGAAGGCCTGCTCTCTAATGAGAGCCGATCTCCTAGTCAAGCGCCTTAACTGAATACTCAGTGGACACTTGGGCAGTACCGGCCGGGGCCGGGAGAAGAAGGCCTGCTCCCTAAAGAGAGCCGATCTTCTGGTCAAGCGCCTTAACTGAATACTCAGTGGACACTTGGCAGGCCCGGCCGAGACCGGGGAAGGCGGGCTTCTAAAGAGGCCGAACCTTCGAGTCAACCGCCTCTTTCGAGACCGATCTCAGGCCCGGCTAGCCGGAAATTTGAGACCAAAAACCACCCGGGGCTGCCGAGGCAAACCTCATTCAGTCCAGCGTGATTCGATTGAGCCACGGAAGATAGCTAAACGGCCGTTCGAAATCAAGGGCCTTTCGGCCCCGCGCCTCGACGTCGTCGCTGCTCCCGGGGGAGCCGGCTATCTATGGGTCCGGCCCCGCCCTGTCAACGGGCGCCGCCCCGAAAAGCCATCCTGTCGCGGACGACCGTCGTCAGCGACAGCGACTCTCGGGATCGCCACCCTAGCCGCCGGCGATATAGCTCTTCAGCCCTTCGGCCTCGGCCTCCGTCTCGGCGATCTTGTGCTTCACCAGGTCGCCGATGGAGACGATCCCCACCAGCCGCCCGTCCCGGCATACCGGCAGGTGGCGAACGCGCCGGTCGGTCATGCGGGCCAGCAGGTGGTCGACCGTCTCGTGGGGGTCGGCGAACAGCACGTCCTGGGTCATACAGGCCGACACCGGCTTGGTCAGTCCCGGCGCGCCCTCCTGGGCGACCACCCGCACGAGATCGCGCTCGGAGACGATGCCGACCACATTGTCCTGGGTATCGAGCACCACCATGGCGCCCACCCCCCGGCTCTGCAGCAGGGCCGCGGCCGACTGCACCGTCTCCAGCGGTGTGACCGTGAACACCAGGTCGCCTTTGATTTTCAGGATTTGGGAAACGAGCATAAGCAACTTCTCCCTAATTGAAGGGAGAGCGTCCTCCAAACCGACAGGGGAATCAATTGCGCAGCCGCAGCATTACGCAGCGCACCTGGGCGCATGCCGCCTCACAGCTTGGTGATGGCGCCTTCAGATCCGCCGCAACAGGCGCAGGGCGGGCCCGATCAGCACCAGTCCGGCAGCGTAACCTATAAGGTGCGCCTCCCAAGCGATGGGCGCGTCGCCAGCCACGGCGCCCAGCCCGACCACCGCCACCACCAGGTTCACGAAAATCCATGCCCCGGCCATGTAACGCCCCCGGAGGCGCCGACCAGCATATAGGGCTTACCCCAATGCAGGGCCGCGTAGCCCAGGCTCGATAGGGCTCCGCATAAGAGGAAGAAGGCAAGGAAGGCCGCGGCCGCCCCGGCGCCTTTGCCGAACAGCCGGGCGATCGGGGCGCCGAAGGCCAGGGCCCCCAGGGCGTTGAGGAAGGCGTGCGCCCATCCCCCATGTAAGAAGAGTGCGGTGAGCAGCCCCCCTGCCCCGCCCTGCGCCAGGTCGGCTGGCGAGAAACCGAAGCGGGCGATCAGGGCGTCGCTGCCGGCCAGATCCTGCAGGCCATAGAGAACAAGGAAGCTGCCGGCGAGCAGCAGGGCCGACAGCGGGGCCCGCAGCACCGGTTCGCGCGGCGGCCGATCTGTTCCCGATTCCAAGGGCTCGCGCCCGCCCTGATCTTCGATCGTCATTACGCCGTTCACGATTGGGGTCGTCGCCCTAGCGCTTGCGCTGCATCGCTGCGCCGCGCAAGCGCCGAATCCCCCATTCGATCAACGGCTCAGGTGGAAGAATGCCGCCGGCTCGCAGGAATTTTTAACCCTTCCGCCCTTAACGATGAGGTTGGCGCGCACCGGCCTCGTCCGGCGGCGCCCTCCGGCCTGAAGGCCGGCTCGCCGTCCGAGGGAAAGCTGGCACGAAGGTTGCTTGTTAACCCTAGCAGTTTGCGTAAGAAGGCCGGACTTCCATGCGTAAGGCCCCCCTGGTCCTGTCCGCCCCACCGGCTCTTGCCGTCGGCGCCCTGCGCCTTGTCGCCGCCGCGGCGCTTGCCGTGGCCGGCGCCGCCCAGGCTCAAACCATCAATAACAACGGCGGCTCGTACAATTCCGGCTATGGGCGGACCGGTTCGCTCAACAACGGCATCGACGTCTCGACCCGCGATTCGAACGAGAACTCGATCTTCATCAACGGCGTCATGCAGACCCCGACCGGCAGCGTGTTCTCGCGCGCCAGCGGCTTCTCGCAGAACACCTCGTCGGGGGTCGGCGGCTCCGGCATGGCCACCGCCATCGGCAACAATCTCCAGGTGGTGGTCCAGGGCTCCTACAACCGGGTCGTCGTCGACTCGACCCAGATCAACAACGGCGACATCTCCGCCAACGCCAGCCTGAACGGGCTCGTCAATCTGGATGGGCCGTAGCCGCATGGCCCGATCCCCCCTGTTCAAAACCGCCGCCACGGTCGCCCTCTTCGCCGCGACCCTCAGCGGGTGCATATCCACCAACGCCGGCCCCAACGGCCGCTATGCGCGCCCGATCGGCGATGCGCCAGTGACGTCGAACCCGACGCCCTATTCCCCGGCCCTGGTCTGCCTCTCGGGCTATGCCCGTCAGTATGGCTTGGCCGCGCCGCGGATCGCGGTCGGTCGCATCGCCGACTATACCGGCAAGGAAGAGAGCGACGGCTCGGGCCGCAAGCTGACCCAGGGCGCGTCCCTGATGGCCATCTCCGCCCTGGCTAAGTCCGGCGCCCGCCTCGTCGAGCGCTACGACACCTCGGTCTCCGAGCTTGAGCTGAAGTACGCCAACAACAAGCTGATCTCCGATGACGCGCTGGCCCAGCTCCCGCCGGGCCAGGCTCCGCCATACCGCCGCATCACCGCCGGCCAGGTGCCCGGCTCGGACTTCTACATCGTCGGCGGCATCACCGAGCTGAACTTCAATATCCGCTCGTCCGGCGTCGATCTCCAGGGCGGCGACCCCAACCTGACCAATGGCCAGGGGCTGTTCACCGGCAAGGTCTATGTGATGAACGTCGGCCTCGACCTGCGCCTGGTCGAGACCAAGACCCTCGAGGTGGTCGACGTCATCTCCTACCAGAAGCAGATCGTCGGCCGCGAAGTCGGCGCCGGCTTCTTCGACTTCCTCGGCGGCAACGTCATCAACGTCGCCGCCGGCCAGGGGGCCCTGGAGCCGATCCAGCTGGCCGTGCGCACCGTGGTCGAACGGGCCGTGGTCGAGATGATGGCCAATCTCTACGGCGCGCCGGGACCCGAGGGCTGCCTTGCGGCCGGCGGCGACCCGCTGGGCGGACGCACCGGCCTGACCGGCGGGTACTACCCCGCCTATGACAACCTGGACCGTAACAATGGCTACACCCGCGAAGACCCGTCGCGCTGGAGCGCTGCTCGCGATCCTGGCCCTTCCATTCTGCGCGGCCGCTACTAGCGCCTTCGCGGCCGACAACTCGGTCATCAATGGCCAGTTGCAGATGGGCGATGTCCTGTCGAACCAGACCCTGAACGTCGAATCGTCCGACGAAGGCGTCAGCGCCGAGGCGACCGCGGTAGGCAATATCGTCTCCGCCACTGGGCAAAATGCGTACCTGAACTTCCAGTCCAACCAGGCCCTGGCCGGCGCGACCCACGTGGAGGCCAACGCCACGGCGACGGTGACGGGGGACGCGGGCCCTTATTTCACCAGCGCCGTGACCGCGACCGGCAACAGCGCTACCGCGGGGACCTGCTGCGCCCTGACCGAAGGCACGGCCCTGCAGACCGTCAACGCCGGCGCCGTCGTGGCCGGGGACGCGATCTTTCAGGTGGGCTCCGCCGATGCGGCGACGGTCGAGTCCAGCGCGGTCGGCAACACAACCGGCTGGCAACAGATCAACGGCGCCATCCAGACTTGGACGGGCCAGACGAACAGCGGCCTGACCACCTCCACCGTCACCGGCGAGTTCGCCGCCGTCCCCGGCAATACGACCCTGTCGGCCACCGCCGTTTCGAACAACGTCACCGTGGACAGCGATTCCGCGCCCAGCGACATTGGTGTCGGCCAGATCGCCGACGGCGACGGCGCCAGCGCCGTGGTCGATGTCGTGCTCGGCTCGGCAGGCGACATCCAGGCCCTGGCGACGGGGGTCGGCAACAACGTGGACGCCCAGCACCGCAGCCCCGAGTCCGGGATGGGCGTTTCCCAGGGCAATTCCGCGCCGGTGACCGCCTATGCCAACCTCGAAGTGACGGACTGGACCGGCGACGCCAATGTGGTGGCCTACGGCGTCGGTAACTCGGTAGTTCAGTCCAACAACGGGCCGCGCGCGGTGATCTACAGCGAGCAGTACATGGACGGCGACGTTAACGTCGCCGCCGGCTTCACCGGCGGGGCGGGCGCAAACGTCTTCACCTCCGCCACCGCCATCGGCAACGCCGTCTCGGGCTACGCATGTTCGGCCTGCGGCGGATCGCTGGAGGCGTTCAACAACCAGGTCGGATCTAGCCGGGTGCGCGCCAACTCGGCCATCAGCGTCACGGGCCGCGCCCGTTCCATCTCCGGCCAGGCCAGCGCCGTCGGCAATAGCGCGACCTACGAGGTCTCCTCCGGAAACTGACGGCCCGGCGGCCGGGCCGAGGCCCAAATCTCGCCAAGCTTGTCGCCCACTTGCGGTTCACCGTTGCAGGGCCGATGGTTCGGCCCTTCGCCTCGATCGGGAATCCGCATGATCCGCCTTGTCCGCTTGGCGCTGGCCCTGTTGGTCGGCCTGAGCTTCGCCGCCGCCGCTCCCGATCTGCTCAAGGCGCAGGACAGGGCGCCGCCTCCCGCCCAGCGGGACCGGGTCTGGGCCCAGACCTACGCCGGCCTGCCCACCGATCCGGCCGTCCGGTTCGGGACCCTGCCCAACGGCATGCGCTACGCGATCATGAAGAACGCCACCCCGCCCAAACAGGCCTCGATCCGCATGCGGGTCGGCACGGGGTCGCTCAACGAGACCGACGCCCAGCAGGGCCTGGCCCATTTCCTCGAGCACATGGCCTTCGACCCTGTCCCCCACCGTCATGGATACGGAGCGCGGCGTCGTGCTCTCCGAAGAGCGCGCCCGCGACACCCCGGGCTATCGGGTGTTCAAGGCCCGCCTCGCCTTCCTGCTCAAGAACCAGCTCGCCGCCCGCCGCCTGCCGATCGGCACCACCGACGTCCTGCGTGGCGCGCCGGTGAGCGAGCTGGCCGCCTACTACAAGGCCTTCTATCGCCCCGAGCGCACCACCCTGATCGCCGTGGGCGACTTCGACCCGGCGGCCATGGAAGCCAAGATCAAGGCCCGCTTCTCGGACTGGAAGGCGCAAGGCCCCGCCCCCGCGGAGGCCAACCTCGGCAAGGTCGCCTCGCGCAAGACCGAGGCGGAGGTCGTGGTCGAGCCCGGCGGGCAGATGTCGATCGAGATCGGCTGGCTGCGTCCCCTGGACACCACCCCCGACAGCGAGGCCAAGCGCCGCCGCGACTTGATCGAGCACATCGACAAGCCGCCCTTCATCGGCGCCGGCGCCAGCGCGTCCGATTTCTTCCGCTCGGCCGAGGTCACCAGCATCTCGGTGACCTCCGACCCGGACCAGTGGAAGCCGGCCCTGCTCGCCGTCGAGGAGGCGCGGCGCCGCGCCCTGCAGTTCGGCGTGCGCCAGGACGAGGTCGACCGCGAGGTCGCCGAGCTGCGCGCCGCCTTCCAGTCGGCCGCCGACGCCGCGGGCACCCGCCGCACCCCGCGCCTGGCCAGCGAGCTGTCGCAGAGCGTCGACGAGGCTCAGGTTTTCACCTCGCCCCAGACCGACCTCGAGCTGTTCCAGCGCGCGGTCCAGGGCCTGACCGCCGCCCAGGCCCACGAGGCGCTGAAGAAGGCGTTCGAGGGCGAGGGCCCGCTCGTCTTCATGTCCACGCCCAAGCCCCTGGCCGGCGGCGAGGCCGAGCTGCTCTCGGCCTATGAGGCGGCGCAGAAGACCCAGATCGTCGCCGCCACCGCCACCGAGGCCAAGAGCTGGCCCTATGAGAGCTTCGGCCCCCCCGGCCAGGTCGCCGAGACCAGGCAGGCGCTCGACCTCGACACCACCTTCGTGCACTTCGCCAACGGCGTGCGGCTGACGGTCAAGCCGACCAAGTTCCGCGACCAGCAGATCCTGGTCCACGTGCGCGTCGGCAATGGCCGGCTGGAGATGCCCACGGACCGCCAGACCGCGTCGTGGGCGGCCGGCTTCTCCTACATCCAGGGCGGACTGAAGGAGATCAGCCTGGAGGACATGGAGGAGGTGCTCGCGTCCAAGATCTACAGCGTCGATCTGGGCGTCGGCGACGACGCGTTCGGCCTGTCCGGGGCGACCCGGCCGCAGGACCTGGAGACCCAGATGCAGGTGCTCGCCGCCTACGTCGCGGCGCCGGGCTGGCGGCCCGAGGGCTTCCAGCGCATGCGCACCTACGGCGTCACCCTGCTGCGGCAGATGGAGGCGACGCCGTCGGGGGTGATCCGCCGCGACCTGTCCGGGCTGCTGCACAGCGGCGACCCGCGCTGGCTGTTCCCGACCCAGGCGCAGATCGAGGGCGCCAAGCCCGAGGACGTGCGCGCCCTGCTCGAAAAGCCCCTGGCCACGGGGCCGATCGAGGTGGTGATCGTCGGCGACATCAGCGTCGAGAAGGCCACCGACATCGTCGGCGCCACCCTCGGCGCCCTGCCGCCGCGCGCGCCCTCCCCGGTCGATCCGGCCGAGCGCGTGGTCAAGCTGCCGGCGCCCAGCCCCACCCCGGTGGAGCGGGTCCACACCGGCCGGGCCGACCAGGCCGTGGCCTTCCTGGCCTGGCCGACCAAGGACTTCTTCGCCGACCCGCAGGAGCAGCGGGCGCTGCGGCTGCTGCAGCTGGTGCTGGAGCGCCGGCTGGTCGACACGGTGCGCATCGCCCAGGGCTCGACCTATTCGCCCTCGGCCGACTGGGAGGCGTCGACCGTCTTCCCGGGCTATGGCTACATCTCGGCCAGCGTGGAGATCCCGCCGGAGAAGATCGCCGGCTTCTACGCCGACGTGGCCAAGATCGCCGCCGACCTGCGGAACGCGGACGTCACCGCCGACGAGCTGGAGCGGGCCAGGAAGCCGCGCATCGAGGCGATCATCAAGGCCCAGCAGACCAACGAGTACTGGCTGGGCCAGCTGGCCGGGGGCGAGGCCGACCCACGGCGCCTGGACGCCATCCGCTCGTCGATCTCCGGCCTGGAGCGGGTCACCGCCGCCGACATCCGCAAGGCGGCCCAGACCTATCTGACCGACGACCGGACCTGGAAGTTCGTGGTCAAGGCGAAGGACGCCAAATAGGCGCCCCTCGCCTTCCCGGCCTCTCCCCCTAGTGGGCCACCCCGCCGACGCCGCCGTCGATGGCCATGCCCATGGCGCTGGCCTGGGCGGAAGCCGAGGCCTGCACGGTCTGGGTCTCGGTGCGATAGGCGGTGTAGGTCTCGGTCCACATCATCTTGAGGATCTTGATACCGGCCCCGTAGCGGCGCAGCAGCGAGCGCTCGTTGCAGTCGCGGGCGGCCTTCTGGGCCCGGCACTCGATGCGCCCGCCGGCCACGTGATAGAGCGCGCTGTTCTTGTCGCAGGTGGTGGTCTGGCCCTGGGCGAAGTTCACCTGACCATTGTACTCGGCCAGGGTGTACTGCATCCGCGCGCCGGCCAGGCAGCGGTACAGCTCGCCCTCGTAGCTGTCGGCGATCTCCTTGTCGGGCGTCACCTGCGAGGCCGGGTGCGGGATCGCCTTGTCGTCGATGCACACCGCCTGGATGGCGACGAAGCGGAACCCCGACCGCGTCGCCTGATAGGGCACGTTCACCGACGCCGTCGCCGCGGCCGCGGCGGCCTCCTCGACAAGAAGGTTGGGGATGTAGCCGGTGTTGTAGTCGACGTAGAAGCTGGAGCCGCCGCCGCCGCCCACGAAGGCCGAGCCGTTCAGGGCGCCGCCGAGGCCGAAGGAGCTGGACCCGAAATTGCCGCTGACCGAGCCGCCGGTCCCGAGGCCATTGCCCGAGCCGCTGCCCGAACCCGAGCCGCTGCCCGAGCCTGAGCCCGAGCCGGCGCCATTGATGCCGTTCAGCAGGGAGCCGGTGATGGTGATGGTGGTGCCGCCGCCGAACGAGCCGCCGACATTGCCGCCAGCGCCGGCGTTGCCGCCGTTGGCGTTGCCGCCCGTGCCGGTCCCGCCGCCGCCGCCCTGACCAAAGCCGCCGCCGCCGCCCGTGCCCGTGCCGCCGCC
>NCED01000093.1 GCA_002280485.1 Caulobacterales bacterium 32-69-10
GCGCCGTGCTCGACGCGGAAGGAGGTGTAGGCGCCGTAGTTGACCAGGGCCTGGTGGGCCAGGTCGTCAGGTGTGGCGGGAAGGCCGTCGATCAGGATTTCAGACGTCATGGCCGCTCCCCTCTCCTCCTTCCTTCTCCCCTTGCGGGAGAAGGTGGCCCGAAGGGCCGGATGAGGGGTCCGCCGGTGGGCCAACTCGCACCACCGCGCCCCTCACCCTTTCGCGCAAGGACGACGGCTTCGCCGCCGTGCGCTCAAGCCCTCTCCCGGCGGGAGAGGGTGCACCGTATCAGCTCTTCCACCGCAGCGTCGTGGGCTGGATCGGGTTGACGAACGGCCGTCCCTCGGCGCGGCTCTTGGCCCATTCGCGCTTCAACTGCTGGTACCATTTGGCCTGTTTGTCGGCGTCGTCGATCCAGATCAGGGCCGGGTCGTAGCGCAGGCCCTCGTTCTGCAGGTTCACCATGCCGCCGTCCTGTTTCAGGAAGGCGACCACCCCCATCCGCAGGAAGGGTTTGGCGACGGCGAAGACCCAGTGGTCGGACCAGAAGATCTGTGTGATGCGGGTCTTGGTGTCGCTGATCGGGGTCAGGCAGGTCAGGGCCAGGACCTGTTTCTCACCGACCTGTATATGTTCCCAGCGGAAGCCCGGCAGGCGGAAGGTGATCTCGGTCGCGGGGGCGCCGCCCAGGATCTTGTAAAGGCGGCTGTTCGACGAGGGGGCGTGGCGCACCATGGCCCAGCCGAACTCGGCGGGTGCGAAGGCCTTGGCCTTTTCGTGCATCGACCGCTCGGACCGCCACCACCATTGCTGGTGGACATAGGGGCCGTGGGCGGGGTCCATCAGGCCGACGACGGCGTGGTCGATATGGCTGTCGAACTCCATCGCCTCGACCAGTTTGGCCTCGCCGCCGACCACGCCGGGAAAGACCGGCGGCTCGTGGTCGGGCTCCATCGGATTGCGGACGTCCGACGCCATCCAGACGAAGACCATCCCCTGGCTTTCACGCACCGGATAGGACCGGACCTGGATGCGGTTCGCCTCGAACGCCTGATCCTCGACGAGGGACGGAATGGCGGCGCAGACGCCGTCGGGCCGGAAACGCCAGCCGTGATAGGGGCATTCGATGGTCTCGCCCTCGCCGGGCTTCTCCACCAGTTTCCCGGCCGACAGCGGCGCGGCGCGGTGGGGGCAGATGTCGCGCATCGCATAGACGGCCCCGGCGCGGGTGCGGCCGACCAGGACCGGCTCGCCCATGATCTCGTAGCGTTTCAAACCGGCTGGGGCGACGTCGCGCGACAGGGCGACGAAATACCAGGCGTCGGTGACGAATCCCTTGCCGAACGGACTGGCGCCCGCCTTGGACGGGGCGGCTTCGGCTTGCGGGGGCTGGACGGGAGGAGCGTCTGCGGGCTTCATGAGCGCCTTCTAACAGAGGGACGCGGGGTCTGTCCTCTCGCAGTCGTAGAGAGCTTTACAAAACAAAGTAGAGGCGGCATAAGGACCGTCTCACAGGGGAGTTTCGCCATGTTTCGCGTCCTAGGTTTCGCCGCCATGCTGTTCGCCGCCTCCGCCGCCCAAACTCAGGCTCGGGCCCAGGACGGGCACGGGGTTCATTCTGAACAGGGGCATGCGCACGGCCATCAGCATGCGAACTTCGCCTCCGACCGCATCCATGTCCGTATCGACGGCGACATGGACGGGCGCGACATCATTCTGATCCCCGGCCTCAGCTCCTCGCCCGAGATCTGGCAGGGGACGGTGGATCACCTGACGGCTCAGGACGGCGTCGGCTGGCGCGTCCATCGCATCCATGTCCAGGGCTTCGCCGGCGCACCGGCTGAAGCCAATGCTCAAGGCGCAACCCCGACGCCGGTCGCAGCCCCGGTGGCGGAGGAAATCGCCCGCTACATCCGCGAGCAGGGGCTGATCAAGCCCGCCGTCGTCGGTCACTCGATGGGCGGGACGATCGGCCTGATGCTGGCGGCCCGGCATCCGGACAGTGTCGGCAAGCTGATGGTGGTGGATATGATCCCCTTCATGGGCGCTATGTTCGGCCCGCCCGGAACCACGGTCGAGGCGGTGACGCCGGTTGCGGACCAGATCTACGCCGCCCAGGCCAACAGCCCGCGCGAGGCCTATGTCGCCCAGGCGACCACGGCCATCACCGGCATGATCAATACCGAAAGCCGCCGCGAAGAGGCGCTGGAAGACATGCGCGACAGCGACCAGAAGGTCTCGGCCGCCGCCTTCCGCGAACTGATCACAACGGACCTGCGGCCCGAACTGGCCCGGATCACGGCCCCGACCGAGGTGCTGTACGTCAAGTTCAACGACCCGCGCATGACGCCCCAGATCACCGACGCCGTCTATCAGATGTCCTACGCCGGCCTGCCCGGCGTGACGCTGAAGCGGATCGACGACAGCGCCCATTTCATCATGTTCGACCAGCCTCAGGCCTTCTACGGCGATCTGGACGCCTTCCTGGCGCGATGAGCCATCCGGCGGCGGATCGGATCGTCGGCCTATACGAGGACAGGGCGGCGGACTGGATCAGGGATCGCGGCGCGGCCCTGTATTCCGGGGCGCGCGGGCTGGACGAGGCGAAGTGGCTGGAGCTTTTCTCGGCCGACCTGCCGCCGGGCGCGTCCATTCTGGACGTTGGATGCGGCTCGGGCTGGCCGATCGGCGCAGCCTTGCTGGAGCGGGGGTTCAGAGTCTTGGGGCGTGATTCCTCGTCGACCCTCATCGCCCATGCACGGGAAACCCTGCCCGGCGGCGTCTGGGAGACCGCCGACATGCGCGACCCGCCGTCGGACGGCGCATTCGACGGCGTCCTGGCCTGGCACAGTCTGTTCCACCTGACGCCCGAGGATCAGCAGCGTGTCTTGCCGGCCCTGGCCCGACAGGTCGGCGAGGGCGGCCGGTTGATGTTCACCAGCGGCCCCGCCCATGGCGAGACCATCGGCGAATGGCGCGGCGAACCGCTTTATCATGGCAGTCTGGACCCGACCGATTATCGCGCCATACTGGCGGCGGCGGGCTTGACGATAGAGGCCGACGGCGCCGAGACCGGGGTCTGGCTGGCGCGACGCGCCTTTCTTTCGGCGAAATAGCCGCTCACGGTCGCGTGATGTCGGCGGGGCCGTTTCGGCGGCGGTTCATACGCGATACATGTCCGTAGAGCTTAATCCCGCTGAGCGCGGCATCTAAAGGAAAGTCATGGCGGGTCCAGGGTACGGGGGCGGGCAGCAGGGCGGCGCAAAGCCGGCCCGGACGCCGTTGCAGAAGGCGCTCTATTGGGGCGCGGTGCTGGCCGTCTGGGGATTGATCTTCCTGGTGGTCTTCTTCGCCGTATTCGCGCGCGGCCTGCCCGACACGTCCAGCCTGTACAATGTCGATCGTCAGCCCTCGATCACTTATCTGGACCGTAACGGCGCCCTGATCGCGACGCGGGGCACCCAGATGGCGCCGCCTGCCGATCTGGACGCCCTGCCCGACTATGTGCCGGCGGCCTTCATCGCCATCGAGGACCGGCGCTTCTATCACCACCCCGGTTTCGACCCGATCGGCATGATGCGGGCGGCGGCGACCAATATGCGCGCCGGCCGGGTGGTCCAGGGCGGTTCGACCCTGACGCAGCAGCTGGCCAAGAACCTGTTCCTGACGCCTGACCAGAACCTGCGCCGCAAGGTGCAGGAACTGATGCTGGCGGTCTGGCTGGAAATGAAATTCTCCAAGAAGGAGATCCTGGCCCTGTATCTGAACCGGGTCTATTTCGGCGCCGGCGCCTATGGGATCGAGGCGGCGTCGCAACGCTATTTCGACAAGTCGGCCAAGGATCTG
>NCED01000094.1 GCA_002280485.1 Caulobacterales bacterium 32-69-10
AGGCAGGCCGGAATCACGCGCGCGCTCCATCGCCTCGCGGCGCACCGGCTCGGAATACATGTCGTAGCCGAAGGCGCGCAGGTTGCGATCGGTGAAGGGCTCGAGGTAGAGAATGCTGCTGTAGGGGTCGCGCTCGCCGGGCGGATGGATGGCGTAGTCGGAAAAACCGTCGGCGCGCACCTCGGCGACGTGCGCGGCCAGTCGATCGGCGGGAATCATCCGCGTGAAGCCCGTGCCCTGGATCCCGGGCAGGGATCTGTCGAGCGCAAGCGCACCGACGTAGGCCCGCCATTCGGCGCGGCTGACGTCATCGCTGGCCGCGAACAGCGCGGCCGCGCCCCGCAGGATCTGTTCGTGCGCCTGCATGCGCGACAGCAGCAGGTTCTTCGCCGCTTCGGCCCGATGCGAAAACCGATCCTGTGCGCGCTCGGCGAAATGCACGCCGAAGTATTGCCACAGCGCGAGCGTCATCACCAGGCCGATCGCCAGCATCAGCCAGGCGGCTGCGCTGTGGTCGAGCAGGGCGTGGAAGCGGCCGGGCGAGGGTTTGTCTTGCGGCGGCATGGGTCGCAATGGCGATACCGTGATCGGGAACTCAGTTTTTCACGAATCGAAGCGGGCTGCCAGCCGTTTCCCCGCCGTCGTTCAAGGTCCGCGCCTGCCGGGCCGGAGGAAGCTCGCCCGACGGCCTGCGTCCCTGCCGCGGATTCGCGGCTTACATTCAAATGCGCTTTGCTGTCGCATGCCGGCCCATCCCCGGGCACAATGCCGGCCTTGTTGCCAAAGGATTCGGGAAGCCAGGTGTCGATGCGTTACGAATTTCTCGTCGGTCTGCGCTACACGCGCTCGCGCAAGCGGGCGCAGGGGCGCAACCGTTTCATCTCGTTCATCTCCTTCGTGTCGATGCTCGGCATCGCCCTGGGGGTCGCCGCGCTGATCGTGGTGCTGTCGGTGATGAACGGTTTCCAGGAGGACCTCGACGATCAGCCGATGCCTCAGACAGACGAAGTCGACGATATAGCGCCCGATCACCATCTGCCGCCGAAACTTCAGCCCCGCCAGCCGCCGATCCCGCAACAGCCCCCACAGCCGCCGCTCATAATGGACGGGCTCGCGGCGCATCTGTTTGGCGCGGGATTGCAGCCAGTCGTTCATATTAAGATTGTGCGGAACGCTCGTCAAGATTGCAACTCCTTCCTTCTCCCCCTGCGGGAGAAGGTGGCCGAGCGCAGCGAGGTCGGATGAGGGGTCAGAAGGACGCCCGCCACGCCTCCGGCGTCAGCACCACTGCTGTTTCCAACGGCGGCGCGAGGACGAAGAATTCCGGCCGGACGGGCAAGCTATGCACCCGGTAAAGCCGCCACGCGTCAGGCCGCTCCTGCGCCACCTCGCATTCCGTTCGCGTGAGGAAGAAGTCCGTCGATGGGCCGCCACGCGTGGCCTTCACCTCGATCAGTCGCTCACGACCATCCATGGGGTCGAAGCTGCGGATGTCGTATCCGGCCCCGTCTCCGCGTTCCTGCGACGTCCATTCAACCTTCGTCGCTAGATCCGCCCGGTCATGAGCGATCAGACGGGCGCGTTCGTGATGGAAGATGCGCTCTTCGCCTAACAAGCCAAGCTGCCGGTTCCGCTGATCGCGAGCCGCCGGATCGAATTTCCGAACCAGTCGCGACAGACCCGCGGGTCGTCGGGGCCTATCCGCGCCAAGGGGAGGGGCCGAGGTCATCAGCAGGGGCGCAGGCTCAAACGTGGTCGAGGGCTCCGACACTCCGCTTCCATACGTCGGCTGTTCGGTCGCTTGGGCCCGCAGGGAGTCGCGCAATGGCATCCCGATGTCCCAAGCGGCTGGATTCTGGTCGAGATGGCGTTCTAGTGCGGAGAAGATGGCCTCTTGGTAGTTCGGCCGACTACCGAAACCATTCAGCTTGGGCATGCCCAGTTCGGTCAGGACGGCGGAGATGTTTCCGTACTTCTGACCGACCGAGCCGACGGTTCGGCCGATCTGCTGTGACAAGGCCTTGGCATGGTGCAACTTGACCAGCGGACGACCAGAGACGGCGTCGTCGAGCATGGCGAAATAGTCGGCGACGATGAGGTCTAACTCCTCCTCATCCCAGTCGCGGCCATATTTGCCCTGATCGACCAACCCATTCTCCCCGCCAACCTTAGGTTAGTATGACGGCGACGGTCTTTACCAGGGCGCTAATCGCCCTTCCTTCTCCCCTTGCGGGAGAAGGTGGCCCGCAGGGCCGGATGAGGGGTCGGTTTGGCGTGGATCGTCAGGGCCGGTGTAACCCCTCATCCGACCTCGCTGCGCTCGGCCACCTTCTCCCGCAAGGGGAGAAGGGACCAGAACGGTGATGAAGGCCCAGGGCATGACCTGCACCACAGGGGCGCTAAAATGGCGATCAAGGTCGGCCAACTGACAACGTCCTCACTTTGGAGGCGTCAACCTTAGGCCTTTAGCACATAGCGATCCTCAGACGGCTGCACGCAACCTATCGGCTGTATCGTAGCCCCTGGCGGTCACTTCGAAGACCTCGCCTTTGACCCCTCTAGCTATCAGGAAGCCCTGATCTACCAGTTCCTCGATAGCATATTCCCATCTCGCATTCGATCGACGGTCACGAGGGTCTCCAAATGACTTCCCATTTGCTTGGACATAGCGACCGCCCAGTGTTGCCAGACGCATGATCATCCCATCATTGCCTGCTGTCGCTTCTAAAAGAAGCTCCTTGGCTTCGGCTGACATGAGCGATTCCGGTGCCTGGGCGGGAGGAGGTATTGCAGCGCTCTCTACTCCCTTAGCATCGGTGCTAGTTTGGGTGGATAAGAGTTCGACCAGGTAGGGATTTTTCCGAAGCTGGATTTGAAGTTGCCGTACGAACTTGTCTCTAAAATCTGAGTAGTTCGAATATGTTTCGATAATGCCTTTGGCTTTGCACCAATCCCGAAACTCACTTAAAGCAGCGTATTGAGTAGGATCTAAACTCTCAGGGGCTACGGGCGCAGAGGAAAAATACACCATGGCAGGCTTGCCGGCATCTAGGTGCTTCTGAATTTCTTCGACCGTGCCGCTGGCTGAGTCGCCAGTCGGAGTGCCGAGGCGAGTCCAAAAAATTCCGACTAAAAGATCGCAGTCTGCGAGCACGCGATCGTTTATGAGTTCTTGAGCGCGACCTCCTAGATCTGGTGCGGAATGAGTTTCCCAACCTACAGGCATTAAAGCGGTCTGTGTCGATAACGAATGTATATAGTTCCATTCGTGCATTGCATCTCTAGCTATGCTTCGCTCTTCTAGTACATCGCCCGGAGAAGCGAGCATTATTGGAATCATCGTTGCAGTGTAAGCCATCCAACCGCGCCTCAAAGCTCTCTAATTGAGCGTGTGCCCAAAGCACGTAAAGGATGTCTTTAGCCGCCGGAAGTCAACTAGCTGAGCTGCCTCGGTAATAGCCATTTAGCTTTGTCGCTGCACAACCTTAGCGATCCTCCCCTACAGCCGCCCCTTCCTAAACGCCTCCGCCTTCTCCGCCGCCGCTTCCGCGCGCCACTTCTTCGGCGCCGACCGGTCCACCTCTTCGCCCGCCCCCGTCAGGGCCTCGTTGGCGAATTCCAGGTCCAGCAGCTTCATGCGCTTGATCTCGTCGCGCAGGCGGCCGGCTTCCTCGAACTCCAGGTTGGAGGCGGCTTCGCGCATGCGGCCTTCCAGGTCCTTGAGGGCGGCCTGGAAGTTTGAGCCGACGAAGGGTTTGGAGGCTTCGGCGACGCCGGGGCGGGTCAGGCGGTCCATCTCGCGGGACTCATAGGGGCTGTCCATC
>NCED01000029.1 GCA_002280485.1 Caulobacterales bacterium 32-69-10
CCCGGCGTCGGTCGGTGGCAAGAACACCCAGCGCGTGCATGTGCATATGGACGACGGCATCGACGCCCATTGCGCGCGCGCCCGGGCCGCCGGCGCCCAGGTGATCCGCGACCCGCAGGAGGAGTTCTATGGCGACCGCGCCTATGTGGTCCGTGATCTGGAGGGCCATGCCTGGACCTTCAGCCAGTCGGTGCGGGCCGTATCGCGCGAGGAGGCCGAGCGGGCCTCGGGACTGAAGATCGAGGGCTGGACCGTCGATGACTGACGCCGGTCTCGGCCGCGTGCTGACCGCCCTGGCCGAGCCGTCGCGTCGGCAGATGGTCGAGCTGTTGCGCGAGCGCGCCCGCTCCGCCGGCGAGCTGGCTCAGGCGGCCGGCCTCACCCCTGCCGCCGCCAGCCGCCACCTGCGGGCCTTGCGTGACGCCGGCATTGTCTCGGACGCCCATCCGGCCTTCGACGCGCGGGTGCGGATCTACAGCCTCCGGGCCGGGGGGCTGACGGGGCTCAAGGCCTGGGTCGACGAGACCGAGGCCCTGTGGGCCGATCAGCTGGCGGCCTTCAAGGCCCACGTCGAAGCCGAGGGCGAGGGATGAGCTCGGCGGTCGTGGTCGCCCTGCGGGTCAAGGCGTCGCCGCAACGGGCCTTCGAGGTGTTCACCCGCGACATCGCCCTGTGGTGGCGTCCCAACGGCCTGTTCGGCTTCACCCCGCGCAGTCCGGGCGTGCTGACCTTCGAACCGGGGGAGGGCGGACGGTTCACCGAGACCCTGCCGGGGGGCAAGGTCTACGAGATCGGGCGTATCCGGGTCTGGGAGCCTGGAGCGCGGCTGGTGTTCGGATGGCGCTGCGCCTGGTTCGAGCCCGGCCAGGACACCGAGGTGGAAGTGAGGTTCGAGCTCGTGGGCGCGGAGACTCGGGTCACGGTCGAGCACCGCGGATGGGATTCGATACCGCAGGCCAACGCCGCGCGCCACGGCTTCCCCATCGGCGCCTTCCTGATGCGTGAGGCGGAGTGGTGGCGGGTCCTGCTGGGCGCCCTCGGGGCTCGGCTGGCGCCTTGAAAGCTGCGCCATTTTTGCGCCGCGTGTACAAGGCAGAACCGATCCCACCGACCTTTCCCGCGAGACCTCACGCGCCATGCGCCTCAGCCGCCTCTGCCTGCCCCTGTTGGCCCTGCTGGCCGCCTGTTCCGATCCCACCAGCCGCGCGACGTCGCAGACGCTCGACCAGTCGCCCCTGGTCGCTCCGACCCGCCAGGTCCCGCGCGACGCCGCGACGGTGCGGCTGTCGTTTGCGCCGATCGTGAAGCAGGCGGCGCCCGCCGTGGTCAACGTCTACAGCCAGCGCCGCGAGCGCCAGCAGGTCGATCCATTCTGGCAGCTGTTCGGCGGCGGCGGCGTGCCCCAGGAACGCATCGCCCAGTCCCTGGGGTCGGGCGTGATCGTCCGCGCCGACGGGGTCATCGTCACCAACAACCACGTCATCGAGGGCGGAACCGAGATTCGCATCGCCCTGGCCGACCGGCGCGAGTTCCCCGCCCGGGTCCTGCTGGCCGACCCCCGCGCCGACCTGGCCATCTTGAAGATCGACGTCGGCGCCGAGCGCCTGCCGGTCCTGCCGCTCGCCGCGCGTGACGACGCCGAGGTCGGCGACCTGGTGCTGGCCATCGGCGATCCCTTCGGCGTCGGCCAGACCGTGACCAACGGCATCGTCTCCGCCCTGGCCCGGACCGACGTCGGCATCACCGACTTCTCGTTCTTCATCCAGACCGACGCCCCGATCAATCCGGGCAACTCCGGCGGGCCGCTGGTCGACATGGCCGGCAACATCATCGGCATCAACACCGCCATCTTTTCGCGCTCGGGCTCGTCGAGCGGGGTGGGCTTCGCCATTCCCGCCGGCATGGTCCGCCGCGTGGTGGAATCGGCGCTCGGCGGCGGCCGCAGCGTCCAGCGCGCCTGGCTCGGCGCCCGCACCCAGACGGTGGACGCCGAGACCGCCCGCAGCCTGGGGCTGGACCGGCCGCAGGGCGTGCTCGTCGCCGACGTCTATCCCGGCGGCGCCGCGGCGCGGGCCGGCATCCGCCAGGGCGACCTGATCCTGTCCATCGATAACCAGGCGGTGAACGACATGGGGGGGCTGACCTACCAGGTCGCCACCCGCAAGCCGGGCGACACCATGAACCTGTCGATCCGCTCCGGCGGCCAGACCCGCGCCGTCTCGGTCAGGGCCGAGGCCCCGCCGGCCAGCCCGGCCAAGGACGAACGCATCCTGACCGGCCAGCAGCCCCTGTCCGGCGCCACGGTCATCAACCTGTCGCCCGCGGCGGCGGAGGAACTCGGCGTCGACCCCTTCGCCACCGGTGTCCTGATCACCAAGGCCGACGGCCTGGCCGCCCGCGCCGGCTTCCGCCCCGGCGACCTGGTGCGCGAGGTCAACGGCCGTGAGATCGGCTCGGTCCGCGAGCTCGCCCTGGCCATCGCCGGCCAAGGCCGCTGGAGACTGGTGATCGAGCGCGAAGGCCGCAGGGTCGTGGGAGGTGGTGGGCCAGGAGCACCTGCTTGGCCCCGACGGCCCGATCGGTCGCATGGCCGCCAACCAGCGCCTGGCCTCGATGATCCTGTGGGGGCCGCCCGGGGTGGGCAAGACCACCATCGCCCGCCTGCTGGCCCAGGCGGCGGGCTATGAGTTCATGCAGCTGTCGGCGGTGTTTTCGGGCGTCGCCGACCTGAAGAAGGCCTTCGAACAGGCCAAGGTCCGCCGCGGCGCCGGCCAGGCGACCCTGCTGTTCGTCGACGAGATCCACCGTTTCAACCGGGCCCAGCAGGACGGCTTTCTGCCCTTCGTGGAATCCGGCGACGTCACCCTGGTCGGGGCCACCACCGAGATGGAGACCCTGCTGGCCCGGGCCGAAGAGGACGAGGGCAAGCCCCTGCCGGTGACGCCGGAGGCCAGGGCCGCCCTGATCGCCATGGCCGACGGCGACGGCCGCTATGTCCTGACCCTGGCCGAGACCCTGTTCGCGATCGGCCAGGACGCGCCCCTCGACACCGCCGGCCTCGCCGCCGTGCTGCAGCGTCGCTCTCCCGCCTACGACAAGGACCGGGAGGAGCACTACAACCTGATCTCGGCCCTGCATAAGTCGATCCGTGGCTCGGACCCCGACGCCGCGCTCTACTGGCTGGCGCGGATGCTGGGAGGCGGGGAGGAGCCCCTGTTTATCGCCCGGCGCCTGGTCCGGGCGGCGGTGGAGGATATCGGCACCGCCGACCCGACCGCCATACTCGTCGCCACCGCCGCCAAGGACGTCTACGACTTCCTGGGATCGCCGGAGGGCGAGCTGGCCCTCGCCCAGGTCCGTCTACAAGGCCTTTGGCGCCGCGCGCCGGGCGGCCAAGGAGACCGGCTCGCTGATGCCGCCGGCCCACATCCGCAATGCGCCCACCAAGCTGATGAAGGACCTCGGCTACGGCGCCGGCTACGCCTATGACCACGACGCCGAGGACGGGTTCTCCGGCCAGAACTATTTCCCCGACGGCATGGAGCGGCAGGTGTTCTATCGGCCCAAGGACGTGGGGACTGAGGCGCGCATCAAGGAGCGGCTCGACCGCTGGGCCGCGATCCGCAAAGAGCGGTCCTAGTGGCCCGTCTCGAAAAGCAGACCTCCGCCCCCGTCCAGCTGTCGCCCGAAGAGATCGCCCTGGTCCGTTCGCTGGTGATCTACCAGGACACCCATGTGCTGGCGCTGAACAAGCCGTCGGGCCTCTCCAGCCAGGGCGGACGAGGGCAGGTCCACACCCTGGACGAGATGTTGTGGGCCTTCGCCAAGTCGAACGGAAACCGGCCCCGCCTGGTCCATCGGCTGGACCGCGACACCTCGGGCGTGATCCTCACCGCCAAGACCAAGCCGGCGGCGGGCTTCCTCGGCAAGGCCCTGATGGCCCGCCGCGGGTTCACCAAGACCTATCTGGCGCTGGTGGCGCCGGGCCCGCCCGAGCCGCGGTCCGGCCGCATCGAGGTCCCGCTCCGGCGCGAGGAGATCGGCCGCGAGGCCTATATGATCGTGTGCGATCCGGACCATCCCGACGCCCAGCCGTCCGTCAGCCTCTATCGCACCCTGGCGACGGGGGAGGGCGTGGCCCTGATGGAGATGCGCCCCGAGACCGGGCGCATGCACCAGCTGCGCGTTCACCTGGCTTCCATCGGCCGACCGATCCTCGGCGACGCGCGCTATGGCGGAGCCCTGACCCTGGCCGGCCAGCCTGTTCCGCGGCTCATGCTCCACGCCGTGGCCCTGGCCTTCCCTCATCCGGAGGGCGGCGTGAAGACGATCGAGGCGCCCGTTCCGGACGATTTCGGCGGCATCGCCCGCCTGGCTGGCATCGCCGGTCGCACGGACCCTCGTCCGCCGCACCCGGAGGGCAACCGCAAGGCCCGCCGCGCCAAGCTGTTCGGGACGACGGAGGCTGAGGCTGACTCCTAGATCCTCCCCCGACCTCTTTGGGTCGGGGGAGGGGGACCATCGATAAGTGGTGGAGGGGGCTCCGGTGCGCCGCCGGCCGGTCGTAGCGCACCAAAGCCCCCATCCCGGCTATAGCCGGGTACTTCCCCCGCGCAGCAGAGCGCGGGGGAAGAGCCGGTCTGGAACGCTCCCTTCTCCCAGCCATTCTCCAGGCGAAGGAGCCGCAACCATGAAACGGGTCGCTCTCGTCGCCCTCTGCCTTGTGACCTTGTCGGCCTGCGAGACCACGGGAAACGCCGCCTACCAGCCGCCGCCCGTCGGGCTTTCCGAGGTCGAACTGGAGCCCGGCCGCTACCGGGTGACCTATCGCGGCACGTCTCGGATGTCTGAGCCGGAGGTGCGGGACCGGGCCCTCTTGCGCGCCGCCGAACTGACCTTGGCGCGAGGATTCGACTGGTTCACGATCACCGACCGCTATGGCGACATCGCTCCGCCGACCCGCCCGCGCATCACCCTGGGGCTGGGCACGTCCAGTTTCGGGCGTCGCAGCGCCGTCGGAGTCGGCGGATCGACCAGCTTCGGCGGGGAGGGGACCTTTGTCTCGACCCTCGAAGTGGTGGGGGGCCGCGGCCCTCGCCCCGATGGGCCTGACGCCTACGACGCCCGTTCCGTCGCCGACACCCTGAGGCCGCGGCTGGGCTAAGTCCTTCGCATGCGGCATAACCGGCCCATGATGCAGATCGCACTTGTGGGGGCCGGCGGCGCCGTCGGCGCCATCGCCCGTTACCTGACCGGCGTCGGCGTCGGGCGGATGTTCCCCGGCTCGCCGCCATGGACCGGCACCTTCGTGATCAATGTCGTCGGCGGCCTGCTGATGGGCCTGCTGATCGGGACGCTGGCGCTGCGGATGTCGGAAGGCGGAGAACGCTGGCGCCTCCTGCTCGGCGTCGGCGTTCTGGGCGGCTTCACCACCTTTTCCACCTTCGCCCTCGAAGCGGCCGGGATGCTGCAGCGGCGGGACGACACCAGCCTGATCGTCTATGTGGTCGGGTCGGTCCTGCTTTCCATCTTCGCCCTGATGCTGGGCCTTTTCATCGCCCGCAAGGTGTTCGCATGAGCGTGCGCGAAGTCCGCATCCTGACCGTCGGCGCCCTGGAAGAGGGCGTGCGCCTCGACCGCTGGTTCAAGCAGCGCTGGCCGCACCTCAACCACATCCAGATCCAGAAGCTGGCTCGTTCCGGCCAGATCCGGGTCGACGGCTCCCGCGCCAAGCCCGAGGACCGGCTCGCGGCCGGCGCCCAGGTGCGCGTCCCGCCGCTGCCAGACGCCCCGACACGAGATGAGAAGCGCGAAGAGCGCGCCCAGCTCGGACCCCGCGACATCGCCTACGCCAAGTCGCTGGTCCTCTATGAGGACGAAGAGGTCCTGGCCCTCAACAAGCCGGCGGGCCTCGCCGTCCAGGGCGGCACCAAGACCACCAAGCACGTCGACCGCCTGCTCAGCGCCTGGGGCGAGGGCCTGGACCGGCCGCGCCTGGTCCACCGCCTCGACCGGGACACCTCCGGTGTCCTCCTGCTGGGCAAGAGCCCCGCGGCGGCGGCGCGCATGTCGGGCGCCTTCGCCAAGCGCAAGGCCAAGAAGACCTATTGGGCGATCGTCGCCGGCAACCCGACCCCGCGCGAAGGGGTGATCGAGCTGCACCTGGTCAAGAAGGGCGTCGGCGACCGCGAGATGGTGGTCCCCGCCGATCCCAAGGAACTCGGGGCCGAGGTGGCCGAAACCGAATACGTCACCATCGCCAGGGCGGCTCACCGGGCCGCCTGGATGGCCCTGCGCCCCCATACCGGCCGCACCCACCAGCTGCGCGCCCACATGCGGGCCATCGGCCACGCCATCCTGGGCGATCCCAAATATGGCGACGAGGCCGCCGACTCCATGTCGGGCGGGCTGAAGCTGCAACTGCACGCCCGCCGGCTGGAGCTGCCGCACCCCTCGCGGGGGACCCTGATCATCGAGGCCCCGATCAGCCCGGAGTTGAGGCTCGGCTTCGAGAAGTTCGGCTTCGACGAGCAGGAGGCGCCGGCCGAACCCTTCGCCATGGGCAAGCGGCGCAAATGACGCGCAGGCTGGCGATCTTCGATCTTGATGGCACCCTGGTCGACAGCCGCCAGCCGCTGTTCTGTTCGATGGAACGCGCCTTCGACCGCATGGGCATCAAGCTGGAATGGGACCACCTGAGGGTGGTGATCGGGCTGAACATGCGCGAGTCCCTGAACCACCTGACCCCCGACCTGGACGAGGCCGCCCGCGCTGAGCTCCTGACCCACATCCGCGCGTGCTTCACCGAGGCGCATGCGGAGCCCGGGTATGTCGAGCCCCTGTACGAGGGCGCGCCCGAGCTGCTGACCCGCCTGCGTGAGGAAGGCTGGCTGGTGGCCATCGCCACCGGCAAGTCGCGGCGCGGCCTGGAGATGATCACCCGCATGCACCAGTGGGGCGAGGTCTTTCACTCCGCGCACTGCGCCGAGGACGGGCCGGGCAAGCCCGACCCGGCCATGCTGCATGCGGCCATGACGGCCCTGGACTGCCGGCCGTCGCACACCGTGATGATCGGCGACACCAACCACGACATGCGCATGGCCCATAACGCCGGTGTCTATGCCCAGGGGGTCAGCTGGGGCTTCCAGACCGCCGAGGAGGTCGCGGAAGGGCGTCCGCACCACATCGCCCATACCTTCGAGGAGCTGAATCAGTCCATCGACCGCTTCGCGGCGAAGCTGGGCTAGACCAGTCCCGTCACGGCCCTTGCGCCCGCGCTGTCCGGGAAGACTGCCGCATTGACCCGGGCCGCATCGAGGCCGAGGTGCTCGACCAGGACGCCCTTGAACACCGAGCGTACGTCGAGGGTCGGGGCGAGGTCGCGGTTCTCGAACAGGGAGCGTTCGGCGAGGCCCGGCCAGTCGCCTATGATCCCGCCGCGCTTCAGGGCGCCGCCGGCCAGGACCAGGGTCGAGGCGGTGCCGTGGTCCAGCCCCAGGGTGCCGTTGACGCGGGCGGTGCGGCCGAACTCGGTGACGACGATCACCACCGTGTCCTTCCACGTGGCGCCAAGACCGCTCTCCAAGCCGGCGATGGTCTCGTCCAGCACCTGCAGGCGTCCAGCCAGTTGACCGTCCACGGCGCCTTGTCTGGCGTGAGTGTCGAAGCCGCCGAGCGACAACACGGCTATGGAAGGCCCTTGGGGTGCGGTGAGGAAGCGGGCGGTGCTGACGGCCAGCGCCCCGGCGTTGCGGGCGTCAATCGGCGTGGCGCCGTTCAGGGCGTCCGCCATCGCTTCGGTCTGCAATCCGCTGGCGAACGCGGGCCCGAGCAGAGCGTCGCCGGCATAAAGATCCTGCAGCATGCTGGCCAAGCGCTCGGCCTGCTCGTCCAGTCCCCGGCCGGGCGACCACGACTGGGCCTGGACCGGGCCGCGCAAGATCAACGGCGTCTGGGCGCCCACTGACAGGGCCTTTAGCGGGGCCGGGCCGGTGTTCAGCGCCCGGTTCAGCCACCCGGACGAGGCTCCGTAGACACGACTGGCCCCGTTCTCCAGCAGGTCCTGAGCGTCGAAGTGGGAGCGGATGCGGGCCGGGATAGCTGCCGCCGGCGCGATCCGCGCCTGCCCAACGCGGGCAAGGCGATGGAGGTTAGCGAGCTTGGGATGCAGGCCGAAGGTCTCGTCGAGCTTGAGCGCGGCGCTGGCTGGGATCGCGATCGCGCCGCGCAGGACTGCATAATTCGGATCGCCCACCGGCGGGGATACGGACAGGCCGTCCATTCCGCCGCGGGCAACGATCACCACCAGCTTGCGACCGCCCGCGGCCGCGGCGAAGGCGACGCTGCCGAGCAGAGAAGCGGAAATACCGGTCGCCAGGAGCCCCCGGCGGGTGAGTTGCTTACTCATCGGCGCTGGAACTCCGGGCTCATGAGGAATAGGGCGAAGGCTTCGTCACGACTTTCGGCGCGAGCCAGAGCGGTCGCTGTGCGGGAGGTCAGGCGGGCCCCGAGCACCGCACGCGCCGCCTCCACCGGCGCGCCCTGCGGCGAGAATCGGCGCGCGAAGCCCCGCGACCACGACAGTCGCTTCACCAGAGCGTCCGGCGCCGCCCAATCGGAGGCGAGGTCCGACCAGCCGTCAGGCTGCGGCGCCGAGAATGGGCGCTGACCCAAGGTGCGCAAGGGGACTTCCACTTCCCGGTTGGGATCGGCGGGGACGGCGTCGGCGGCCCGGTAGCTGGAGACCAGGAACTCATAGGGTGTTTTCAGCTTGGCGGCCGGCGCTACCCACGCCTCTGGATCCTCGATCAGCGCGTTGGCGACGGCGCTCAGATCGCCGCCGCTGCGGGTCCAGGTCGCTTCCAGCCGGGAAACGAGAGCGGGCGGGGGTTCGTCGGAGACAAAGTGGATGGCAAGTTTGCGTGCGAGGTGCCTGGCGGCAGAGGGGTGGGCGGCCAGATCGGCTAGGATGGCGGTCGCCTGGTCGTCGCCGCCTTCGCGATAATTGCGCCCCATGACCCGACGGGGGCCAGGTTCATGCAGGTCGGCGCGGTAGAGGTAGGAATAGGTTCGCGCCCCGGCGTTGGCGCCGCCCATGGTCCAGCCCGTCAGGGCGCGAGCGAGTTCGGTGACGTCGGCCTGGGTGTAGCCTCCGTCCACGCCCACCGTATGCAACTCGAGGATCTCTCTCGCCAGGTTCTCGTTCAAGCCGGCTTTGCGCAGCCGCCCGATCGCACTTTGCGGCCCGACCGAGCGGGCCTGGTCCAGATAGAGCAGCATGGCCGGATGGCGCGAAGTTGCAGCTACAAGGTCGCCGAAGCGGCCGAAGACATGCGGCCGGATCGCCTCCCGCTCGAATGGGCCCACAGAAGCCGTCATCAACACGGATTTGCGCGAGACGGTGAAGTGGTTGGCCCAGAATAGCGTCCACCGTTCCCGAAAGCCTTCCGTTGTCGCGGCGGCCAACTGGACCCGGCTAAGCATCTCCGACGCCACGGCCAGCCGGAGTGGCCGGATCGCCTCGCGGCGCGCCCTGATGTCCTCGCGAGGAGCGCCAGTCTGCGTTGCCGCCATACCGCTTTCGCGCACTGTCGCCAAAGAGCGGCGCCCGCGCGCGCGGCTTGCCTCGCTAATCGACTTCAAGCCCGCCTTATAATCTGCGACGATTTGATAGCTTTCCCGCATCGACGGCAGCGGGCCGTCAGGACCCTGGGGTTGGTCGGCGCCCTGGCGTCGAATCTGCTGCTTAAGCCAACCGCGCGGATCGGCGCGCACGGCGGCGATCTCTCCCGGGCGCGCACCCAGGCCGAAGCGGGTGACGGCGATGGCGGCTTGCAGGTCACGGTCGGCGGCGGCCATCTCGATCCTCGCCAGCGGGCTTGCCGGTCCCTAGATAACGCAACTCGGCGGCTCATCCGTCGCTGTTTCGTGAGGCGAAACCATGACTGAACCGGCCCGCCCCCGCCGCTTTTACGAGGTTGTGAGCGTGGAGCCCGTGGATGGCGGCTTCGCCCTGCGGCTGGACGGGCGCAGCGGAAAGACCGCGGGCGGCAAACCCCTGGTCGCCCCGACCCTGGCGCGGGCTGAGCTGATCGCCAGCGAGTGGGACGGGCAGGCCGAGACGATCGACTTTTCTCGCATGCCGGCCACGCGCCTGGCCTTCACCGCCATCGACCGCACCCCGGAGGCGCGCGCGGGCCTCGCCAATGAGGTCGCCGCCTACGCCGGCTCGGACCTGCTCTGCTACATCGCCGAGCATCCCACCCTCCTGGCCGAACAGGAGGTCGCCGCCTGGGGGCCGTGGCTGGCATGGGCCGAGCGCGAGCTGGGCGTGGCGCTGCGGCCGTCGCTCGGCATCGCCCACGCCCCCCAGCCGGAGGCTTCGCTGGCCCGGGTGAAGGCCCTGGCCGAGGCGATGGACGACTTCGCCCTGACCGGTCTGGTCTACGCGGCCGGCCTCTACGGCTCGGCCGTGCTGGCCCTGGCCGTCGTGCATGGCGCCCTGGACGCGGGCGAGGCCTTCGAGCTGTCGCGTCTGGACGAGGCGTTCCAGCAGGAGCGGTGGGGGGTGGACGAGGAAGCCGCCCAGCGGACCGAGGGTCTGCGAACCGAAGCGGCGATGATCGGGCGGTGGTTCGCCAGCTAGCCTCAAGCCTCCCCCGGCCGCACGCGGCCAGGGGAGGGGCTCAGGTTCAGCCGGCCGCGCGCTGCGGCTTGGTATCGCGCTGGCCGCGTAGCTTCTCGGCGACCAGGAACGACAGCTCCAGGGCCTGTTCGGCGTTCAGGCGCGGGTCGCAGTGGGTGTGGTAGCGGTGGCTGAGCTCGTCCTCGGACAGGGCGCGGGCGCCGCCCAGGCATTCGGTGACGTTCTGCCCGGTCATCTCCAGGTGGACTCCGCCGGGGTGAACCCCTTCGGAATCAGCGATCTCCACGAAACTCCTCACCTCGGCCAGGATGCGGTCGAAGGGACGGGTCTTGTAGCCGTTGGCGGCCTTCAGCGTATTGCCGTGCATCGGATCGGTGGCCCACACCACCTGCTTGCCCTCGCGCTTGGTCGCCGCCATGAGGCGGGGCAGGCGCTCGGCGATCTTGTCGGCGCCGAACCGGCCGTAGAGGGTCAGCCGCCCGGCCTCGTTGGCGGGGTTCAGGGCGTCGATCAGGCGCAGCAGGTCGTCGGACTCGAGCGTGCCGCCGACCTTCATGCCGATGGGGTTCTTGACGCCTTTGCAGAACTCGATGTGCGCCCCGTCGAGCTGGCGGGTCCGCTCGCCGATCCACACCATGTGGGCCGAGGTGTCGTACCAGTCGCCCGAGGTGGAATCGACGCGGGTCATCGCCTCTTCGTAGCCGAGCAGCAGGGCCTCGTGGCTGGTGAAGAACTCGACCTGGTGCAGGGTCGGCTGCTTCTCCGGCGTCAGGCCGATGGCGGCCATGAAGGACAGGCTCTCGGAGATCTTGTCCGAGAGCTCGCGGTATCGCGCGCCCTGCGGGCTGTCCGCCACCATCCCCAAAGTCCACTTGTGGATATTGTAGAGGTCGGCGTAGCCGCCGGTGGCGAAGGCGCGCAGCAGGTTCAGCGTCGCCGCCGACTGGTGGTAGGCCTGCAGCAGGCGGTCGGGATTGGGGATCCGGTTCTCAGCGTCGAACGGCGAGCCGTTGATGTTGTCGCCCCTGTACGAAGGCAGGGTGACTCCATCGATGGTCTCGACGGGCTCGGAGCGCGGCTTGGCGAACTGACCAGCCATACGGCCGACTTTCACCACCGGCTTGCCGCCGGCGAAGGTCAGAACGACGGCCATCTGCAGGATCAGCCGGAAGGTGTCGCGGATGTTGTCGGCCGCGAACTCCTTGAAGCTCTCGGCGCAGTCGCCGCCTTGGAGCAGGAAGGCGTCGCCGCGCGCGACTTCGCCCAGCAGCGATTTCAGCCGGCGGGCTTCGCCTGCAAAAACCAGCGGCGGCATGGCGCGCAGGGTCTGCTCGACCCGCTCCAGGGCGGCGGTGTCGGGATAGTCCGCCGGGATATGTTTGGCGGGCTTCGATCTCCAGCTCGATGGGGTCCAACGCTCGGTCATGACAGGTCTCGTGTGGCGCGGGCGAGCCCGCACCGGTTCAAAATGGAGCGCTGATATAGGGGCAAAGCGGCCCAAGGGCAAAGTTTGGGGCCTCAACCTGCTTCCCCTCCCCCTGGAGGGGGGGGCGACGGGGCGTGAGCCCCGCCGGGCGGGGGGAGCTATAAGTTGGGAGCGTCGTCTGTCGTAATGGCTGTGTCCGGGGCCGGCGCCCCCCCACCCCGCTCGGCGGGCGCCGAGCCGCCCTCCCCTCCAGGGGGAGGGGAAAAGACCATGCCCCGCCGCGCCGCGGCCAAGGCGGCGCAGGACGCCACGGCCAGGGCGCCCAGGCCCAGCCACCACTCCTGCCAGACCCCGAAGCTGAGGGCGCCGATGGTCAGATAGGCGCTGGCGCAGGCGGCGCAGGTGGCGGCCAGCGGCCGGTCACGGGCTTCCATGGCGTCGATGCGCCCGCCCAGCCACAGCCAGAACAGGGTGGCGATTCCCGCGCCGATCGCCCCCAGCTCCAGCCAGATCTGGATGGCGGCGTTGTGAGTGTGCAGGGGGATCTGGGGCGAGAAGGTGCGGGCTGCGTCGAGGCCCCAGCCGAGAAACGGCCGCTCCAGGATGCGGTCGGCGGCGAAGCGCCAGATGTCGGTGCGGATCGCCCACGACTGCACACGGATATCGCCCTCGGCGGCTTGGATCAGGGGCCCGTTGCCAAGGGCGTGGACGATCAGGGGGGCGGCCAGGAAGTAGAACGCCACGCCGCCGACCCAGGCCAGCAGGGCCGGGCGCCCCCAGAACCGCACCGCCATGAAGACCGCCGCCGAGACGGCCAAGGCGGCGAGCGGCGCGTCGGCGTTGAGGAGGTAGCCGCCGCCCACCATGGCCGCCGCCATGATCCCGGCGGGGATCGGCCACCCGGCCTGCTCCAGCCGCAGGTAGGCGGGCCAGAACAGCAGGGCGAGCACATAGGCCACCCGGGCCACGTCGCGCATGGCCCAGTCCGGGCGTTGCGGCTGGCCGGCGGCGGCCCGGATCCACTGATAGATCTCAGCCTTTGTCACCGCGTCGATCCCGAAGACGACGGTGATGGCGAGCAGGCCGACGGCCAGCACCAGGCTGGCGCGCGCGCCGGCCGCCTTCGACAGCATCAGGGCGCCGCCGACGAACGCGCCGTATAGGCCGAGCTGCAGGGCCAGCTTCAGCCCGGTCATCGACTCGACACTGAAGTCGCGCGGCGCGGCCGGGACGGCGACGCCCCAGGCCATGGAGGCCAGGGCCCACAAGACGAGGGCCAGCAGCAGGCCCTGGCCCAGGTCGGGGCGGCGGCTGCGGTACAGCAGCGGCAGGCAGAGCAGGCCGGCCAGGGCGACGATGGCCGCGAAGCCCAGGCTCCACAGATAGGCGATCAGGGGGGTGAGCCCGGCGACGCCGGTGACCACCCAGCCGGCCCAGCGGCTTTCACGCACCGGAGGCGGGGCGTCGGCCGGGACGGCCTCGTCCAGGTCCGCTCCCGTCTGCGCCAGACTCATTCGGCCGCCTTCAGTTCGGGCGGCACATATTTGTCGCGCAGGGTGACCAGCTCCTCGGCCGCGGTGGGGTGCAGGGCGCAGGTGTCGTCCCACTGGGCCTTGGTCAGGCCGGCCTTCACCGCCACGGCGGCGATCTGGATCATCTCGGCGCTGTCGGGTCCGACGATGTGCACGCCCAGAACCCGGCCGGTGTCGGCGTCGACCACCATCTTCATCAGCATCCGCGACTCGTCGCCGACGAAGCCGGTCTTCATCGGGCGGAAGCGGGTCATGTAGACGTCGACATGGGCGAAGGCGTGGCGGGCCTCGGCTTCGGTCATGCCGACCACGCCGACGGGCGGCTGCGAGAACACGGCGGTGGAGACGTCCAGGTGGTCGAACCGGGTCGGCTTGTCGTTGAACTCGGTGTCGGCGAAGGCGTGGCCCTCACGGATCGCCACCGGGGTCAGGTTGATGCGGTCGGTCACGTCGCCGATGGCCCAGATATGACCCACGTTGGTCTTCGACCACTCGTCGACGGCGACGGCGCCCCCCTCGGTCAGCTTCACCCCCGCCGTGTCCAGGCCCAGCCCCTCGACATAGGGCTCCCTGCCGGTGGCGAACATCACCTGGTCGGTGGTCAGCCGCATGCCGTTGGTCATGATGCTGTCGAGCGTGCCGTCCTCGTTCTTGACGATGGACTCGTGCTCGGTCTGCAGGGCGACGCGCAGGCCGGACTTGTGGAATTCGTCGGCGAGGTGGGCGCGGACGTCCTCGTCGAAGCCGCGCAACAGGTTGGAGCCGCGGTAGACCAGGGTGGTCTTCACGCCGAGGGCGTGGAAGATGCAGGCGAACTCCACGGCGATATAGCCGCCGCCCACCACCACGATGCTGCGAGGCAGGTCGGGCAGGTGGAAGGCCTCGTTGGAGGTGATGGCGTTCTCGATCCCCGGCACGGCGGGGACCTTGGGCCGTCCGCCGGTGGCGATGAGGATCCTGGCGGCGGTGACCGACTTGTCCAGCCCGACCAGCTCGATCGTATGCGGGTCGGTGAAGCGGGCCTTGGCCTGGAACAGGTCGGCGCCGGCCTTGGCCAGGTTCGAGGCGTAAATCCCTGAAAGCCTGGAGATTTCCAGGTCCTTGTTGATCAGGAACTCGCGCCAGTCGAAGCGGACGCCTTCGCAGCCGGTCCAGCCGTACGCCTTGGCCAGTTTGAAGGTCTTGGCGAATTCGGAAGCGTAAACCATCAGCTTCTTGGGCACGCAGCCCCGGACGACGCAGGTGCCGCCGATCCGGAACTCCTCGGCCACCGCCACGCGGGCGCCGGACATGGCCGCCACCCGGGCGGCCCGCACCCCGCCGGAGCCGGCGCCGATGACGAACAGGTCGTAGTCGTATTCAGCCATGGGGTTCCCTCGCGCTGTCCGGCTCTAATCCGAGTTGGGGCGCGAGCCAACCGTATCGACTCCCAGTCGCCCGCTCTTCGAGGGAGAAGGTGGTTATGGCGTGATGCGCTCCACGCCGGCGTCCGTGCCCAGCAGGCACTCGTCGGCGAGGTCGAGGAAGAGGCCATGGTCGATGACGCCGGTGACGGCCTTCAGCGCCGCGGCGAGCAGGGGCGGGTCAGGGATGGCGCCGCAGGGGATGTCGTAGATCAGGCCGCCGCCGTCGGTCCTGACCGGGGCGCCGTCGCGGATGCGCAGGGACGGGGCTGCGCCGAGGTCGCATTCGGCCAGGGCGTCGAACAGTCGCCGGGCGGTGGTGGTGTGGCCGAAGGCGACCACCTCGACGGGCAGGGGAAAGCGGCCCAGGGTCTTCACCTTCTTGGCGGCGTCGGCGATGACGACGCAGCGGCGCGACGCCTCCCACACCAGCTTCTCGCGCAGCAGGGCGGCCCCGCCGCCCTTGATCAGGGACAGGCCCGGCCCGACCTCGTCGGCCCCGTCGACGGTCAGGTCGATGCGGCCGGCCTCGTCCAGGGCCAGCAGCGGCAGGCTCAGCTTCGTGGCCAGGGCCTCGGTGGCGGCGGAGGTGGCGACGCAGCGCAGCTTCAGCCCCTCGATGGTGGCGCGCACCGCCAGCGCCTCGACGAAATAGGCCGCGGTCGAGCCTGTGCCCAGGCCCACGGTCATGCCGTCCTCGACCAGCCGTGCGGCGGCCTGGCCGGCGATCCGCTTCTGGTCGTCCGCGCTCATTGGGGGGGGCTCTCCGGTTTCTTCTTCATGGCTCGGAAACGGGCGGCCCAGCCGGGCTTCTCGACCTGCTGGCCGCGGCCCAGGGCCAGGGCGTCGGGGGCGACGTCCCGGGTGATCACCGAGCCGGAGCCGACATAGGCGCCGTCGCCGACCGTGACCGGGGCGACCAGGGCGGTGTCGGAGCCGATGAAGGCGCCCTTGCCCACCACGGTGCGGGCCTTGGTGAAGCCGTCGTAATTGCAGAAGATCGTACCGGCGCCGATGTTGGCGCCCTCGCCGACCTCGCCGTCGCCCAGATAGGCTAGGTGGTTGGCCTTGGCGCCGGCCCCGACGGTGACGTTCTTGACCTCGACGAAGTTGCCGATGTGGGCGCCCGGACCGATGTCGGCGCCGGGGCGCAGGCGCGCGTGGGGGCCGACGATGGCGCCTTCACGCACCACGGCGCCTTCGACATGGCTGAAGGCGCGGATGACCGCCCCGGTCTCGACGGCGACGCCGGGGCCGAACACCACGTAGGGCTCGACGATGCTGCCGGGGGCCAGGGCGGTGTCCCAGGAGAAGTGGACGGTCTCCGGGGCGGGCATCTGCACCCCGGAGGCCAGGGCCTCGGCGCGGCGGCGGCGCTGGAACACCTGCTCGGCGTGGCTGAGCTGGGCGGCGGTGTCCGCCCCCATCACCGCCTCTTCGGGAGCGATGAAGGCGCGCACGCTGGTGCCTTCGCCGGCGGCCATGCCGACCACGCCGGTCAGGTAGTATTCACCCTTGGCGTTGTCGTTGGTCAGGCGGGACAGCCACCCGAACAGGGCGCCGCGCTCGGCGCACAGCATGCCGGCGTAACAGGCGCGGACGGTCTTCTCCTCGATCGTCGCCTCCTTGGGTTCGACGATGCGGATGACGTGGCCGTCGGCGCCGCGGATCAGCCGGCCGTAGAGCAGGGTGTCGTGCGGCTCGAAGCCCAGCAGGGCCATCGCCGCCCCGGCCTGGCGCATGGCGAACAGGGGCTCGAGGTCGGCGGGGGCGAGCAGGGGGCAGTCGGCGTTGGTGACCACCACGTCGCCGGCGAAGTCGGCCAGGGCCTCGCGGGCGGCCAGAACCGCGTGGCCGGTGCCCAGCGGCGGGTCCTGAACCACCACGGCGGCCTCGCCCAGGCGGCGGACGACCGCCTCGCGCACGGCGGGGCTGTGGGTCCCGACCACCACCACGATGCGCTCGCAGCCGATGGCCGATACAGTGTCGATGATGCGGTCGAGCATGGTGCGCCCGCCGACCTTATGCAGGACCTTGGGCAGGGACGACTTCATCCGCGTGCCCTGGCCTGCGGCCATGATGACGGCGGCCCGTGCGGCCATAGGCGCTCCCTAGAATCGGCTTTGCGATTGCCCGCCCGCGGGATTTAGCCGAAACGGCGGGACCTTTCGACAGCCGAAACGGGCCGAGACTCCATGACGCGACCTCAAGCCGATCTGGCCGGCGCCACCATCGCCTTCGACCTCGACGGAACCCTGGTCGAGACGGCGCCCGATCTGATCGGGTCGCTGAACAGTTTCGCCGCCGCCGGCGCGGCCCTGGACGAGGCCGAGGTCCCCGGCCTGTTCAACCGGTTCATCGACGTCTACCTCGGCCGGATCGCCTCGGAGAGCCGCCCGTTCCCGGGAGTGGAGGCGGCGCTGGACGATCTGGCCGCCGCCGGCGCGCGGCTGGCGGTCTGCACCAACAAGCGCACCGACCTGACCCTCGCCCTGCTGGACGCCCTGCAGCTGACCCAGCGCTTCGACGCCATCATCGGCGCCGATCTGGCCCCCGCCGCCAAGCCGGACGCCAGCCACTTCCTGCACACGATCAGGACGGCTGGGGGCGATCCGGCCTTCGCCCTGATGGTCGGCGACAGCTTCAACGACGTGGAATCGGCCCGGCGCGCGGGGGCGCCCACGGTGCTGGTGTCGTTCGGCTACACCGACACGCCGGCCGCCGAATTGGGGGCGCAGGCGGTGATCGACCATTTCGACGAACTGCCCCCGATATCGAAGCGTCTGCTCAGCGCCTTGCGGCGCGGGGACGGCTCCGTTATAGCACCGCCCTCCCAGGCGGACGCGTAGCTCAGCGGGAGAGCACTCCCTTCACACGGGAGGGGTCGTAGGTTCAATCCCTACCGCGTCCACCAGCCTTCGCCCTATCGGGCTGCGGCTCGGCAAGCCAGGAGCGCTGTAGCCCGATAGGGCGAAGGCTGCCGCGTCGAAGCCCGAAGGTCTATCCGAATCAAAAGCGACGTGTTCTCTTAGAGTCACGCCGTGGTCCGGGCTGTAGTCGGGCAAGTTGGTCGCAGAGAGCGGCTGGGCCACCCCTCCCTGATGGGCGCAATCACCCCAGTCACGCTGCAGAGATACTGCGGCAAACCTCCTCGGAGGAGGTTCCTATGGAACTTCACTTTAGGCATTTCAGCCTGCGGCTAACGCCCACGGTAATTTATTTGATCGTCTGGCTCATCACTCGCTGAGCAGAGCGCCCTCCGGGGCTACGACCCCGGAGGGCGTGCTAGGCCGCTATAGTCTGCTTGCCCCCGCTGCCGTGCGTGACCTGGGTCGGCTAGCGCGTCTCGAAGCCCGCACGGAGGCCGGAGCCCTACGCTTCTCCAGGCCGCCGGCCGCCGAGGCGGACGGCTTCGCGGCGGTCCGGGCGGCCCGCGCGTCGCTGGTCTTCCGGCGTGAGCGCGGACGGGGTGGCGGTCAGGGCGGACTTGGCGGCAGGAGTCTTCAGTCGCGCGAGTCCAGCGTCTTTCGCGTCCATAGTCTTCGTCTCCGACGATACCGTCTTCGGCCAAGATTATATCCGCGCCCGGTTGACGATTAGTGCATCGGCCCCGTCACTTCACGAACGGCAACCTGGCCGATGGGCCCCAGATCCAGCCGCCGGAGATGTAGAACCCAGTGTGGACCTTCTCGGCCCCCACTGGCCCCCAGATCCAGCCGTCGCCGATCCAGTAGCCGGTGTTGCGATCGGGCGCGTCGTAGGGTCCCCAGATCCAGTTGTCGTGGATCTCGTACTTCGCGTCCTGCGCGGGGTCCTGGCTGTAGATCCAGCCCCCGTCGATCCATGCCGCCGCTACGATCATCGCGGCGCCTATAGCGCCCGGGGTGGGGGAGAGGCTAGTCGTCTTCTCCCGGTTGTCTCTGGGCCAGGCTGGAAGTGACGCTGGCGACCACCGCATCGGTCGTGGGCTCGGAAGGTGCGGAGGTCGCGAAGGTGCACCTTATCGTCGGCGCGTCGTCGTCGGCTGGCGGTCGCTCGACGGACTGCAGGTAAAGGCCGGCCTCCGCCGCATAGCGGATTAGCGAGGCCAGTTCGAACAGCAGGTCCCTTTGTTCGAAGGTGCGCGACAGGACCGACGCCCGCGCGGCCCGTTTGACGAGCAGGGTGGGGGCCTCGGTTCTCAGCGACTCTTCCAGCTTGAGGTTGATACTGGCGAACTGCCGCCCCACCGCGCCCCAATCGGGGGCCTCAATGATAACCAGTCCGCCCTCGACGAGGGCCTTGCGAGCTACCGCGAACAGGCGAGGGAGCGTCGCTCGGCGCGTACGTTTCAGGTCACGGGCGTCGAAATGGATTGTCTGCAGGTGGCCCGGGTAGGCCTCGTCCGTCTCGATCAGGGCGAAGGGTGCGACGACGGCGCGTCCGCCTTCCATGATGAATGCCCTGTCCAGCCGAGGGTCGGGGATCAGGACCAGTCCCTGGTATTCAGCGTTCCATTCAAGGGTGTCGCGAACGATAGCCGCCGTCTGGGCCGTCACCGTCGATGCGAGCTCCGGCGGCAGATCGGCGAGGCGCCGGTGTTGTTCAGGAGAACAGGGAGCGGCGAGCGGCAGATCGGCTTCGACGGGGGCGCCTGCGCCAAGGCGATAGCGGCCGGCCGGTTCGACGTCGTGGTTCCATAGATTCAAGACTCGCCCCGATTTCCTGAGGATCATTTCCGCTCCGGACTTCGCGGGATCGGCGGGGCGGAAGTAGGGTCCACTTGGAAGCTCGACGCCCGTGGTCTTCAGCGCACAGGCGGGGGAGAGACCGAAGGTTCGAAAGAACTGGTCAATGCTGGTGTCGCGCAGGCGAAGTCCGTTGCGGTCGAACAATTCCACGAGCCGTCGCAACTGAGCCGTGCGGAACATTCGCATCCAGAAACCTCCCGCGCTGTCGACGAAGTCCTCTCCCCGAGCCTCGCCCGCGATCAGGGGCGCTGAGTACGCCACGGCGGCCGGGAAGTGTGGGCTCTGGGGATTCCACTGGCGGATATCGACGCGCATCGAGGCGCTGCTAATCGCGGGATGGCGGGCCAGCAGATCCATTTCCACGTCGATGAAGGCTGGGTCGACGTGGAGGTCGCCATCGGACAGCACGATATAATCGAAGCGAGCCCAGAGGTCGAAGATGTCGTGGGCCAGGGCGCAGTGCAGCGAATTGAAGACGGCGTTTCGCTGCGGAAAATAGGCTCCCTCGATATCGCCCGTCCCGACCAACTCGTCGATCAGTGCGCGGTTGGCGGGGGAATGGTCGCTGGGGTTCTCGATCGCGAATAAGGAGAAGGGGCGACGCGCTTTGGCGGCCAATAGCGAATTCAGACAGGCGGCGACGATGTCCTCGCGGATGTGCGCATAGGTTGTCCACCAAACGGCTTCGGGTATTGCGCGAGGCGGGGCTTTCCTCCCTCATGGCGGACCGCACTGGACAATGGGCCGATGACCATTTCCCGCGACGCCATCTCAGAGCTGCCGACCCATGTGGTGACCAACCAGCCGCCGCCCCTGGAGAACTACGACCTGTTCGCCGCCGACCCGGCCCTGGGCGAGGCGATGGACCGGGAGGGGGCAGGGTGGGCGAAGCCGTGGGCTGGGGCCATGGGTCAGGCGTGCGGGTCGGCCGCCGTCATCGCCCGGGGCTTCGACGCCAACCGGTATCCGCCGGAGCTGAGGGCCTTCGACCGCTACGGCCGGCGCATCGACGAGGTGACCTATCACCCGGCCTGGCACGAGCTGATGCGGCTGGGGCTGGAGGCCGGGGTCCATTCCATCGCCTGGACCGAGGAGCGGCCCGGCCGACACGTGGCCCACGCGGCGCTGGAATACCTGTTGACCCAGGCCGAGGCCGGGGTGTGCTGCCCCATCACCATGACCTACGCCGCCTGGCCGGTCATCGCCGACGCGCCGGAGGTATCGGCCGAGTGGGGCGAAGCGGTGCTGGCCCGGTCCTACGACCCGCGGCCGGTCCCGGTGGCGCAGAAGACGGGCGCCACCATCGGCATGGCCATGACCGAGAAGCAGGGCGGCTCGGACGTCCGCGCCAACGCCACGACCGCCGAACCGATCGGCGGCGGCGATTACAAGCTGACCGGCCACAAGTGGTTCTGCTCGGCGCCCATGTCGGACGCCTTCCTGACCCTGGCCCAGTCGCCGGAGGGGCTGAGCTGCTTCTTCGTCCCGCGCTTCCAGCCCGATGGGCGGCGCAACCCGATCTACATCCAGCGGCTGAAGGACAAGCTGGGCAACCGCTCCAACGCCTCGGCCGAGATCGAGTACGACTGGGCCTTCGCCCAGATCGTCGGCGAGGCGGGCCGGGGCGTCTCGGCGATCATGGAGATGGTGCGCCATACCCGCCTCGACGCGGCGGTGGTCTGCGCCGGCATGATGCGGCAGGCCGCGACCCAGGCGGTGCACCACGCCGCCCACCGCAGCGCCTTCGGCAAGCTGCTGATCGACCAGCCGGCGATGCAGGCGGTGCTGGCCGATCTGGTGGTGGAGGCGGAAGCCGCCCTGGCCCTGACCATGCGCGTGGCCCGCGCCTTCGACGGAGACACGGAGGAGGAGCGGGGGTTCGCCCGCCTCGGCGTGGCGGTGGCCAAGTTCTGGGTGACCAAGCGCCTTCCAAATCACGCCTATGAGGCCCTGGAGTGCCTGGGCGGGGCCGGCTACGTCGAGGACTCGATGATGCCGCGGCTCTATCGCGAGGCGCCGCTCAATTCGATCTGGGAGGGATCAGGCAATGTCAACGCCCTGGACGTCCTGCGCGCCCTGTCCCGCGAGCCCGCCGCCTGGTCCGCCTTCCGCGCCGAGATGGAGCGCGGCCGCGGCGCCGACCGCCGCCTGGACAGGGCGATGGACGACGTCGTGCGTGGGGTCGAGAACAGCGACGAGGCCGGGGCGCGGCGGCTGGTGGAGGACCTGGCGGTGACGCTGCAGGGCGTGCTGCTGGTGCGGCACGCGCCGCCGGCGGTGGCCGAAGCCTTCCTGGCGAGCCGGCTGCCGGGATCCATGCGCGGCTGCTACGGGGCGCTGCCGCCGGGGCTGGGGACGGGCGAGATCATCGGACGGGTGGCGCTGTAGGGCGGCAGTCGCGTTCTGCGTCCTTCGAGACGCCGGATTTCATCCGGCTCCTCAGGATGACGAAGCTGGGTGGGCTGCACGGACGTCCGTCATGCTGAGGAGCGCGAGGCGATAGCCTTGCGCGTCTCGAAGCACGCACAGGCCCCAAGCTCAGCAACACCGCGAAACCGTCCGTGTCTTGCCGCAGGCGGGGGGCGCCGTTAGAGGCGGCGGCATGAGTATCGCCTTCATCGACCTCAAGGCCCAACGCGCGCGCTTGAAGGACAGGATCGACGCCGCGGTCATGCGGGTGCTGGACCACGGCGCCTATGTCATGGGCCCGGAGGTCATCGAGCTGGAGCGCCAGCTCGGCGCCTTCGGCGGCGCGGCCCATGTGCTGAGCTGCGCCAACGGCACCGACGCCCTGGCCCTGCCGCTGATGGCCTGGGGGATCGGGGCGGGGGATGCGGTGTTCTGCCCCAGCTTCACCTTCGCCGCGACCGCCGAGGTCTGCCCCTGGACCGGGGCGACGCCGGTGTTCGTCGACATCGACGCCCACACCTTGAACATGGACCCCGAGCACCTGGAGCGGGCCATCGAAGAGGTGAAGGCCAAGGGCGAGCTGACGCCCCGCGCCATCATCGCCGTCGACCTGTTCGGCCAGCCGGTGGACTACCCCAAGGTCGCCGGGATCGCCCGGCGCCACGGCCTGAAGCTGATCGCCGACTCGGCGCAAGGGTTCGGTTGCACCCTGGACGGCCTGCACCCCCTGCACTGGGCCGACGTCACCACCACCAGCTTTTTTCCCGCCAAGCCGCTGGGCTGCTACGGCGACGGCGGCGCGGTGCTGACCAACGACCCCGAGCTGCACGCGGTGCTGGTCAGCTTGCGCAACCACGGCGCCGGGGCCGACAAGTACGACAACGTCCGTATCGGGCTGAACAGCCGCCTCGACACGATCCAGGCCGCCATCCTGCTCGAGAAGCTGGCGGTGTTCCCCGACGAGATCGCGGCGCGGGGCCGCATCGCGGACCGCTACGCCGAGGGGCTGAAGGGGGCGGTGGTCACCCCGACGGTGATCGAGGGCGGGGTCTCGACCTGGGCCCAGTACACCATCGAGACGCCGGACCGGGACGGCTTGGCCGTCGCCCTGCGCGAACAGGGCATACCTACCGCCATGTACTATCCGCGGCCCCTGCACGTGCAGACCGCCTATCGCGACTTCCCCGTCGGCGGCAACGGCCTGCCCGTGACCATGGACAAGGCCGCCAGGGTGATCAGCCTACCCATGCACGCCGACCTCGACGCGGCGACCCAGGACCGGATCGTCGAGGCCGTGGGCGCCTTCGTCAGCGCCTAGCGCAGCTTCACCGCCGTGCCGGCGGCCGTGACCATCAGCATGCCGTTGTCGGCGCCGAGGCTCTCATAGTCGAGGTCGACGCCCACCACCGCATCGGCCCCCAGGCTCCGCGCCTCGTCGGCCATCTCGTCGAGGGCGATGTCGCGGGCCTGCCGCAGGGCGCGCTCATAGCCGCCGGCGCGGCCGCCGATAATGTTGGTGATGCCGGCGAACATGTCCCGGAAGATGTGGGCGCCGATGATCGCCTCGCCGCTGACGACCCCCAGGGTCTGGGCGATCTCGCGCTCGGCTATGGTCGGGGTGGTGGATGTCAGCATGATGGATCCCTACATCGAACGGATAGCAGTCTAGGCCGTCAGAACGGCTATCGTTCAAGCGTCCAAATCGAAAGCCCTCGCCATGACCGACCGCTCCCCCTCCGGCTTCGACCTGACGCCCCCCAGCGCCGACGAGCGCGCCGAGCTGGAAGCGGGGCTGACCCGGGAGGAGCGCGACGTGCTGCTCCACCATGGCACCGAGGCCCCGTTCTGCGGCGTTCTGCTGGGCGAAAAGAGCGCCGGGGCCTTCTGCTGCCGGCTGTGCGGCCTGCCCCTGTTCACCTCGGGCGAGAAGTTCGAGAGCGGTACGGGCTGGCCCAGCTTCACCGCGCCCTACGACCCGGCCCACCTGCGGCTGATCAAGGACACCAGCTACGGCATGGTGCGGGTCGAGACCGTCTGCGCCCGCTGCGGCAGCCACCAGGGCCACGTCTTCCCCGACGGCCCGCCGCCGACGCACCAGCGCTACTGCATCAACTCGGTGGCCCTGACCTTCACGCCCAAGGACCACCCGTTCCCTGACCGGATGCACCGGGGCGAGGCCGACATCGAGGCGGCGAACGGGGCCTAGAGGAGGGCGGCGCGGATGCGCGCCGCCGTCTCCTGCCGGTGCGCGTCGTCGCGGTAGCGGACGCGCTTCCACACCATCGAGCCGTTCGAGAACAGCTTGTCGCCCTGGAAGCGGGGCACGAGGTGGACGTGCATGTGCGGCACGGACTGGCTGATCACATTGTTCTGCGCCACGAACAGGCCGTCGGCGGCGAAGGCCGTGCGGATGGCCACGGCGAGGGTCCTCGAGGCCAGGGCGAGGGCGATCAGGACGGCGTCGTCGGCGTCGAAGATCGTCTCGACATGGAGGCGGGGGATCAGCAGCACGTGGCCGATCGCCAGCGGGCTGTGGTCGAGGAAGGCGAGGGCGGCGGCGTCCTCGTAGACGATGTCGTCTTCCGGAATCGCACAGAACGGGCAAGGCTTGCTCACCGGACGCGTCCCCCCGCCCCGCTCGGCTGCGCCGAGTCGCCCTCCCCTCCAGGGGGAGGGGAAGCTGCGTCGATGGCGTGGAGAACCTGGGAGATGTCGCGCTCGACCGCGGCATTGGTGAACCGCAGCGTCTGGTAGCCCGCCTTCGCGAACCAAGCGTCTCGGGCGGCGTCCTTCACTGCGTCGTGCTGCTGGCCATCGAGCTCGATGACGAGCTTTGCGGAGTGGCTGGCGAAGTCGGCGATGTAGGGACCGATCGGGACCTGCCTGCGAAAACGCTTCGGCGAATGGCGGAGGATGCTCCACAGCCGCCGCTCCCACTCGGTCGCGTTGTTCCGCAATACGCGAGCACGCTGCTTCCCCTCCCCCTCGAGGGGAGGGCGACTCGCCGAAGGCGAGCGGGGCGGGGGGACGCCAGCCGTCACGCGCCGAGTATCCAGCCTTCCTCCCGCTCCACCACCTCGACATCCTCGCCCGGCTTGGCCGCGAACACGGCCCCGAGCTTGCCGGCTTCATCCAGCTTGGCGAAGTGCTCGGCGAGCGCACGCACCTGGGCGCGGTCGATCACCTCGCCGGGTTCGGCCTTGACCGGGATCAGGGAGGGATAGACCTCGGCGATCACCGCTTCCTTGTCCTCGACATCGGCGGGGGTCAGGGCTTTCCAGCCGGTCTGGAACGGCCAGACCACGGCCTTGTCGCCAAGCTCGTCGACGAAGCGCTTGAGGGCGGGAATACCGACCAGGGTCTGGCCGCCGACGGCGCCGGCGCCGGTCATCTGCCACACGCTCTTGGCCGAAGTCTTGCCGAGGCCGGCGGTGGCCAGCTCGGTGCGGCGCAGCTGGGCCGGATCGCCGGACACCACCTCGGCCTTGGTGGGCTGCAGCCACCGCTGCACGTCCTTGGGCGGCGCGCCCCAGAACGGCCGCGGCTCGTCGGTCATCAGCCGGTTCATCTTGGCGGCGACGGCGAAGCGGTTGTTGGTGTTGTCGGCCTTGTCGACCAGGTCCTTGGCCAGGAAGGCCCACAGGCCCGCCCAGGTCGGATCCTTCAGCTTCAGCGCCGCGGCCGTGCCGGCGGGAAAGCCCAGGTTGAAGTCGAAGCCGACCAGGGCCTTGTCGCCGCGACGGCGCAGGTCGGCCATGATCTCGCGCAGCTGGACCTCGGCGGCCTGGCGGGTCGCGGGGTTGAAGGCCTCGAAGGTCAGGCGGAAGCGGATGTCGCGCTTCATCACCCCGATCCACACGGAGTCCTTGCCCACCTTGGGGGTCTGGGAGGCGCTCCAGTCGACCATCACATAGGCGTTGAACAGACGGGACACGGCATGACCTCGGCGCGCAGGGGATCGAGGCTTGTAGCCCGAGCGTGTGGCCAAGCCGAGACGCAAAACGTGTTCGCCCTTGCCCCGGGGCCGCGGCGCGGACTATCGCCGAGAGCGATTTCGAGGAGACGGCGGTGCTGCGAGCGGGCGTTGCGGGGGCGGGGGTGTTCGGCGGCTATCACGCACGCAAGTACGCGGCGGCCGAAGGCGCGCGGCTGGCGGCCATCTACGATCATCACCGCGCCCACGCCGTGGCCCTGGCCGGGCTGGTCGGGGGCGAGGCCTATGACGACCTAGACGCCTTCCTGGCCGCGGTGGACGTGGTGACCATCGCCAGCCCAGGCGACAGCCATTTTCCCCTCGCCCTGGCGTCCTTGCGGGCCGGTCGGCACACCTATGTCGAAAAGCCTCTGGCGATCGCCGACGCCGAGGCGGGCGCCCTGGTCGAGGAGGCGAGGGCGCGGGGGCTGGTGCTGGCCTGCGGCCACCAGGAGCGGGTGGTGTTCGAGGCCATGGGCCTGATGGCCCTTTCCGAGCGGCCGGTGCGCATCGAGGCGGTGCGGCTGGGCACGCCCTCGGAACGCAACCGCGACGTTTCCTGCGTCCCCGACCTGATGATCCACGACCTCGACCTGGGCCTGGCCCTGGCAGGACCGGGGCAGGCGCATGTGGTGCAGGCCGAGGGCGGTTTCGACACCGTCGCCTGCGAGGTCGATTTCGGCGGCGGGCTGACCGGCCGCTTCGAGGCCTCCCGCGAGGCGCCCGCCCGCAAGCGGACCATGAAGGTGGTCTATCCGTCCGGCGCGGTGGAGGTCGATTTCCTCGCCCCGTCCTTCGTCAACCGAACGGCCCACAGGCTCGATGCGGACTTCGCCGAAAGCCCTGACGGCCGCGATCCCCTCGGCGCCAGCGTGGGCCGCTTCATCGCCGCCGTCGCCGGCCATGGCCGGCCGGCGGTGACCGGGGAGGAGGGCGCGCGGGCCCTGGCCCTGGCTCTGGCGATCGAGGCGGCGCTCTGACCGCTCCCCGCGCTTGCCTGCCCGCATCGCCCCTGATAAACGCGTCGGCTCCGGCGAAAGGCCGATCGCGCCGGCGGCCAGCCGCTCCCGGCGCGTTCTGCATTGGCCGGAGAAGGCGTCTAGGAGTGTAGCTCAGCTGGTAGAGCATCGGTCTCCAAAACCGAGGGCCGGGGGTTCGAGTCCCTCCACTCCTGCCAACCGCGCTGGAACCCCATATGAGACCCGCCGCGCTCAAGTCAGCGGCGTCTGAGGAGTTGAGTTAGCCGTCATGGCCAAGGCGAAGACGCCCATTACGGGATCCAAGGGAGCTGGGCGCGGCGGCGCCGCGGCCAAGCCGCCGGCTGTCGCCATGGCCACGGCCGCACCCTCTCCACCGAAGAAGCGCACCAGTCCCGCCCAGTTCGCCCGCGAAGTCCGCGGCGAGGCCAAGAAGATCACTTGGACCTCCTGGAAGGAAACCTGGATCACCTCGATCATGGTGTTCATCATGGTTGTCGTGACGGCGCTGTTCCTGCGGATCGTCGACATCGGGCTGGGCGCTATGATCCAGCAGCTCCTCAAGCTGGCGAGCTAGCACAAATGACCGACACCCAAGCCGCGGCCCCCGAGGCCAAGTCCAACCCGCACCACAAGTGGTACATCGTCCACGCCTACTCGAACTTCGAGAAGAAGGTGGCCGAGAACATCCGCGAGCAGGCCAAGGCCCAGGGGCTGGAGGACAGCTTCTCGGAGATCCTGGTCCCGACCGAGGATGTGGTCGAGATCCGCCGCGGCCGGAAGATCAACGCCGAGCGCAAATTCTTCCCGGGCTATGTGCTGGTGAAGATGGACCTCTCGGACGAGGCCTACCACCTGATCAAGAACACCCCGAAGGTGACGGGCTTCCTCGGTTCGGGCTCCAAGCCCATGCCGGTCTCCGACAAGGAAGTCGCCCGCATCATCGGCGCCATCGAAGAAGGCGTCGAGCGGCCCAAGCCCACCATCCGCTTCGAGATCGGCGAGGCGGTGCGCGTCACCGACGGCCCGTTCCAGAGCTTCTCGGGCACGGTCGAGCAGGTCGACGAGGACCGGGCGCGCCTGCGCGTGACCGTCTCCATCTTCGGCCGGGCGACCCCGGTCGAACTGGAATACGGCCAGGTCGAAAAGGGCGGCTAGCAATTACCCGCTCATCCCCGCGGAAGCGGGGACCCAGCGCTTTGGCCGGAAGTGCAACGGTCCGAACTGGGTCCCCGCTTCCGCGGGGATGAGCGGAATAGAGTTGAGGGACCTTCGGGTCCCTTAAATGCAGTCGGGTTCATCCCAGCTGCAAAATCCGTGGGAGGGGGCGGCCACCGTAACCCCGCACCACGGCCATACGGCCCGCAATCCCGCGGTCCGGAACATGGAGTAGAAGATGGCCAAGAAGATTCTGGGCTACATCAAGCTGCAGGTGCCTGCGGGCTCCGCCACGCCTTCGCCGCCCATCGGGCCGGCGCTGGGTCAGCGCGGCGTCAACATCATGGGCTTCTGCAAGGAGTTCAACGCCCGCACCGGCGAGATGGCCAAGGGCACCCCGCTGCCCACCGTCATCACCGTCTATCAGGACAAGTCGTTCACCTTCGTCACCAAGACGCCCCCCGCCACCTTCTTCCTGAAGGAAGCGGCCGGCATCAAGTCGGGCTCGGCGACCACCGGCAAGGACTACGCCGGCAAGGTGACCCGCGGTCAGTGCCGCGACATCGCCGAGAAGAAGATGAAGGATCTCAACGCCAACGACCTGGACGCCGCCACTCGGATCATCGAGGGCTCGGCCAGGGCGATGGGCCTGCAGGTGGTGGACTAAGCACATGGCCAAGCAAGCAAAGCGCATCCAGGCTTTCAGCGGCGACCTCGCCAAGGCCTATGGCCTCGACGAAGCCATCAAGCTGGTGAAGTCCAACGCCACCGCCAAGTTCGACGAAAGCGTCGAGATCGCCGTCAACCTGGGCGTCGATCCGCGTCACGCCGACCAGCAGGTCCGCGGCGTCGTGAACCTGCCGTCGGGCACCGGCCGCGACGTCCGCGTCGCCGTCTTCGCCCGCGGCCCCAAGGCCGACGAAGCGACGGCCGCCGGCGCCGAGACCGTGGGCGCCGAGGACCTGGTTGAGAAGATCCAGGGCGGCTTCATGGACTTCGACCGCGTCATCGCCACCCCCGACCTGATGGCCCTGGTGGGCCGTCTGGGCAAGGTGCTGGGCCCCCGCGGCCTGATGCCCAACCCCAAGGTCGGCACGGTGACCATGAACGTCGGCCAGGCCGTCAAGGACGCCAAGGGCGGCGCCGTCGAGTTCCGCGTCGAGAAGGCGGGCATCGTCCACGCCGGCATCGGCAAGGTCTCGTTCACCGACGACGCCCTGCTGGCCAACGCCAAGGCGATGGTCGAGGCGCTCAACCGCTCCAAGCCGAGCGGGGCCAAGGGCACCTACATCAAGAAGGTCTCGCTCTCCTCGACCATGGGTCCCGGGGTGAAGATCGATACGGCTTCTCTGTCGGCGTAAGCCAGCGGCGATCCAAAGAGGCGAGGGCGGCCGCGGTGACGCGGCCGCCCTTTCTTTTGGTTAGTTCCATACCGGCTTGTAAAAAAGTCGGTGGCGGTGGTGGGCGCCGGGATGCTATCCCTTGCGGCGTCCCCCCATTTCCCTCCTCCAGGAGCCGCCGATGATCCCCGCTTCCGGCTATGCCGCCTACGACAACACCTCGCCGCTGCGGCCCTACAGCTTCGAGCGCCGCGACCCGGGTCCGCACGACGTGCAGATCGACATCCTGTACTGCGGCATCTGCCACTCCGACGTCCACGCCGCCCGCGGCGAGTGGGGCGACGTGCCCCGCCCGCTCGTGCCGGGTCACGAGATCGTCGGCCGGGTCACCGCCATCGGCGGCGAGGTCTCGAAGTTCAAGGAAGGCGACCTTGTCGGCGTCGGCTGCATGGTCGACAGCTGCCAGCACTGCAAGAGCTGCGACGATGGCCTGGAGCAGTACTGCGAAGGCTCGGGCTTCGTCGGCACCTATCTCGGCGTCGAGAAGGAGACCGGCAAGCCGACCAACGGCGGCTATTCCGACAAGATCGTCGTCAGCGACCGGTTCGTGCTGAAAGTGCCCGAAGGCATGGATCCGGCGGCTACCGCGCCCCTGCTTTGCGCCGGCATCACCACCTATTCGCCGCTCGCCCACTGGAAAGTGGGCCCCGGCCAGCGGGTCGGGATCGTCGGCCTGGGCGGCCTCGGCCACATGGGCGTGAAGATCGCCCGGGCCATGGGCGCCGAGGTGGTGGTGTTCACCACCTCGCCGGACAAGGTCGCGGACGCCAAGCGGCTGGGCGCCCATGAGGCGGTGATCTCCAAGGACGCCGACGCCATGGCCGCCGAAGCCGGCAAGTTCGACTTCATCCTCAACACCGTGGCCGCGCCCCACAACCTCGACCCGTTCATCAACTGCCTGAAGCGCGACGGCGTCCTGTGCCTGGTCGGGGTGCCGTCGGAACCGCACCCGTCGCCCAACTGGTCGGGCCTGATCTTCCGTCGTCGGAGCATTGTCGGCTCGCTGATCGGGGGCATCGCCGAGACCCAGGAGATGCTGGACTTCTGCGGCAAGCATGGCCTGGCCGCCGACATCGAGCTGATCCCGATCCAGGAGGTCAACACGGCCTATGAGCGGATGCTCAAGAGCGATGTGAAGTACCGCTTCGTCATCGACCTGGCGTCGCTGACGGCCGCCTAGGCCCGCGGGATCGGAAAGCCTCGTCCTTCGACAAGCTCAGGATGAGGCTTTCCTACTTCCCACGCCCTTTGAAGTCGCCTCATCCTGAGCTTGTCGAAGGACGAGGCGTGTCGCAGCGGCGCCCGCCCGCCGCCATCCCCATATGCCCCCCATGACCAAGCTGTCCGTCCTCGACCTGTCGCCCATCACCTTGGGCGGCGACGTGTCCCAGTCGCTGCACAACAGCCTGGACCTGGCCCGCGCCGCCGAGCGGCTGGGCTACAACCGCTATTGGCTGGCCGAGCACCACAACATGCCGGGCATCGCCTCGGCGGCGACGGCGGTGGTGATCGGCCATGTGGCGGCGGGCACCTCGACCATCCGGGTCGGGGCGGGGGGCGTCATGCTGCCCAACCACGCGCCCCTGATGGTGGCCGAGGCCTTCGGCACCCTGGCCGCCCTGTTCCCCGGCCGCATCGACCTGGGCGTCGGCCGCGCGCCGGGCACCGACCAGGTCACGGCGCGGGCGCTGCGGCGCACCCTGGCCGGCGACATCGACGCCTTCCCTCAGGACGTGATCGAACTGATCAACTATTTCCGCCCGGCCGAGCCGAACCAGCGGGTGCGGGCCGTGCCGGGGGAGGGCCAGGACGTGCCGGTGTGGATTCTGGGCTCCAGCCTCTACGGCGCCCAGCTCGCCGCCCACCTCGGGCTGCCCTACGCCTTCGCCTCGCACTTCGCCCCGGCCGAGCTCGACAATGCGGTGAGGATCTACCGCGAGCGGTTCCAGCCGTCGGAGTTCCTGGACAAGCCCTATGTCATGCTGGGGATGAGCGCCTTCTGCGCCGACACCGAGGAGGAGGCGCGGCTGCTGTTCACCTCGCAGCAGCAGGCCTTCGTCAACCTGAGGACCGGCCGCGCCGGACCCCTGCCGCCGCCGGATCCGGACTTCCGCCCCGACGCCCAGGGCCAAACCATGCTCGACCACGCGCTCGCCTGCGCCGTGGTCGGGTCGCCCGCCACGATCAAGGCGGGGATCGACGCCTTCATCGCCCGCACCGGCGCCGACGAGCTGATGCTCACCGCCCAGATCTTCGACCACGCCGCCCGGGTGCGCTCCTACGAACTGGTGGCGGAGGCGGTGGGGCTCTAGTCTTCGGGCGGTGAACCTGCTCCGCCCCCTTCTGCTGATTGTGGTCGTGCTGGCGACGGCATGCGCCCCGCTGCGGATGGGCCACGACCCGGGGTTCAGGCGGCCGGGCGCGCCGGCGGCGCCCATGGCGCTGACCCTGCGGCTGGAGCAGCTTCGCAAGGACTTCGGCGGCAGCGTCGGCATCGCGGTGCACGACCTGCAGGCCGGCTGGACGACGGGCTCGAACGGCCTGGCCGTCCTGCCCCAGCAGAGCGTCTCCAAGCTGTGGGTGGCGATCGCCCTGCTGGACGCCGTCGACCGGGGCGAGATCGACCTCGCCGAGAGCGTGACGGTCACCCCGGCCGACCTCAGTGTCTTCAACCAACCGATCCGCGAGAAGCTGGCGGGCGGCGCCTACCAGACCACCCTGGGGGACCTGCTGGCGATGCAGGTCGCGCTTTCGGACAATGCCGCCAACGACATCGTCATGCGCCGGGTCGGCGGTTCCGAGGCGGTGCAGAGGACCATCGCCGCCAAGCGGCTGGGCGCCATCCGCGCCGGGCCCGAGGAGAAGGTGCTGCAGCCCAAGATCGCGGCCCTGGCCTGGAAGCCCGAGTATTCGTTCGGCCGCGCCTTCTGGACCGACCGCGACCTGATCGACCCGGCGGTGCGTCATGCCGCGCTTGACGCCTACCTCGCCGATCCGGACGACGGGGCGACGCCGGTCGCCCTGGTGGAGGCCCTGGCCCGGCTGAAGCGGGGCGAACTGTTGTCCCCGGCCTCGACCGCGCGGCTGCAGCAGGTGATGGCTCAGACCTCGACCGGGCCGATGCGCCTGCCGGCGGGGCTGCCGATGGGTTGGACCATCAGCCACAAGACCGGCACCGGCCAGGACCTGTTCGACCAGTCGACCGGCTACAACGACGTCGGCCTGCTCGGCGCCCCGGACGGGCGCACCTACGCGGTGGCGGTGATGATCGGCTCGACCACCCGCCCTGTCCCTGAGCGCATGACCCTGATGGCCACGGTGGCCGCGGCGGTCGTCGCCGCCCACGACGGGGCGGACCCGCTGACGGCGGCCCCGCCGCTTAAAAGCCCGCCTTCTTAGTCCTTCTCCCCTCGGGGAGAAGGTGTCGGCGTAGCCGACGGATGAGGGGGCGGCGCCGAACGTAGCGCATCATTGAAGCGAGGCGCCATGTTCTGAACGACCCCTCATCCGGCCCTCCGGGCCACCTTCTCCCTTTGAAAGGGAGAAGGGCAGGGCATTGAAATTCGCCCTCACCTGCGCTAAAGGCGCGCCTCCGGTGGACGGGTCTCGCATCCGACCGCCGATCCTGTCCGAGAACCGCGGGGCTTCACAGCCTTAATTCTTCCGGCCGCGGGGAGACGGGGAGCAAGAGCCGCATTCGATCCGCTTCCTCGAGAGGGGCGGGGGCAGTGGGCCGTGCATCCTGTGGACAGACTTACCGGCTTTGCGCGTGGGCTCGCCCGCGCGAAGGGCCCGTTCGGCTGCCGGATTGTCCGGTCGCTGTAATGAGTAACGGAGACCGCAATGGACCGCGCTCAAAAGTCGGAAGCCATCGAGACGCTCAAGGGCGTGTTCGACGGAGCCGGCGCCGTGGTCGTGACCCACTACATGGGTCTGACCGTTGCGGAAATGACCGACCTGCGCGGCCGCCTTCGTAAGGAAGGCGCCTCGCTTCAGGTGGTGAAGAACACCCTGGTTCAGAAGGCCCTGGCCGGGTCCCACGGGGAGGCCGGCGACGCCCTCTTCAAGGGCCCCGTCGCCATCGCCTATGCGCCGGACGCTGTCTCCGCCGCCAAGGTCGCGACCGAGTACGCCAAGACCAACGACAAGTTCGTGGTCATGGGCGGCCTCATGGGTCCGGCCGTCCTGGACCAGAAGGCCGTGGCGGCGCTCGCCACCCTGCCGTCGCTGGACCAGCTGCGCTCGCAGATCATCGGCCTCCTCAACGCGCCCGCGACCAAGATCGCCGGCGTGCTGCAGGCGCCCGCCGGTCAGCTGGCTCGGGTCTTCAACGCCTACGCGACCAAGGACGCCGCGTAGACCTGTTGGTCATCTTCGCAATTTCGAACTCTCATCCTCGCCTTTAAGGAAACCACATCATGGCCGCCGACCTCTCCAAGATCGTCGAAGACCTCTCCAAGCTGACCGTGCTGGAAGCCTCTGAGCTGTCCAAGCTGCTCGAAGAAAAGTGGGGCGTCTCCGCCGCCGCCCCGGTGGCCTTCGCCGCCCCCGCCGGCGGCGCCGCCGCTCCGGCCGAAGCTGCTGAAGAGCAGACCGAATTCACCGTCATCCTGACCGGCGGCGGCGACAAGAAGATCAACGTCATCAAGGAAGTCCGCGGCATCCGGTCCGACCTGGGCCTGAAGGAAGCCAAGGACCTCGTCGAAGGCGCCCCGCAGCCCGTGAAGGAGAACATCTCCAAGCAGGAAGCGGAAGAGATCAAGAAGAAGCTGGAAGAAGCCGGCGCCTCCGTCCAGATCAAGTAGTCTGGCGGCAGCGCTACGCTGCTACGGTTCACGGGCCCGGAGGGAAACCTCCGGGCCCGTTTTCTTTAGATCCTCCCCCGGCCTCTTCGTGCCGGGGGAGGGGGACCACCGAAGGTGGTGGAGGGGGCTTTGGGGCGCTTCCGCCAGCCGTGTGGAACCAAAGCCCCCATCCCCCGGCTATCGCCGGGTACTTCCCCCGCGCAGGAGAGCGCAGGGGAAGATCATGGATTGCGAGCGGCAGCTTCTATGGCGGCGAGCGCGGCTTCCATTTCCTTGAGAACCAGTGTGGCGGGCAGGCGCAGGACACGGATGTCGTTCTGCGACAGCCACTCGTCCCGGCGCCCATCGTAGGCGACCCGGGTGTCATGGCTCGCGCCATCGACTTCCACCGCCAGCCTCGCCTCGGCGCAGTAGAAGTCGAGGATGTAAGGCCCCACGGGACGCTGGCGCCGAAAGCGCAACCCGCCGACCCCATTTGAACGCAGCCGGGCCCACAGCGTCACCTCCGGCAGGGACATCGCCCTGCGCAGATCCTTGGCGCGGTTGATGGATCGCCGGGGCGCGGCCATGGCGAAGCTTATCATCGGGGGCCGGCGGTTCTAAACAGCACCCATGCCCGAGTTCGGCGACTGAAGGGGGCGCCCATGGAATACATCGCCACGGTGGAGGAGTTGGAGGCGCGCTATGGCGTCCCGCTGGAGGCGTCCACGGTCAAGGAGAGCGACCTCATCACGCCGCACTACCGGGCGCTGATCGAGGCCTCGCCGTTTGTCGCCCTGGCTACCGTAGGCCCCGAGGGCCTCGACTGCTCGCCCCGCGGCGACGCCGGCTCGGTGGTGCGGATCGCCGACGAGCGGACGCTCTTGCTGCCGGACTGGCGCGGGAACGACCGGATCGATTCTCTGCACAACGTGGTGCGCGACCCGAGGGTCGCGCTGCTGTTCCTCATTCCCGGCTCAGGCACGACGATGCGGGTGAACGGGCAGGCGCGGCTCAGCGCCGAGCCGGACCTCCTGGCCAGTTTCGAAGTCGGCGGAAAGGCGCCGCGCACCGTCATGGTCATCGCGGTCGACACGGTGTTCTTCCAATGCGCGCGGGCGGTGGTGCGATCGAGGCTGTGGGACTCTGGGCGGCAGGTGGGCCCGAAAGGCCTGCCGACGCCGGGCCGCATCCTCGCCTCCATGAGCGAGGAGAGGGTAGGGGGCGACGCTTATGACGCCGCCTGGCCGGAGCGGGCGAGCCGGACCCTGTGGTAGGCGGCGCCCGCGCGCTGACTCGCCAGCGAATTCAACAAAAAACCGTCACACGCCTCTTCCCTTCCCAAGGGAAATCGCTTATCTCGGCTCCCTCGCGAAATTCCAGACTGATTCCGCGCGATTCGTCGCGCCCGTAACGCTCCGAGGCATGGTCCGTCGCCCTCCGACCATGCGAGGGAGCTTCCCCGCCGTCTCCACAAGGGACGGGCCCGGGGATTCCAGCGTCCGGCGCCCCCCGTTTGGGGCGTTGAGGGTGGACGCAGGACACATAATTCACGACGCGTGGGGCCGTTCCCGCGCCGTCGCCAAGGGAACATAGATGGCTCAGTCCTTCACCGGCAAGAAGCGGATCCGGAAGTCCTTCGGCCGTATCCCCGAAGCCGTGCAGATGCCGAACCTGATCGAGGTTCAGCGCTCCTCCTACGAACAGTTCCTCCAGCGCGAGACGCGCAGCCCGGACCGCCGGGACGAGGGGATCGAGGCCGTCTTCAAGTCGGTGTTCCCGATCAAGGACTTCAACGAGCGCGCCGTGCTCGAGTACGTCTCCTACGAGTTCGAGGAGCCGAAGTACGACGTCGAAGAATGCATCCAGCGCGACATGACCTATGCCGCGCCGCTGAAGGTCAAGCTGCGCCTCATCGTGTTCGAGAACGACGAGGAGACCGGCGCCCGCTCCGTGAAGGACATCAAGGAGCAGGACGTCTACATGGGCGACATCCCGCTGATGACGGAGAAGGGCACCTTCATCGTCAACGGCACCGAGCGGGTGATCGTCTCCCAGATGCACCGCTCGCCGGGCGTCTTCTTCGACCACGACAAGGGCAAGACCCACGCGTCCGGCAAGCTGCTGTTCGCGGCGCGCGTCATTCCCTACCGCGGCTCGTGGCTCGACTTCGAGTTCGACGCCAAGGACGTGGTCTACGTCCGCATCGACCGCCGGCGCAAACTGCCCGCCACCACCTTCCTCTACGGCCTCGGGATGGACGGCGAGGAGATCCTCACCACCTTCTACGACGTCATCCCCTTCGAGAAGCGCGAAGGCGGCTGGGCCACCCCGTACAAGGTCGAGCGCTGGCGCGGCGTGAAGCCGGAGTTCCCGCTGATCAACGCCGACACCGGCGAGGAAGTGGCTCCGGCCGGCCAGAAGGTCTCGGCTAGAGCCGCCAAGAAGCTGGCCGACAGCGGCGTCAAGACGCTGCTCGTGGCCCCTGAGGCCCTGATCGGCCGCTTCCTGGCCCGCGACGCGGTCAATTACGAGACCGGCGAGATCTACGCCGAAGCCGGCGACGAACTGGACCCGACCTCGATCGCGGCCCTGGAAGAGCAGGGCTTCACCACCATCGACGTGCTCGACATCGACCACGTCACGGTCGGCGCCTACATGCGCAACACGCTTCGCGTGGACAAGAACACCGGCCGCGAGGACGCGCTGTTCGACATCTACCGCGTCATGCGTCCGGGCGAGCCGCCGACGGTGGAAGCCGCCGAGGCCATGTTCCGCAGCCTGTTCTTCGACTCGGAGCGCTACGACCTCTCGGCCGTCGGCCGGGTGAAGATGAACATGCGCCTGGAGCTCGACTGCCCGGACGACATGCGCGTCCTGCGCAAGGAAGACGTGCTGCAGGTCCTCAAGGTCCTGGTCGGCCTGCGCGACGGCCGCGGCGAAATCGACGACATCGACAACCTCGGCAACCGCCGGGTCCGTTCGGTGGGCGAGCTGCTGGAGAACCAGTACCGCGTCGGCCTGCTGCGCATGGAGCGGGCGATCAAGGAGCGCATGAGCTCGGTCGATATCGACACGGTCATGCCGCACGACCTGATCAACGCCAAGCCGGCCGCCGCCGCCGTGCGCGAGTTCTTCGGCTCGTCCCAGCTGTCCCAGTTCATGGACCAGACCAACCCGTTGTCGGAGATCACCCACAAGCGCCGCCTGTCGGCGCTTGGCCCGGGCGGTCTGACGCGCGAGCGGGCGGGCTTCGAAGTCCGCGACGTGCACCCGACCCACTACGGCCGGATCTGCCCCATTGAAACGCCGGAAGGCCCGAACATCGGCCTGATCAACTCCCTGGCCACCCACGCGCGGGTGAACAAGTACGGCTTCATCGAGAGCCCGTACCGCCGGGTGACCGACGGCAAGACCACCGAGGACGTGGTCTATATGTCGGCGATGGAAGAGGCCAAGCACGTCATCGCCCAGGCCAACATCAAGCTCGAAAACGGCAATGTCGTCGAAGACCTGGTCACCACCCGCATCAACGGCGACGTGACCCTGTCGCTGCGTGAACACGTCGACTTCATGGACGTGTCGCCCAAGCAGGTGGTTTCGGTGGCCGCGGCCCTGATCCCCTTCCTGGAAAACGACGACGCCAACCGCGCGCTGATGGGCTCGAACATGCAGCGCCAGGCGGTGCCGCTGATCCAGTCCGACGCGCCCCTGGTCGGCACCGGCATGGAGGACGTGGTCGCCCGCGACTCCGGCGCCGTGGTCATCGCCCGCCGCACCGGCGTGGTCGAGCAGATCGACGGCACCCGCATCGTCATCCGTGCGACCGAAGAGCAGGACCCGAACAAGCCGGGCGTCGACATCTACCGCCTGTCGAAGTTCCAGCGCTCGAACCAGAACACCTGCATCAACCAGCGCCCGCTGGTGCGGGTCGGCGACAAGATCCGCGCCGGCGACATCATCGCCGACGGCCCGTCGACGGAGCTGGGCGAACTGGCCCTGGGCCGCAACGCCCTCGTCGCCTTCATGCCCTGGAACGGCTACAACTTCGAAGACTCGATCCTGATCTCCGAGCGCATCGTCTCCGACGACGTGTTCACCTCGATCCACATCGAGGAATTCGAGGTCATGGCCCGCGACACCAAGCTCGGGCCGGAAGAGATCACCCGCGACATCCCCAACGTCGGCGAGGAGGCCCTGCGCAACCTCGACGAAGCGGGCATCGTGGCGATCGGCGCCGAGATCATGCCGGGCGACATCCTGGTCGGTAAGGTCACGCCCAAGGGCGAGAGCCCGATGACCCCGGAAGAGAAGCTGCTGCGCGCCATCTTCGGCGAAAAGGCGTCCGACGTCCGCGACACCTCCCTGCGGCTGCCCCCGGGCGTCACGGGCACGGTCGTCGAGGTCCGGGTGTTCAACCGGCACGGCGTCGACAAGGACGAACGCGCCCTGGCCATCGAACGGGAAGAGATCGAGCGCCTCGGCAAGGACCGCGACGACGAATTCGCCATCCTGAACCGCAACATGACCTCGCGTCTGCGCGAGATGCTGGTGGGCAAGGTCGCCGTGTCCGGTCCCAAGGGGCTGGGCCGCGGCGAGATCACCGCCGAGAAGCTGGGCGATATCGCGCCGGGCCTCTGGTGGCAGATCGCGCTCGAAGACGAGAAGGCCATGGGCGAGCTGGAGGCCATGCGTCGCCAGTTCGACGAGGCCCGCAAGCGTCTGGACCGTCGCTTCGAGGACAAGGTCGACAAGCTGCAGCGCGGCGACGAACTGCCGCCTGGCGTAATGAAGATGGTCAAGGTCTTCGTGGCCGAAGCTGCAGCCGGGCGACAAGATGGCCGGCCGTCACGGCAACAAGGGCGTCATCTCCAAGATCCTGCCGATCGAGGACATGCCCCACCTGGCGGATGGCACCCACGTCGACGTGGTGCTGAACCCGCTCGGCGTGCCGTCGCGGATGAACGTCGGCCAGATCTTCGAGACCCACCTCGGCTGGGCTTGCGCCGGCATGGGCAAGCAGATCACCGCCCTGCTGGAAGCCTGGCAGAACGGCGGCCAGCGCCAGGCCCTGATCGAGCGTCTGCAGGACGTCTACGGCAAGGACCAGGAGCTGCCCGAGACCGACGAAGAACTGATCGAGCTGTGCAAGAACCTCGGCAAGGGCGTTCCGATCGCCACCCCGGTGTTCGACGGCGCGCACATCGACGACATCGAAGACATGTTGAAGATGGCCGGTCTCGATCCGTCGGGTCAGGTGATCCTGTTCGACGGCCAGACCGGCGAGCAGTTCAAGCGCCCGGTCACGGTCGGCTACATCTACATGCTGAAGCTGCACCACCTGGTGGACGACAAGATCCACGCCCGCTCGATCGGCCCCTACAGCCTGGTCACCCAGCAGCCGCTGGGCGGCAAGGCCCAGTTCGGCGGTCAGCGCTTCGGGGAAATGGAGGTGTGGGCCCTCGAAGCCTACGGCGCCGCCTACACCCTGCAGGAGATGCTGACGGTGAAGTCCGACGACGTGGCGGGCCGCACCAAGGTCTACGAGGCCATCGTCCGCGGGGACGACAGCTTCGAGGCCGGCATCCCGGAAAGCTTCAACGTGCTGGTCAAGGAAATGCGTTCCCTGGGCCTGAACGTCGAGCTGGAGAACAGCTAGGGCCTGCCAACACCGTCATCCTCGGGCTTGACCCGAGGACCCAGCAAGCGGAACGCGATCAGCTGCGGATGACGATTTTTAGATCTCAGCGCGGAGGGCGCGCCGTCAGCACCCCTCCATCGCTTGTTTAAACTGACGACAGACTGGGAACTCTCATGAACCAGGAAGTCCTGAATATCTTCAATCCGGTCGCCGCCGCGCCGACCTTCGACCAGATCCGCATTTCGCTCGCCAGCCCCGAGAAGATCCGCTCGTGGTCCTTCGGCGAGATCAAGAAGCCCGAGACCATCAACTACCGGACCTTCAAGCCGGAGCGCGACGGTCTGTTCTGCGCCCGCATCTTCGGTCCGACCAAGGACTACGAGTGCCTGTGCGGCAAGTACAAGCGCATGAAGTACAAGGGCATCATCTGCGAGAAGTGCGGCGTGGAAGTCACGCTCGCCCGGGTCCGGCGCGAGCGCATGGGCCACATCGAGCTGGCCAGCCCCGTCGCCCACATCTGGTTCCTGAAGTCGCTGCCGAGCCGCATCGCCATGATGCTCGACATGCCGCTGAAGGACATCGAGCGGGTCCTGTACTTCGAGCACTACATCGTCACGGAGCCGGGCCTGACCCCGCTGAAGCAGCACCAGTTGCTGACCGAAGACGACTACATGCGCTACCAGGAGGAGTTCGGGGACGACAGCTTCACCGCCGAGATCGGCGCCGAAGCCGTCCGCGGCCTGCTGATGGCCATCGACCTGCCCAAGGAAGCCGACCGCCTCCGCGCCGAGCTGGCCGACAATCCGTCGGACATGAAGCAGAAGAAGTACTCCAAGCGCCTCAAGATCATCGAGGCCTTCATGGAGTCCGGCAACAAGCCGGAGTGGATGATCCTGACGGTCGTCCCGGTCATCCCGCCCGAGCTGCGCCCGCTGGTGCCGCTGGACGGCGGCCGCTTCGCCACCTCCGACCTCAACGACCTCTATCGCCGCGTCATCAACCGGAACAACCGTTTGAAGCGCCTGATGGAGCTGCGCGCCCCTGACATCATCATCCGCAACGAGAAGCGGATGCTGCAGGAAGCCGTCGACGCCCTGTTCGACAACGGCCGCCGCGGCCGGGTCATCACCGGCGCCAACAAGCGGCCCCTGAAGTCGCTGGCCGACATGCTGAAGGGCAAGCAGGGCCGCTTCCGCCAGAACCTGCTCGGCAAGCGCGTCGACTACTCCGGCCGTTCGGTCATCGTCGTGGGTCCCGAGCTGAAGCTGCACGAGTGCGGCCTGCCCAAGAAGATGGCCCTGGAGCTGTTCAAGCCCTTCATCTACGCGCGTCTCGACGCCAAGGGCCTGTCGGGCACCGTCAAGCAGTCCAAGCGCATGGTGGAGCGCGAGCAGCCCCAGGTGTGGGACGTGCTGGAAGAGGTGATCCGGGAACACCCGGTGATGCTGAACCGGGCCCCGACCCTGCACCGCCTCGGCATCCAGGCCTTCGAACCCAAGCTGATCGAGGGCAAGGCCATCCAGCTTCACCCGCTGGTCTGCGCCGCCTTCAACGCCGACTTCGACGGCGACCAGATGGCCGTGCACGTCCCCCTGAGCCTCGAGGCCCAGCTGGAAGCGCGCGTCCTGATGATGTCGACCAACAACATCCTGTCGCCCGCCAACGGCCGCCCGATCATCGTGCCGTCGCAGTGTCGCCCGCCAACGGCCGCCCGATCATCGTGCCGTCGCAGGACATCGTGCTCGGCCTCTATTACCTGTCGCTGGCCAAGGACAACGAGCCCGGCGAGGGCAAGCTGTTCGCCAACCTCGGCGAGATCGACGCGGCTCTCGACGCCGGCGTCGTGACCCTGCACACCAAGATCAAGGCTCGCTACGAGGAGACCGGCGCCGACGACAACGTCAAGGCGACCAAGGTCATCGAGACCACGCCCGGACGGATGAAGATCGCGGCCCTGCTCCCGCAGAACCGCCACATCGGTCACCGCCTCGTCGCCAAGCCGATGACCAAGAAGGAGATCGGCAACCTGATCGACGCCGTCTACCGGCACTGCGGTCAGAAGGCGACGGTCATCTTCGCCGACCAGATCATGGGCCTGGGCTTCCGCGAGGCGGCCAAGGCCGGCCTGTCCTTCGGCAAGGACGACATCGTCATCCCCGCCCGCAAGAAGGCCCTGGTCGCCGAGACCCGCGCCCTGGTCGAGGAATACGAGCAGCAGTACGCCGACGGCCTGATCACCAAGGGTGAGAAGTACAACAAGGTCGTCGACGCCTGGGCCAAGTCCACCGACCGCGTCGCCGACGAGATGATGCTGGAGATCTCCACCGGCAAGAAGGACCCGAAGACGGGCCGCGAGCTGGAGATCAACTCGATCTACATGATGGCCCACTCCGGCGCCCGCGGTTCGCAGGCCCAGATGAAGCAGCTCGGCGGGATGCGCGGCCTGATGGCCAAGCCGTCCGGCGAGATCATCGAGACGCCGATCATCTCGAACTTCAAGGAAACCCTGCGGGCCGTGGTCGAAGGCGGCGACGTGCTGGTCAGCCTCGGCAACCGCATCCTGGGCCGTTCCGCGGCCGAGGACATCAAGGACCCGGTCTCGGGCGAAGTCATCGTTCCCGCCGACGCCTATCTGGACGAGAACCAGATCGAGATCGTCGAGAACGCCGGCGTGCAGTCGATCAAGGTCCGCTCGGTCCTGGTCTGCGAAAGCGACGTCGGGGTCTGCGGCGCCTGCTACGGCCGGGATCTGGCCCGCGGCACGCGCGTCAACATCGGCGAAGCGGTGGGCGTCATCGCCGCCCAGTCGATCGGCGAGCCGGGCACCCAGCTCACCATGCGCACCTTCCACATCGGCGGCACCGCCCAGGTGGCCGAGCAGAGCTTCTTCGAGTCGTCCAACGACGGCGTGGTGAAGTTCACCATGGGCAACACCGTGAAGGCGGCGGACGGCGACCACATCGTCATGAACCGCAACATGCAGGTCTCCGTCGAAGTCGACGGCAAGTCCCGCGAATCCTACAAGCTGCCGTACGGCGCGCGGGTGAAGGTCGGCGAAGGCCAGACCGTCAAGCGCGGCCAGCGTCTGGCCGAATGGGACCCCTACACCACCCCGATCATCACCGAAGTCGGCGGCAAGGTGCGGGCCGAAGACCTGGTCGAAGGCTTCTCCGTGCGGGAAGAGACCGACGAGGCCACCGGCATCGCCAACCGCGTCGTCACCGACTGGCGCGCGTCCCCCCGGGGTTCGGACCTGCGTCCGGCCATGGCCGTGCTCGACGATGACGGCAACTACCGCAAGCTGGCCAACGGCGGCGACGCCCGTTACCTGCTGCCGGCCGGAGCGGTGCTCTCGTTCGGCGACGGCGACGAGGCCAAGCCCGGCGACGTGCTGGCCCGTATCCCGACCGAAAGCGCCAAGACCCGCGACATCACCGGCGGTCTGCCGCGGGTCGCGGAACTGTTCGAAGCGCGCCGGCCGAAGGACTGCGCCATCATCGCCGAAATGTCCGGCAAGGTGGAGTTCGGCAAGGACTACAAGAACAAGCGCCGCATCAAGATCACCCCGGAAGAGGGTGGCGAAGCGACCGAGTTCCTGATCCCCAAGGGCAAGCACATCGCCGTGCACGATGGCGATTTCGTCTCCAAGGGCGAATACATCATCGACGGCAACCCGGACCCGCACGACATCCTGCGGATCCTGGGCATCGAGGCCCTGGCCGAATACCTGGTCAATGAGATCCAGGAGGTCTATCGCCTGCAGGGCGTGCCGATCAACGACAAGCACATCGAGACGATCGTTCGTCAGATGCTGCAGAAGGTCGAGATCCTCGAGCCCGGCGACACCGGCCTGATCGACAAGCCGGAAGCCGAGGAAGAAAACCGCAAGGCCGAAGCGCGCGGCGGGCGTCCCGCCCTGCACATGCCGGTCCTGCTGGGGATCACCAAGGCTTCGCTGCAGACCCGCTCGTTCATCTCGGCGGCCTCCTTCCAGGAGACCACCCGCGTGCTCACCGACGCCTCCGTGCACGGCAAGACCGACACGCTCGAGGGGCTGAAGGAGAACGTGATCGTCGGCCGCCTCATCCCGGCCGGCACGGGCGCCTATCTGCGCGGCCTGCAACGGATCGCCGTCCAGCGTGACGACGCCCTGACCCAGGCCCGCGAGGAGGCGATGGAAGCCTTCCCGGCGGAACTGGAAGTGGTCCACTCCACCACCGACGCCGCCCCGGCCGAATAGGCCTGAGCGCACCGTCAGACGATTGCGGCCCGGGAGCGATCCCGGGCCGTTTTCTTTTCTGATCCGGCCTCTCCCCGAGGGGAGAACGGCGGCCCTACGACACCTAGCTAGTCGTTGGCCTGGTCGGGCAGGCAGCCGGCGCCCAGGTTGGCCAGCCGGCCCTCGCACAGGCCCACCGGCCGGCCCATGGGCGCGCCGGCGCGGGCGCGGCGCAGGGCCTCCGCCTCGAGGGCGGCCCGGCGGGCGGCGCTGAGCCCGGACAGGGCCTCGATGGGCGGGGCGTCGCGGCGGAAGTTGCGGGGCGCGGCCAAGGCGGCCGCGGCGATGCGGGCCCGGCAG
>NCED01000030.1 GCA_002280485.1 Caulobacterales bacterium 32-69-10
GGGTTCAGCCTGGCGCTGGATGGCGAACCCCACCGCCTCGACCTCAAGGCCCTGACCGGACAGGTCGTGACGGTCTACGGCCAGACCGAGGTGACCCGGGACCTGATCGAGGCCGCCGCCGCCCGCGGCATGCCGGTGCGCTTCGAGGCCACCGAGGTCGCCCTGCACGACCTGGAGAGCGCCGCCCCCTTCGTCACCTTCGTGCACGACGGACAGGTCCAGCGGCTGGATTGTGATTTCGTGGCCGGGTGCGACGGCTTCTACGGCGTCAGCCGGGCGGCCATCCCCCAGGAGCTGCGGCGCGCCTTCGAACGGGTCTATCCGTTCGGCTGGCTGGGCATACTGGCCGATGTGCCGCCATGCAGCCATGAGCTGATCTACTCGAACCACGAGCGGGGCTTCGCGCTCGCGTCGATGCGCTCGGCCACGCGCAGCCGCTACTATCTTCAGTGCGGCCTGGACGAGCAGCTGGAAGACTGGCCGGACGAGCGGATCTGGGACGAGCTGGCCGTGCGGCTGGGGCCCGACGCCCACTGCGCCATGACCCGCGGGCCCTCCATCGAGACGTCGATCGCCCCCTTGAGGAGCTTCGTCTCCGAGCCGATGCGCCACGGCCGGCTGTTCCTGGCCGGCGACGCCGCCCACATCGTGCCGCCCACGGGCGCCAAGGGGCTGAACCTGGCCGCCTCGGACGTGGCCATGCTCAGCGAGGCCATCGCCGCCTTCTACGCCTCGGGGTCGCAGGCCGGTCTCGACGACTATTCCGGACGGGCCCTGGCGCGGGTGTGGAAGGCCGAACGCTTCAGCTGGTGGTTCACCGGCCTGACGCACCGCTTCCCCGACATGGACCCCTTCGCCCGCAAGATGCAGATCGCCGAGCTGGAGTACATCTTCGCCTCGAAGGCCGCGCAGACCACGGTGGCGGAGAACTATGTGGGGCTGCCGCTGGCCCCATGAAGGCTAGAACCCGCTCAGCAGGACGGTGATCTCGCTTTCGCGGCTGACGCCCAGCTTGGCGAAGATGGCCTGCAGCTGGGACTTGACCGTCCCGGGCGACACGCCCCGGGCGGCGGCGATGCGGTCGCGCTGCATTCCCCTGGCGATCATGAGCGTGACGTCGGCCTCGGCCAGGGTCAGGCCGAAAGCGCTCATCAGCTCCTCCGCCGATGGCGGGCGTGGCCGCCGCTTCACCGTCAGCATGACCCGTGGACGGAACAGCATAGACCAGGGTTGGGCCGGAAGGGCGGCGACCTCGACGGCCAAGGGCTTGCCGGCCCGGTCACGGATAACGACCGTCTGAACACCCTGATCAGGCAGTTCGGCCGCGCGCCTGGTTGCGGCAGCCAGCGCTTCGGTGTCGGCGTCGCGGAACGCGGTCAGCCGGCCGCGCTTCAGGCGCAGCGGCCCGTCCGGGCCGACCAGCCCCTCGGCGCCTGGCGTCAGTCCGCGCACCTGGCCGCCATAGTCGCAGAGAAACGCGCAGACGGAGATCGCGTCCAGGGCGCCGAGCGCGAACTGCGTACCCTGCTCATCCACCATCCGGCGCAGGCGCACCGCGTCGAGCACATGCGGCGCCAGGCGCCGGAAGGTCCGCATCTGCTCATCGGTGGGGGCGCCTTGCGCGGCCGACCGCAAGGTCGCCAGGCCCACCATCCCCGCTGCTGACCGGTGCAGAACGGCCAGGGCGCCCTGGCCGATGTCGTAGCGCCGGCAAGCCTCGCCGTACTTTGGGAACGCGCGGGTCAGTTCGTCGGACGCGTAGTCGAAGGCGGCGACGGCCTCCAAAGGCTGGGACGCGAGGCCGGCGCGGACGCGCGGGTTGAGGGACGGGTCCGCCCTCACCTCTTCATCCAGGTCGACCCACAGCTGCGGGTCGATATTGCTGGTCCATTCGAACACGACGCGGCCCGGCTTCACGCCGATGAGATCGCCGCTCCTGGACCCCGTCGCCTGGGCGAAGGCGTCGAGGGCTGTGATCCAACTCGATCCGTCGAGCGCCGCGGCGCGGAACAGTTCGATCACACGCTCGTCGACGGTCCTGCCCATGCCGCTCCCCCCCGGGACACGCCATTCACACACAAGCCTGACGCTGAGGCCACCCCCCGGCGTCTCCCGTTTGGGAGATGAAGCGGGTCTGGAGGGGTGAGAGGGTCTAACGCGGCTCAGCCGCCTTCCAGCGCCGAACCTCAGAAGTCCGAGCGCGCCTAATCGAGAGGAGTGTTCCCGAGATGACCAGGTTCGTCGGCTCGGCTTCGAGCGCCATGCAACTGTTCAGCGTCGCTCAATTCGAAACGCCGGGCGCCTTCGCCATAGCGACCAGCACTCACATGAAGGTCGTCCACAGCAACGGCGTATCCGAAGAATACATGGGGAGCGGTTTCGTCACGTCCGGGGGCGAAGTCTCCGCAGGCACGATCACCGCCATGCGCCAATCCAATTCGGCGGGCGTCATCTTCGACATCACGGAGTTCTCCTTGTCGGCGACGACCTTCGCCGATTGGGTCGGGAGCGGAAACGGCCTTCGCAGACACCTTGCTCGGGTTCGGCGGCGCCGACTCCATCTCCGGCGGCGACGGCTTCGACATGATCGATGGCCATGCCGGAAACGACACCATCGACGCGAGCGGAGGGAACGACACCGTCCGCGGCTTCGAGGACAACGACGTCATCAACGGCGGCGTCGGCAATGACGACGTCAACGGCAATATGGGCGAGGACACCGTGCGGGGCGGGCTGAACACCGACATCGTCCGCGGCGGCCAGGGGAACGACCTCGTCTACGGAGACGACGGCGACGACATCCACGTCAACGGCAACATCGGGGACGACGTGGTCTATGGCGGCGACGGCAATGACAGCGTCTTCGGCGGTCAGGGCAGCGACACCCTGTACGGCGATTTTGGCGTCGACCGCCTCTCCGGCGACCTGGGCAACGACATACTGTTCGGCGGCGAAAGCGCGGACCGCTTCGTGATCCTGGCCGGCGGCGGGGTCGATTGGGTCGGCGACTTCAGCGCCGCGGAAGGCGACCGCATCCAGCTCGTCCCAGGCGCGGCCTATACGGTGGAGAATGTCGGCGGCCAGGCCTTCATCGGCCTGGGGGGCGGCCACGGCATCGGCCTGACCGGCGTCGCCTTCGCCAGCTTCACCGCCGACTGGGTGGTGTTCGCCTAGGCCGCGGCAGGCAGACAGCGGCGGGAGGATCGCGCCTCCCGCCGATCAGGATTCTAACCCTGGGCCATCTGGAACAGGGTGAGGGCGATCTCGGCGAGGATCAGCAGGACGATGATCGCCTCCAGCCGCAAGGAGCGCTGGGTGTCGATGAGATCGGTCAGGACGGTGACGGTCTCGCCGATCAGTTCGAGCTTGTGGGCCAGGGTCTCGGCGCGCTCGATCAGCTCGTATTCGTCTTCCAGCCGGGCGTAGAGGCGCTCGAGGTCCGGCCGGTCCCAGAGGATGTCGGGCTTTTCGCGCACCGCCACCCGTTCGGCGACGCGCTGCTTGACCAGCAGGCCCGACCCGATCAGCCGGATCATGGTTCGCCGTCCGCCCGGGCTGTGGCCGGTGTCGGCCAGGCGCCGGGCCCAGGGCTCGACCGTGTCGAACACCTTGGCCACCTGCCGTTCGTCCTGGGCCAGGGCGGCGCTCTTGGCCAGGGCGTCGGCGACGACCAACAGCTTTTCGGGCGCCAGCGCCCCGATCCGCACCACCCCGTCGGCGCCCACGCCGGCGTCCTGGTCGTCCCGCGCCGCCAGCTGGATGATCTCTTCCTCCCGCTCGGTCAGCAGGCCCTGAACCCGCGGCAGGATGCCCCGCAGCACCTCGTCCTCGGCGATGGAGTTCAGGCCGATCATCACGACCACGCCATAGCGGAAGACCACCACGAAGCCGTCCGAGACGCTGAAGGCCAGGGGCGTCGCGGAGATGGCGTCGCTACGCTCCAGTCCCGACGTGTCGATCCGTTCACCGACCACGAGGGCGCGGGCGGTGAGGATCGGAGCTGTCGTGGACACGATCGGCGGAAGAGGAGCCATGGCGCCACCGGAGCACAGAATCGGAAACGGCGGGAGACTTTCGCCTCCCGCCGCCAATTGTCACCTTGATCGAAAGGCCTAGACCCCCGCGGTGGCCCGAGGGGATTCGACCACCTTGGCGGTTTCGCCGTGGACCGGGGCCGGGGCGGCTTCAAGGCGCCGGATCAGGGCCTCGTGCTCTTCCCACAGCTCGGGCGGCAGGCGGTCGCCGAACTTCTCGTAGGCGGCGGGGATCAGCGACGCCTCTTCCTTCCACACCGACCGGTCGACCGAAAGCAGCAGGAACAGCTGGTGCTCGGTCAGGCCCAGGCCCTCGACATCCAGGCTCTCGCGGGTCGGCAGGTAGCCGATCGGGGTCTCCTGGGCGGCGGCCTTGCCTTCGAGGCGCTCGACGATCCACTTCAGCACGCGGCTGTTCTCGCCATAGCCCGGCCAAAGGAACTTGCCGTGCATGTCCTTGCGGAACCAGTTGACGAAGAAGATCTTCGGCAGCTTGGCGCCGTCCTTCTTGCCCATCTTCAACCAGTGGCCGAAGTAGTCGGCCATGTTGTAGCCGCAGAAGGGCAGCATCGCGAACGGGTCGCGGCGCAGTTCGCCCACCTTGTTCTCGGCCGCGGCCGTGCCCTCGGAGGCCACGTTGGAGGCCAGGAAGACGCCGTGCTGCCAGTCGAAGGCTTCGGTCACCAGCGGCACCGCGGTGGCCCGGCGGCCGCCGAACAGGATGGCGGAGATCGGCACGCCCTCAGGGTCTTCCCACTCCGGCGCGATGATCGGCACCTGGCCGGCCGGCACGGTGAAGCGGGCGTTGGGGTGCGCGGCCGGCTCCGGGCTGTCCGGGGTCCAGGAACGGCCCTTCCAGTCGGTCAGATGGGCCGGCGGGGTGTCGGTCAGGCCTTCCCACCACACGTCGCCATCGTCGGTCAGGGCGACGTTGGTGAAGACGCTGTTGGCGAAGAGGGAGTCGATGGCGTTCTTGTTGGTCACCACGCCGGTGCCCGGGGCCACGCCGAACAGGCCGTACTCGGGGTTGATGGCGTACAGCCGGCCGTCCTCGCCGTAACGCATCCAGCAGATGTCGTCGCCGATGGTCTCGGCCTTCCAGCCGGGCAGGGTCGGCTGCAGCATGGCCATGTTGGTCTTGCCGCAGGCCGAAGGGAAGGCGGCGGCGATGAAGTGCGACACGCCTTCCGGCGAGGTCAGCTTCAGGATGAGCATGTGCTCGGCCAGCCAGCCCTCGTCCCTGGCCATCACCGAGGCGATGCGCAGGGCGTAGCACTTCTTGCCGAGGAGGGCGTTGCCGCCGTAGCCCGAGCCGAACGACCAGATCTCGCGGGTCTCGGGATAGTGGACGATGTACTTGTTCTCGTTGCAGGGCCAGGCCACGTCCGCCTGGCCGGCCTCGAGCGGCGCGCCCAGGGTGTGGACCGCGGGTACGAAGAAGCCGTCCTCGCCGAGGGCGTCCAGGGCGGCCTTGCCCATGCGGGTCATGGTGCGCATCGAGATGGCGACGTAGCCGCTGTCGGTGATCTCGACGCCGAGGGCGGAGATCTTCGAACCGATCGGCCCCATGCAGAAGGGGACGACATACATGGTGCGGCCGCGCATGGCCCCCTTGAACAGACCGCCCAGGGTCTGGCGCATCTCGGCCGGCGGGGCCCAGTTGTTGGTCGGGCCGGCGTCATCCTTGCTCTCGGAGCAGATGAAGGTCCGGCTCTCGACGCGGGCGACGTCACGAGGGTCGGACGCGGCGTAGTAGGAGTTGGGTCGCTTGGCGGGATTGAGCGGTTTCAGGGTCCCCTTCTCGACCAGTTCCTTGCAGAGCCGGTCGTACTCCTCCTCGGAACCGTCGCACCAGTAGACGCGGTCAGGCTGCGTCAGCTCCGCCATTTCACGCACCCAGGCGAGGAGCTTGGCGTGCTTGGTCGGGGCCTGGTCGAGGCCGGGGATGGTGGCGTTGGACAACAGCGATCTCCTCACGCATCACAATCGGGGAGACGCACGCGCGCGAAACCCCTCCGGTCCAAGTCTACCGGTGCGGTCGAAAGGTCGGTTGGTAGACGCCCCGAGCCTTCTGAGCAAGAGTGGACGCTTCGCACGCGAGGCGCGTATCGCCTCAGCAAGGGCCCGCGGAGCCCTCGTCGAGGTCGATCCGGAAGCAGGCCTGCCTGCCAGTTTCGCACTCGACCACGGTTACCGAAACCTCTCCGTCCACGGAATCGGGCAGCCACCGCTCGACGAAGAGCAGGGCCGCTTCCAGGGGCGTGGAGGCGTCGGGCATCGGATGGGCATGGGCGCGAGTGTCGCCCGTGGCGTGGGCGATGAACGGGACGGACATGGGCGGCTCCAAGGTCTGTCCGATCGTAACGTGAGTCCGGCCAAAAGGATTCACTAGACGGCGCCTTGTCCTCGCAGAGGATTTTCGGCTCTCTGCGGCCTGCCCACGAGGACCGCCCATGCTCACCGCCCTCTTCGCCGCCGCCGTGGCGGTCCAGGCCCCTGCCCCGGCCCCCGTGGCCGAGTGGGCTCCCCTCGATCCGGCCAACACCCTGGTCGTGGACACGACCAAGGGCCGCTACGTCGTCGAACTGCGGCCGGACATCGCGCCGGGCCACGTGGCGCGGATGAAGGCCCTGTCGCGCCGCGGCTACTACAACACGGCTCAGTTCTACCGGGTCATCAAAGGCTTCATGGCCCAGACCGGCAAGCGGCGCGCCCCGACCCAGCCCAACCTGAAGGCTGAGTTCACCTTCGCCCTGACCCCGGTCATGGCCTTCACACCCGCCGGAGCCGCGAACCAAGGCTTCATCGGGGCGACGCCGGTGCAGATCGATCCGGCGACCGGGCGCGGCTTCGGGCTCTTCTGTCCGGGGACCGCCTCGACCGCCCACGGGGACGATCCGAACACCGGCAACGACCAGGTCTTCTTCATGCGCGGGCGGGGCGGGCCGACGATCGAATCGCACTTCACCGCCTGGGGGCGGGTGATCCAGGGCCAGGACGTCATCGATGCGATCCAGGACGGCGAGCCGCCGCCGAAACCAGACAGCATCACCCGTATGCGGGTCATGGCCGACATGCCGGCGGCCGAGCGCCCGAACCTGCAGGTGATGGACACCCGCGGCCCGGCCTTTCAGGCCCTGGTCGCCGAGACGGTCAAGGAAAAAGGCCCCAACTTCCACCCCTGCGACGTCGCCGTGCCGGTGAAGGCGGACTAGGGACGCTCGCCCCTCAGATCAGCAGTCCCCCGCCGGCCACCAGCACCTGGCCGGAGATGTAGTCGCTCTCGGGGATGCACAGGAGGTAGACCGCGCCGGCGGCCTCCTCCGGCGTGCCGGGGCGGCCGAGCGGGATGGCCATCCGCATCATCTGCTGCAGGTGCGGCTGGATGCCCACCGCCACTGTCTTGCCGCCGACGTCGATGGTGGCCCCGTCCGCCTCTATGGCCCGGGTCAGGCGGGTCTCGATCCAGCCGAAGGCGACGCAGTTCACATTCACGGCGTAGCGGCCCCATTCCTTGGCGAGCGTCCGGGTCATGCCGACCAGGGCCGCCTTGGCCGAGGCGTAGCCGACCTGGCCGGCGTTGCCGTAAAGCCCGGAGATCGAGGAGATGTTGACCACCTTGCGGTGCACCGGCGCCCCGACGGCGGCCTCGGCCTTGGCGAGGCGGCGGATCGGCGCGGCGGCGGCGCGCAGGATGCGGAACGGCGCGCTCACGTGCACGTCGAGCATGGCCTGGAACTGGTCGTCGCCGGTGTTCTGGATCACCGCGTCCCAGGTGTAGCCGGCGTTGTTGACGACGATGTCGAGCCCGCCGAAGCGCTCCATCGCCGCGGCCACGAATCGGTCGCCGAAATCCGGGGCCGTGACGTCGCCGGGAACGGCGAGGGCCTCGCCGCCCAGGGCCACGATTTCGGCCGCCACCGCCTCGGCCGGCTCTGCGTCGAGGTCGTTCAGCACGACACGGGCGCCCTCACCCGCAAGTTTCAGGGCCACAGCCCGGCCGATGCCGCGCCCGCCGCCCGAGACCAGGGCCGTCTTGCCTGCCAGCTTCATGGGCGCTCCGAAACCTCGACCTTAACCGTATCCCTTAGCGGCCACTTAAGCGCGCAGGGTGTTCCCTCGTCGGGTCGGCCGCCGTGGTTGCCCGCCCCTCAAGGTCGCGTCGCCAGACGCCCCGCCCACGGCGGCCGACGCCCTTTCCTATCCGACCAGCCCTATCGGCCCGGGACCACGTCGAAGGCCAGGGTCAGGCGCGTCTCTTCGCCGGAGAAGGGCACGGTGCCGTGCCACATGTAAGACGGGAACAGCACCAGCTTGCCGGGCGCCGGCTTGACGAAGTGCTCGGCCTCCAGCGCCGGCCTGGTGGGCGCGCCGGGTTGGCCGAACTTGATCCAGCCCTCCTGGCCATTCTGATCCACCGCCTTGGGCAGCTCGACATAGAAGGCCGAAGACAGCCAGCCGTCGGGATGGATGTGGTCGGCGTGGAAGCCGTCGGGCGCAAGGCGCACCGACCACGCCCCCTTGACCCTGTAGTCCTGCTGATTGCGGGCCCGCAGCGGGTCGCGGCCCTTGCCGAGGCCGGACATGTAGGCGCGGATCGGGGCCTGGACGGCGCGGAAGAAGGCCTGGATCACCGGGTCGGCGGACAGCGCCAGATTCTGCTCGGTCTGGGTGCCGTTGCGCAAGGACTGGTCGAGGGGGTCGCCGCGCATGGCGTGCATACCCTTCAAGGTGGCGGCGAGGTCGGCCAGATAGGCCTCCAGGCTGGACCACCCGTCCGGCGCCTCGATGATGAAGTCGCGGACCATGGCGTCGTAGTCGTAGAGGCCCTGGTAGCGCGCATCGCCGAGCAGCCGCCACGACAGGGCCTGCAGCGAGATGAACTGCTGGTCGAAGGGATGGGCCGCCAGGAGCTGGCCGGCGATCTGCGAGGCCCGCTCAGGCTGGCCCGCGGCCAGGGACGTCTCGGCCAGGAGGGCGCGGATGCGCGCCACCTCGGGGGCCAAGGCGGCGGCCCGCTCGGCATGCGCCAGCCCCGCCTCGATCTGTTTCGCATAGACCGCGGCGGTGGCCGCGGCGGCCTGGATCAGGGGGTCGTCGGGCAGCTGGCGAGCCGCGTCGGCGAGGATCTCGTACGCTTGCTCCGGCTTGCCGGCGCGGGTCAGCATCTTGGCCTTCAGCGCGATCAGCATCGGAGTCGAGCGCTGGCGCAGCACCGAGTCCAGGGGCGTCGACGCCTTTTCCGGATCGGCGGTCCGGGTCCACAGCAGGTCGGCCAGGGCCTGGTGCGCCATGGGGTCGAAGGGATCGAAGGTGAGCGCCTTGCGGTAGGCGGCGTCGGCCTCGTCCAGCCGGCCGAGGTCCTGCTGGGCCCGGCCCAGCACGGTCAGCACGGCGGGGTGGTCGCCGATGGCCTCGTGGGCGCGGCGGGCGACGGCCGCGGCGTCTTCGTAGCGGCCGAGGTCGCGCAGCAGGCCGACCATCTCCAGCAGGGCGCGTCGGCTGCCCGCCGCGACCGACCGCTCCAGGCAGGCAAGGGCCTCCTCCAGGCGGCCGGCCTGGCGCAGGGCCTCGGCGTGCAGATCCAGCACCGGCGGCGGGGCCTCGGCGCCGGCCACGACGGGGGTGGTGAGCTGCAGGGCTTCGGCGGCGCGCGACTGGTTGATCAGCAGATCGGCCAGCCCCCGCACCGCGGGGATGTAGAGACGGTCGAGGGCGAGGGCGTTGCGGAAAGCCTTCTCCGCGTCCCCCGCCCGGCCGGCGCGATTGAACACCTCGGCCAGGCTGACATGGACCGCGGGGCGCTTCTTATCGGCGCCGAGCGAAGCCTTCATCGCCTGCTCCGCCCCGTTCAGATCGCCCAGGGCGAGCAGGCACAGGCCGAGCAGGTGCTGGGCCGGCGCCGAGCGCGGCTCGGCCTGGATCACCGGCTGCAGCAGGCTCACGGCCTCGGCCGCGCGGTTGGCCTCATAGGCGGCGCGGGCGGCGTTGAACCGCTGGCCGAGGGCGAATTGATTGGACTGGGTGACTGTGACCATGGGCGCGGACTGTCTTACGGCGCGGCGCCGGCGGCAAGCGGCGGCCGAATTTACCTGCCGTTAGGAAATGACTCGTCTCTTGGTTGTGACCGCGGGAGGCCCGTGGGACATGGCGACGCGGGGGGCCCTGCAATGGCCAAGCTCAAATATGCGATCATGCGCTTCGGGGACGAATGGAAGGTGGTCAGCGGCGAGCGCCGCATAGGCCATTTCGCCACCATGGCCCTGGCCGTGAACGCCGGCGCGCGGCTCGCCCGCGAGGCCATGGCCGCCGGCCATGAGGTCGAGTTCATGGTCCAGGACGGCAGCGCCTACCTGCAGTCCTTCGATGTCATGCAGATGGCCGCCAGGGCCGACGCCCGGCAGGGCGGCACGTCGCAGCCGGCGGACGAAGGCCCCTCCCCGCCCGGCGTGCGCGTGCTTGAACTCTAGCGGCCGAGCCCTCATCTAGAGGCCTGCGGGCCGGGCCCCTCTGGCGATCTCCAGTTTCCCCTTGAAACGGATCGCGATGTCGGACCGCATCGGGTGCGCTCGATGCTGACGGAATGGGTCCGGACACCAGCGACAGCGCCCCCCCAAGAGGTAGAGGCGCTCAAGACGATGAACCACCTGAAGACCTTCACGCTCCTGGCCGTGATGACCGCCCTGTTCGTAGGCGCGGGCTACATGGTCGGCGGCCCCACCGGCATGATAATCGCCCTGGTGCTGGCCGCGGGGATGAACCTCGTCTCCTACTGGAACGCCGACAAGATCGTGCTGCGCATGTATGGCGCGCAGGAGGTCGACGCCGGCCACCCAGACGCCCGGGTGCGGGCCTATGTGGCGGACGTGCACGAACTCGCCGACGGCGCGGGCCTGCCCCGCCCGAAGGTCTGCCTCATCGAGTCCGACCAGCCCAACGCCTTCGCCACGGGCCGCGACCCTGAGCATGCGGCGGTCGCCGCCACCCTCGGCCTGATCGGCATGCTGGACCGCTCGGAGATCCGCGGCGTCATGGCCCACGAACTGGCGCACGTGAAGAACCGCGACACCCTGACCATGACGGTGACGGCGACCATCGCCGGCGCCATCTCGGCCCTGGCCAACTTCGCCATGTTCTTCGGCGGCCGGGACGAGGAAGGCCGCCCGACGGGCATAGCCGGCGCCATCGTGCTGGCCATCGTCGCGCCGATGGCCGCCGGCCTGGTGCAGATGGCGATCAGCCGCGCCCGCGAGTACGAGGCCGACCGGGTCGGCGCCGAGATCGCCGGCGACCCCCAGGCCCTGGCCCGCGCACTGCAGAAGATCGAGGCCTACGCCCGCGGCACGGTGAACCACGAGGCCGAGCGCAACCCGGCCACCGCGCACCTGTTCATCATCAACCCCTTGAACGGCAGCGGCCGGGACAACCTGTTCTCGACCCACCCGGCGACGGCCAACCGGGTCGAGGCCCTGCTGAAGCTGACGGGGTTCGGCGGCGGGATCCGGCCGCCGGTCCGGGCCGTGACGGCGGTCCCGACCACCGGCCCCTGGAGCCGCTAAAACGGCACGTCCCCCGCGCGTACTGCTGCGCGGGGGAGGCGCCCAGCGCCAGGCCCAGGGGGATGGGGCGGCGCTATGAGCATCCGAGGAGCCGGCGCGAGGCGGCGCCCTGACGTGGTTCCCGCCTAAGCCCCTGGAGGCTCCGGCAAGACCGGGGCGGTAGGAACGGCTGGAAGGAGGGGCGGCGCTGATCGTTCCTCACCCTGGACGATGCGGCCGGAGCCGGCGATGTGCTGCTCCAGGTGGTTCGGGCGGGTGGTGAGGGTCACGTCTCCCGAGCCCGCGATGTGGATCTCGGCGCGGTCCTTGGGCGACAGGACCGAGTTGCCCGAGCCGGCGATGCGCACTTCGGCGTCGTCGGTCGCCACCGCGCCCAGGTCGATGTCGCCCGAACCGGCGATGTGCACCTCGACCCTTCGGGTGCGGCCAGACCCTACAACGTCACCGCTGCCCGCCATGTGGACGTCCAGGTCGTCCTGGTCGTAGCCGGTGATGGTCAGACGCTGCGAGCCGGCCATGTGGAATTCGCGAACACCGGAAGCGGTGACCGTGATCTCCAGGCCCTGGATTCCCCGCACGCGGCGGTGGAAGCGGAAGCGGCCATCGTCGATGTAGAGGTTTTCGACGGCGGTCTGCGGGCCGGTGACGACCACCTTGTTCTCCGGCCCCTGCACGTAGGTGACCGTGGCGGGAATAGTGATGGACAGCTCATCGTCGCCGCTCCAGGGCAGCTCCCGGGTGATGGTCGGTCCCGTGGCCTGGATAGTTTCCCGGCCGCGCCGACCGTGGTCGCCGTCCCAGTCCCAATCCCCGAAATTCACCGGTCCGAGGGCGAGGACGACGGCAAAGCTGACCAGGCAGGCCACGAAGGCGAAGCCGGCGATCAACAGCAGCGAGCGTGTCATCGGAGAAGTCCCCTGCATCTGCATCAGTTTTCAACCGCGGGTTTGAGCAGCCGGTAGTGCAGCCGCCCGTACCAGACGAGGGCGTTGATCAGCCCAACGACGAGCAGCAGCAGCAAGGCGCCGACCGCGACGGACCCGGACATCAGGCCGACGCCGGCGAAGACGCCCTGCAGAGGGGTCGGCCCCAAGTCCGGCAGGTTGCCGGTCAGGCCGCCGACGAAGACCCAGACACCGGCGAAGAAGACCGCGATGCAGGCGACGACGAAGCCGAACAGGGCCCCGCCCGCCCCGAGGAGGATCGGCAGCAGAACCAGGATGTCGAAGGTCGCAAGGCCAAGGACTGCGAAGATGGCGCCGGCGGCAGCCGAGGGATTGCGCTCCTCCTCCCACCGCTTCAGCCCCACCTCGACCCGCAGCTCGCGAGCCAGTCGTCCTGGATCGCCCAGGGCCTGGGCCACCTCGGACTCGCTGCGCCCGGCGGCGGTGGCCTCGGCGAAGTGGGCCTCGTAGTCGGCGACGATATCGTCGGCCGCGCCGGGCGGCAGGCCCCGCAGGCCGTCGCGCAGGCGGGCGATGAAGCCGTGCCGGGTCATTGGCCCCCCTCCTTGGGCTGGGGTTCCTCGATGATGGCCTGGACGGCGGCGGCGAAGGCCGCCCACTCCGACTTCTGAGCGGAGAAGCTGGTCTTCCCGGCCGAGGTCAGGCGGTAGTATTTGCGCGGCGGACCCGAGGGGCTCTCGACCAGATAGGTGTCGACAAGCCCGTCGGTCTGCATCCGCCGCATCAGCGGGTAGATAGTGCCTTCCCCCATGTCGATCCCCTCAGCCAGACGACTTGCGATCTCGTAGGCGTAGCTGTCCTGACGGGAGAGGAGCGCGAGCACGCAGAGCTCGAGCACCCCCTTTTTCAGTTGGACTTGGATAGCTTCCACGGCGACGCCTCGATCAAACTCTGGCTATGGTGTAGCGCATGGTAGTGAGTTACGCAAGGTACCGTTTTATGCGTGGTACCGATTTCCGACGCGCTCAGTCGAAGACCGGGCGCTGACCCGCTATATGCGAGGCGTGTCGTCCGCCGATTCCCTCAACGCCGCCCGCGATATCCTGCGCCGCACCTTCGGCCATGCGGACTTCCGCGGCCTGCAGGCCAAGGTGATCGCCGAGGTCCTGGCGGGCCAGAGCGCCCTGGCCGTCCTGCCCACGGGCGGCGGCAAGAGCCTGTGCTACCAGATCCCGGCCATGATGATGGACGGCTTGGGGCTGGTGGTCTCTCCTCTGATCGCCCTGATGAGCGACCAGGTCTCGGCCCTGCAGCAGTCCGGGGTGGCGGCGGCCCGGCTGGATTCCAGCACCGATCCCGACCAGCGCATCGAGACCTGGCGGCGCATCGAGGCCGGCGAGCTCGATCTGCTCTACGTCTCGCCCGAAGGCCTCATGCAGCCGTGGATGCTGGACCGTCTGAGCCAAGTGAAGCTGGCCCTGATCGCCGTCGACGAGGCCCACTGCGTCAGCCAGTGGGGCCACGACTTCCGCCCCGAATATCGCGCCATGGGGCGCCTGGCCGAGGTGTTCCCCAAGGTCCCGCGCCTGGCGGTGACCGCCACCGCCGACGCCCGCACCCGCGCCGACATCGCCGCCCAGCTGCGCATCGAGGACGCCGAGGTCTTCGTCGACAGCTTTGCTCGGCCCGAACTGCAGCTCGCCGCCGAACGCAAGAAGGGCTCTGGCCACGCCCGGGTGCTGGAGCTGGTGGCCGAGCGGCCCGGCCGCGCCGGCGTGATCTACGCCGGCTCGCGCGACGGCACCGAGACCCTGGCTGAGAAGCTGCGCGCCGCCGGCGTCGCCGCCCTGCCCTACCACGCCGGCCTGGAGAAGGGCCTGCGCGAGAAGCGGCTGCGCAAGTTCCTCGATGAGGACGCGGCGGTGATGGTGGCGACCATCGCCTTCGGCATGGGCGTCGACAAGCCGGACGTCCGCTACGTCATCCACGTCGACCCGCCCTCTTCGGTTGAAGCCTATTGGCAGGAGATCGGGCGGGCCGGACGCGACGGCCTGCCGGCCGACGGCATCACCCTCTACGGCTCGGGCGACCTGGCCTGGGCCCTGCGCCGCATCGCCAGCCGCGACTTCAGCCCAGAGACCGCCCAGGTGCAGAACCGCAAGGTGCGTCAGCTCTACGCCATGCTCGACGGCATGGGCTGCCGCGCCGCGGCGGTGCGGCGCTACTTTGGCGAGACCGAGGTGGGGCCCTGCGGGGCCTGCGACCTGTGCCTATCCCCGCCCGAGGCGGTGGACGTGACGCAAGCTGCTCAGAAGGCCCTGTCGGCCGTGCACCGGCTGGGCGGCCGCTTCGGCCGCGGCCGCATCGTCGATCACCTGCTCGGCAAGACCAAGGAGCCCTCCGCTTTCGAGGCCGGCCTCTCGACCTTCGGGGTCGGCCAGGAGCTGGCGGTGAACGGCTGGCGCGACCTGCTGGACCAGCTCGCCTTCGAGGGCCTGTTGCTGGAGGACCCCAACGACGGCCGCCCCCTCGTGACCCTGGGCGACGGCGAGGCCGTCCGCGCCGTCTACCGCGGCGAGCGGCGGGTGCAGATGCGCAAGACGGCGGTGGAGAAGTCGGAGCGCAGAGCCGCCTCCCGCCAGGCCCGCTCCGCCGAGATCGGGCTGACCGCCGCCGAACAGCCCCTGTTCGAGGCGCTGAAGGCCTGGCGCCGCCGCGAGGCCCAGGCCCAGGCCCTGCCCCCCTACGTCATCTTTCACGACAAGACCCTGGCCGAGATCGCCCGCTTCCAGCCCCGCGACACGGCCACCCTGGCCCTGTGCAGCGGCGTGGGCCAGGGCAAGATCGACCGCTACGGCGCGGCGGTGCTGGCGGTCGTGCGCGAAATCGCGGAGGCCGCGTGAGACCCCCGTCCCTGGCCGACATCGAAACCATGGCCCGGCAGGCCTTTGACAACCTGCCCGAGGAATTCCGGCGCGTGGCCGGCGACGTGGTGATCCACGTCGAGGACTTCGCCGACGAGGAGACCCTGGACGCCCTGGGCATCGAGGACGCCTTCGAACTGACCGGCCTCTATCGGGGCGTCGACCGGCTGCACCAATCGGTGAGCGACCCCCTGCCCTCCATCGCCCAGGTCTTCCTCTACCGCCGCCCGATCCTCGACGAGTGGTCCGAGCGCGGCGACGTGACCCTGGCCGCCCTGGTCGAGCACGTTCTGGTCCACGAGATCGGCCACCATTTCGGCCTGTCCGACGACGACATCGATGCGATCGAGGCCGGCGAACGGTGACCTTCTCCCCTGGGGGGTGAGGAAACTGCGGCAGGCCGAAAGCGTTTCAGCGCCATGCCCAAGCTCAAGACCTACGCCACCCGGATCGGCTTCCACGACGCGGTGGTGGCGGCGCCGAACCAGAAGGCGGCGCTGGCGGCGTGGGATGTGCGCGAGAACCTGTTCGCGCAGGGCGCCGCGAAGGTCACCGACGACGCTCAGGCCGTGGAGGCGGCGACCGCCGCGCCCGGTGTCGTGTTGCGGCGGGCGGCGGGGACCACGGGCCCGTTCACGACCGCGCCGGGCCTTCCCAAGGCGCCGGAGCCCAAGCCGCGCGCCGCAAAGCCCGATCAGCAGGCGAAGGCGGACAAACCGCCGCCACCCAAACCGAAGCCTGACCGCAAGCCCCTGGCCTCAGCGGAAAAGGCCTTGGCCGCCTTCGATAGGCAGGCGGCGCAGCGGCTCCAGAGCCTGGAGCGCGACCTCAAGAACGAGCGCCGCGCCCTGGAGCGGGAACGGGACCGTCTTTCGCGCGTCTATCGCGACGCAGGGGGAACCTAGAATGGCGCCAGTCAGATTGATCGAACGGCCAGCGCGCGCTGAGACGGGTATGCCCTTCGACGTGCGCATGGCCTGGATGCTGACTGGCCTCGCCTGGGCCTTCGCCGGTTACCTCGGGGTGCGGCTGCTCGATCCGAAAAGCGACCTTGCGACGACCATGCTGCTGCTAGGGATGATCTCAGGCTACCAGGTCGCCGCCTTCGCCGTGGCCGCCCACGCCCGCAAGGCGCGCCGCTAAGCCCCTCCTGATCGCGATCCTGTGAGCGGCCCGCGCTTGCGCCGCGGGCGTTTGAGGCGTTGCATCCGCCCACGCGGCCTTGAGACGCGCCGCGCGCGGCGGCGTCACGCCGACCCGCCGCCCTCTCTTGGAGACGCGGCAATGCGTAAGTCAGCAGGAGGAGGAGTGCGGGCCATCGCCCTGACCGGGCCGGCCGGCGTGGGTAAGACAACCCTGCTGGAGGCCCTGGCCTCGGCGGCGGGTGCGCAGGGCCGGCACGGCTCGATTGGCGACCCCAGTCCCGAGGCCAAGGCGCGGGGCCAGTCGGTCGAGATCAACCTGGCCAGCTTCGACTTCATGGGCGACCGCTACGCGGTGATGGACTGCCCGGGCTCGGTCGACTTCGCCTGCGACGGCGATGCGGCCCTGCCCGCCATGGACATGGCCCTGGTCGTCGCCGACCCCGATCCCGACAAGGCGGTGCTGCTGCAGCCGACCCTGAAGCAGCTGGAAGCCCTGGGCGTGCCGCACGCCATCTTCGTCAACAAGATCGACCAGGCGCGGGGAAACGTCGCCGACCTGATCGCCGCGTTGCAGCCCGTCAGCCGCCTGCCGCTGGTCGCCCGCCAATTGCCGATCACCCAGGGCGAGACGGCGACCGGCTTCGTCGACCTGGCCCTGGAGCGGGCCTACGCCTACCGCCAGGGCAAACCCTCAGAACAGATCCCTATCCCGGCCGAGATGGCTGAGGCCGAGGCCGAGGCGCGCTTCCACATGCTGGAACAGCTGGCCGACTTCGACGACGACCTGATGGAGGCCCTGATATCGGACATGACGCCGGACCCGCAGGTGGTGTTCGCAGACCTGATCCGCGAGACAGGCGAGGGCCTGATTGCGCCGGTCTTCTTCGGCTCCGCACTCAACGGCTTCGGCGTCCGCCGCCTGCTCAAGGCCCTGCGCCACGATACGCCCGAGCCTGCCGCCGCCGCCGCCCGCCTGGGGGCCAGCGCGCCGGGCGCCTATGTGTTCAAGACCAGCCACGCCGGCCAGGCCGGCAAGCTCTCCATCGCGCGGGTGCTAGGCGGCAGGCTCGTGGACGGCGCCGAGCTGACCCGGCCCGGCGGCGAGAAGGGTCGCGCCAGCGGCCTTTTCATCCTGCACGGCCCCGTGGCCAGGAAGGTGGCGCAGGCCGAGGCCGGCGACGTCGTGGCCATCGGCAAGCTGGAAGGCGCGCGGGCCGGAGACCTGCTCTCCACCGACGGCAAGGCCCGCTCGGCGCGGCTGACGGCGTCCCAGCGCCGGCCGGTCTATGCGGTCGCCATCGCCACCCGCGACCAGAAGGACGACGTGCGCCTCTCCGGCGCCCTGGCCAAGCTGGTCGAAGAGGACCGGGGGCTGGACCTGATGCACCTGGCCGAGACCCGCGAGGTGCTGCTTCGCGGCCAGGGCGAGGCGCATCTGCGCACCACCGTCGAGCGCCTGAAGCGCCGGTTCGGCCTCGACGTCGCCACCGCCCGGCCCAAGACCCCCTACCGCGAGACGATCCGCAAGGCCGGGAGCCAGCGCGGCCGCCACAAGAAACAGACCGGCGGCCACGGCCAGTTCGCCGATGTGGTGATCGAGATCAGGCCCCTGGGGCGCGGCGAGGGCTTCCGCTTCGACGAGCGGATCACCGGCGGGGTGGTGCCGCGCCAGTGGATCCCCGCCGTCGAGCAGGGCGTGCGCGACGCCCTGGAGCACGGGCCGCTGGGCTTTCCGGTCGTCGACGTCGGCGTGACCCTGGTCGACGGCTCGTACCACGCAGTGGACTCGTCCGAGTTCGCCTTCCGGGCGGCCGGGCGCCTGGCCATGCACGAGGGCCTGCCCGGTTGCCAGCCGGTGCTGCTGGAGCCGATCGACAAGGTGACGATCCATGCGCCCTCGTCCTCGACCTCGAAGATCAATTCGGCGGTTGCGGCCCGGCGCGGCCAGATCCTCGGCTTCGACACGCTCGAGGACTGGAAGGGCTGGGACCGCATCGAGGTGTTCCTGCCCCAGTCGGAACGGGCCGACCTGATCCTCGAACTGCGCGCCCTGACCCAGGGCATGGGCGTCTTCGAGGCCGAGTTCGACCACATGGCCGAACTGAGCGGCCGGCTGGCGGAGGAGGTGACGAAGGCGGCGGCTTAGGGCTGACCACTTCCCCCCACCCGACGCCCTTAGGGCGCCACCCTCCCCACGAGAGGGAGGGATAAGAGGCGGGTCACCCCGCCTCGGCCGTCCGTCCCAGGTCCGCGCTGCGGAGCCAGGCGAAGGTCATCTTCTCGTTGCGCTTCACGTCGGCCGGGAAGTCCATCTCGCCCCAGGACAGGCCTTCGATGGACATGACCCCGACCTGGCCGGCGCTGCGGGCGAGGCGGTCGATGACCGACAGGTACCACTGCTTCATGCCTTCGGGCGTGCGCATGGCCCGGTCGACCGCGTCGCGGAACAGCCGGCCGCCCTCGGGGGTGAAGCGCAGGAAACCGATCGACTCGCCGTCCACGCGGGAGGGGTCGAGGGTCTTGCCGATGGCCACCAGCTGGGCGCCCTCGGTCTGCACCTTCATGTCGTCGGCGTCATAGATGCCCTTGCGGTCCACCGTCACGGTGATCGGCGAGGTCGGGGCGTGCTCTATCAGTCGTTCGGCGATCTCGACCTCGAACAGGGTGTCGCCGTTGAGGATGAGGAACTCGCCCTCCATCTCCGCCCGCGCCGCCCAGCACGAGCCCAGATTGTCGGCCAAGGCGTAAAAAGGGTTGTGGAGGGTCCTCACATGGAGGCCCTGCACCTGCATGGTGCGCAGGGCGGATTCGACCTGTTCGGCCCCGAAGCCGGTGACGATCACCGCCTCTTCGAGCCCCGCCGCCGCAAGGTTGCGCAATTGCCACTCGAGCAAGCTTCGGCCTGCGAGTGGAATCAGGCACTTAGGGCGCTTCTCGGTCAGAGGGAGCAATCTGCGCCCTTGGCCCGCGCTAAGGATGATCGCTTTCATTTGTCGTCAAACAGCCCGCAACAGGTCGCACGACCAGCCTAGATCCCCCACGTCGATTCCGGTCTTCCCGACCTTGGCAACGGGAACGGTATGTGGAGGCTCCCGGTAGCTAAATCCAGCACAAAACTTTCGTAAATCGTTCATCGGCTCGCAATAGGCCGGCGCCGAGGCCGAAATGCGTCACTTTCCTGCCGGGAACGCACCATTTCCAAGTAACAAGGTGAAACAAGATGTGAGCGAAGTAGGTTTCGAGCCGGTGGAGACCTGAACCCGTCGACTCACCTCAGATACGGCAAGCATCCCTGCCTCGATTAGGCGCCGGGACGGGGAATCTCGACGGCCAGGTCCTGGCGTTCGGTAAAGGCGCCGTCAGCCCCCAGGGTGCGGGCCGAGACGGTAAGTCGCCACGCCGCGTTGGACGGCTCCAGCACGATCCGCCGCCAGCCGGCCGGCTCCCCGTGGGCGTCGAAGGCCGCCGAGGCCGAAGGGGTCCCGACCACGGGAATGGGGCCTGAGGGCCCGGGCACGGACACCACCGTGGCGGTATGGGCGTGACCGTGCAGCACCAACTCGGCGCCCGCGCTGGCCAAGACGGCGAGCAGTTCGGCCCGATCCAGCAGGGCCTTGCGGCTCGAGACCGCGCCGTCGGTGATCGGGTGGTGGACCAGGACGACACGGAACAGACCCTCGCGGCCAAGGGCCTGCAGCACCGCTCCGAGCCGCTTCAGCTGGGCCGCGCCGACCCGGCCGGTGGCCAGAAAGAGGCCCGTCGGTATCGCCGACGACACGCCAACCAGGGCGACCTCTCCCACCCGCTTGACGAAAGGAAAGGCTTCCTCGCCGTCCGCCTCCCCCATCCAGTCGCGCCAGAGCCCCTGACCCTCGGCCCAACCCATGGGGACAAGGGCGTCATGGTTGCCGGGGATGGCGGTCACCGCCTCGCCGCCGCCCTGGGCCGCGAGCCAGTCGCGGGCGCGGACGAACTCGTCAGGCAGGGCCAGGTTGGTCAGGTCGCCGGTGACCACCAGGTGCCCGGCGCCCACGGCCCGCATGTCGGCCATCAGGGCCTCCAGCACCTCCGGCCGGTGGATGAAACGCCGGTTCCTGCGCCAGGACAGCCAGCTGAAGAAGCGCTTGCCCATCAAGTCGCTCAACCGTGGCGGGCGGGTCGCCAAGGGCAGGTGCAGATCGGAAAGGTGGGCGAGGCTGAGGCCGTTCAAGCGCCTGCTCCTGGACTGAATACGCACACTGGCAATCGCGCCGCGCGCCGCTATCTAGATCGGACCCGCGGTCTTGGGCGCCAAGATTTGGGGCAGAGCCAAGATTTCGGACAGGGGCAAGCGACATGGCGCCAGCGCAGGGGGCGGACGAGAAGGCTCATGACCACCACCGAACGGCTGCGACGCACCCTGGACCGCGCCGGCGTGCCCCTGGTCGAAACCGCGCCCCGCAAAGGATCCGTCCTGGTCCTCGACGCCGGCTGGGTCTTCGACGAATCCCTGGTCAAGGCTCTGGCCGTCAAGCCGGGGACCGCCCTCACCGCCCCCACCGGCGAGGTCGTCGCCGCCCACGTCCACGCCAAAGCGGCGAGCGCGACCGCGCGCTGGCTGGAAGCCGGCGGCGCCACGGCCGACACGCCCGCGGTGCTGGCCTTCGAAGGCGCCGACACCCTGGTCCCCGCCTACAACGTGACGCTGAGGAAGCGCGAGCCGGCCATGCTGGTGCGTCTGACGGCCGAGACCGCGCCGCTGGTCGAGCAGCGAATGTTCGACGGCTCGTACAAGGGGGTGACAGACTTCGTCACCAAGCACCTGTGGCCGACGCCGGCCAAGTGGGCGACCCGGATCTGCGCCAGGGCGGGGATCACCCCCAATCAGGTCACCACCCTCAGCGCCCTCCTGACCCTGGCCGCCTTCGTGCTGTTCTGGCGCGGCGAGTTCGGCTGGGGCCTGGTCTGCGCCTGGGGCATGACCTTTCTCGACACGGTCGACGGGAAGCTGGCGCGGGTCACCCTGACCTCGTCGAAGTGGGGCAACGTCTTCGACCACGGCATCGACCTGATCCACCCGCCGTTCTGGTACTGGGCCTGGATCGGCGGCGTGCAAGCCAGCCTGACCCCGATGAGCCAGCCGGGCCTGGTGCTGGCGATCGTGGTGATCGGCTACGTCGCCCAGCGCGCGCAGGAAGGCTGGTTCCTCGCCCGCCACCGGCTGGAAATCCACATCTGGCGCCGCTTCGACAGCCTGTTCCGGCTGGTCACCGCCCGTCGCAACCCCAACCTGGCCATCCTGACCCTGTTCGCCGCCGCCGGGCGTCCCGACCTCGGGATGGAGGTGGTGGCGGCTTGGACCGTGCTGTCCTTCGCCATCCACGCCGTGCAGATCATCCAGGCGGAAATGGCGCGCAAACGCGGAGCGATCGTGTCGTGGATGGCGGGATGAGGCCTGGCTTGATCCCTCCCTCGCGTGGGGAGGGTGGCGCCCGAAGGGCGGGTGGGGACGTATTAGACCTTGGCGCTTTCCGCTCCACCCCGCTCGCGGGCCTAACGCCAACGAGTCGTCCTCCCCATCTAGGGGAGCGAAAAGAGGCGCTGGGCTGGGCTCCGGCGCACGCCTGCGGTATGAGAAGCGGGTCGGCGCTTGGTGCGCAAACCCCTTGAGAGAGCGAGCCAGTTCTTGTCGGTAAAGGCCAATTCCCTGTTCACGCGCCGCGCCGACGCCAAGGTCTACGACCTCGGCAAGATGGGCCTGCGCGAGTTGATCCCGGCCTATTTCAGCTATCCGGCGGTGATCGTTTACCTCGTCCTGGCGGCCCTTGGCCTCGCCGGCGCGGTTTGGCTGGGCGCCCTGGCGACCCCGATCCGCACGGCCCTGGCCTTCGCCTCGGCGATACTGATGTACCCGGTGGTCTGGTACGTCCTGCACCGGTGGATCCTGCACAGCCGCTTTCTCTACCGCTTTCCGGCCACCGCCCGGCTGTGGAAGCGCATCCACTTCGACCACCACCAGGATCCGAATCGCCTGGACGTACTGTTCGGCTCGCTGACCAACACCATCCCCACCCTGCTGATCGCCACAGTGCCGGTCGGCTACGTGATCACCGGCAACTGGAGCGGCTCATTGACGGCGGCGGCCTCGGCCATGCTGTTCACCTGCGTCTACGAGTTCTGCCACTGCATCCAGCACCTGAACTTCCAGCCCAAGAACGCGTGGCTGCAGCGGATCAAGAAGCTGCACATGGCCCACCATTTCCACAACGAAAACGGTAACTTCGGCATCATCAGCTTCTGGCCGGACAAGCTCCTCGGCACCCAGTACGAGGACATGACGCAGATGCCGCGCAGCCGCACCGTGTTCAACCTCGGCTATGACGACGCCGAAGCCGAGCGCTATCCCTGGGTGGCGGCGCTGAGCCCCGTCCGCGGCAACAGGCGCGCCGCCGCGGCGCCCGCGGCGGAGTAGGGCCGGCGCCCGCCGTCCCTCGGCGCCCGTGAAGACCTCCCTGTTCAGAACCGTGATGCGCAACGCCGCGGTCCTGCTCGGCGGCAAGTCGATCAACGCACCGCTCAGCCTGGCCTATATGGCCATCGCCGCCCGCACCCTGGGGGCCCACGACCTCGGCATCGTGGTGCTGATCAACGCCTTCGCCCAGTCCGTCGGCTTCCTGGTCCGGTTCGATTCCTGGCAGGCGATCCTCCACTATGGGGCCGCGCCCCTGGGCGAGGGCCGGCGGGAGGATTTCCACCGCATCCTGCGATTCAGCACGCGCCTCGACGTGATCGCCGGCGCCGCGGGCCTTGCCATCGCTCTGACCGGCGCGAGCCTGGCGGGGAATCTGCTCGGCTGGGCCGACGCCTGGGACGGCGAGGCCATGCTCTACTGCACCTCGGTCGCCTTCATGGTGGTGCAGGCCCCGGTGGGCGTGCTGCGCATCTTCGACCGCTTCGACCTTCTGGCCGCCCAGACAACCGTGGCCTCGGCCGTGCGGTTGGTCGGGGTCGTCCTCGTCTGGCTGCTGCAGGGGGACGTCGCGGCCATGCTGGCGGCCTGGTACGCCGGCACCCTCGCCGCCTTCATCTTCCTGATCGTCGCCGGCCGGCGCGAACTGCATCGCAAGGGGCACGGCTTTCGCGGCCGGATCGCGCGGCCCCTCACCGAGGGCTTCCCCGGCCTGTGGCGCTTCGTCTGGGCCACCAACGCCAGCGCCAGCCTGGACAAGCTGCTCACCCAGTTCGGGACCCTGGCCGTGGGCGCCCTGCTCGACCCGGCCTCGGCCGCCCTGTTCCGCATCGCCCGCCAGGTGGCCGACGCCATCGCCAAGCCCGCCAAGCTGGTGGTCCCGGCCCTCTATCCCGAGCTCGCCCGCCTGCGCGCCGCCGGCGACCACCGCCGGTTGAGGAAGCTGGCCCTGCAGGTCGGCCTGGCCGGCGGCGCCGTCGCCAGCGTCCTGCTGCTGGCCGTGGCCCTGCTCGGCAAACCCCTGCTCGGCCTGGTCATGGGGCCGTCCTTCGCCGCCGCCGCCGGAGTGATGACGTGGCTGACCGCCGCCGCCGCCATCGAGATCTGGGCCCTGCCGCTGGAGCCCCTGCTGATCTCGACCGGCCGGGCCGGGGCGGCCGTGCGGGTGCGCATCGTCGTCTCCATCGCCTTCCTGGCCATCCTCGTTCCAGCGACCGCCGCCTTCGGTTTGAGCGGGGCCGGCGCCGCATCGGTAGGCGCCGCATTGATGACGTTCGCCGGAATGCTGATCGCCGTGCTACGGTGGTCCCGACGCCTCGACGCGAGGGCGGCTGGATCACCCGCCTCGCCTGCGCTAGACCCCGACACGCCCGCATCTGCGGCCACCGTTGCCGACGGTGATTTTGGATATCGCCCTTGAGTCCCACGCCTTCGCTGAACAGCCTGCCGCTTCGCCACGGCGACTTCGCCTCCCTGACCGAGGCCCTGGACTATGCCGCCCGCGGCGAGACCGGGATCAACCTCCACTCGCCCAAGGGCGAACTGGTCGAGGCCATCCCCTATTCGACCCTGCGCACCGACGCGCGGGCCCTGGCCGGCCGCATGCTGGCCATGGGGCTGAAGCCGGGCGACCGGGTGGCGATGATCGCCGACACCGACGCGGCCTTCATCCGCACCTTCTTCGCCTGCCAGTACGCGGGCCTGGTGCCGGCCCCGATGCCGCTGCCCGCGGCCTTCGGCGGCAAGGACGCCTACATCGCCCACATCCGCCGCATGATCCAAAGCTCGCGGGCCAGCGCCGCCCTCGGGCCGCCCGATCTGCTGGCCTGGCTGGCCGAAGCCGCCGAGGGGCTCGACCTGATCAAGGTCGGCGGCATGGACGACTTTCCGGAAGACGGCCTGCCCGAGAGCGCCCTTCCCGAGATCAAGACCGACGACCTCTGCTACCTGCAGTTCTCGTCCGGCTCGACGCGGTTCCCGCTCGGCATCGCGGTGACCCAGAAGGCCCTGATGGCCAATACCGACGCCATCAGCCGCTACGGCCTGAAGGTCGTGCCGGGCGACCGCACCGTCTCGTGGCTGCCGCTCTATCACGACATGGGTCTGGTCGGGTTCCTGCTCACGCCCCTCGCCTGCCAGATGTCCCAGGATCTGATGCCGACCCGCGCCTTCGCGCGCCGGCCATTCCTTTGGCTCGAGTTGATCAGCCGTAACAAGGGCACCTTGTCCTTCAGCCCCAGCTTCGGCTTCGACCTGTGCACCCGCCGGGCCGAGACCAAGAGCTTCGAGGAATTGGACCTGTCGACCTGGCGGTCCGCCGGCATCGGCGGCGACATGATCCGGCCCCAGATCCTGCGCGACTTCGCCGAGCGCTTCGCCCCGGCCGGCTTCGCCGCCACCGCCTTCGTGCCCAGCTATGGCATGGCCGAGGCCGTGCTGTGCCTGACCACCGCCCCGCTCGGAGTCGGGCTGCGCACCGAGACGGTCGATTCGGCCCTGCTGGAAATCGAGAACAAGGTCGCGGCCCCGCGCTCCGGCGACCGGGCCCGGGAGTTCGCGCTCTGCGGCGCCCCCCTGCCCGGCTACACCATCGAGGTCCGCGGCCCCGACGGCGCCATCGTGCCTGCGGGCGCGGTCGGGCGGATCTACGCCCGGGGCCCCAGCCTGATGCAGGCCTATTTCGACCAGCCCGAGGAGACCGCCCAGGTGCTGTCCGCCGACGGCTGGCTGGACACCGGCGACCTTGGCTACATGACTGAAGGCCAGCTGGTCATCACCGGCCGGGCCAAGGACCTGATCATCGTCAACGGCCGCAACATCTGGCCGCAGGACCTGGAGTGGACCGCCGAGGCGGAAGCCCCCAACCTGCGCGCCGGCGACGTCGCCGTGTTCTCGGTCGACGCCGGCGAGCAGGAGCAGGTCGTGGCCCTGGTGCAGTGCCGTATCCGCGACGAGAGCGCGCGGCAGGCCCTGCGCGACGAACTGGCCAAGGTGATCCGCCAGCGCCACGGCCTGGAGGTGGAGGTGGTCCTGGTGCCGCCGCACGCCCTGCCCCAGACCTCGTCCGGCAAGCTCAGCCGCTCCTCGGCCAAGGCCCTTTACCTGCGCGGCGCGTTCGCCCCCGCGCTGGAGAGCGTGGAATAGCCCCGACCACCCCGGCGAAAGCCGGGGCCCAGGCTTTTTCGCCGGCCGGCGCATCGGCTAAAACCTGGGTCCCGGCCTCCGCCGGGATGACCGGAAGAAAATGACCGTATCGACGCGCCCCATAGCGGCACTCACCGGCGCCACCGGCTTCCTCGGGGCCCAGCTCGTCCAGTCGCTGGACGCCGCCGGTTTCCAGGTCCGCGCCCTGGCCCGGCGCGAGCCCTCGCCGCCGGGATGGGGCGAGGCGCGGCCGCAGATCGTCTCCGGCGACCTTTCCGACGATGCGGCCCTGCAGCGGCTCACGGATGGCGCAGAGGTCGTGGTGCACTGCGCCGGCGCGATCCGGGCGCCCGACCTCGCCGGCTTCCTGGCCATCAACCGTGACGGCACGGACCGGCTGGCCCGGCTCGCGCAAGACAGCCGATTCCTTCTGGTCTCCAGCCTGGCCGCCAGGGCGCCGGAAATCTCGGCCTACGCCGCCAGCAAGCGGGCCGCCGAATCGGTCGCGGCGCAAATTATCCCGCCCGAACGGCTAACCATCGTGCGCCCCCCCGCCATCTACGGCCCCGGCGACCGTGAGACCCTGACCCTGTTCCAGGCCGCCGCCATGCTGCCGGTCCTGCCGGTGCTCTCCGGCCAGGCGCGGATGAGCCTGGTGCATGTCGAGGACGCCGCATGCCACATCTCGGCTCTCGCCGCCCGCCAGCCCATTGGGGCGACCTACACCCTCGCCGACGACCGCCCCGAAGGCTACGGCTGGCGCGAAGTCCTTGGCGCGCTTGGGAAATCTGTTGGCAAGACGCCGATCCTGGCGAATTTCCCGCCCGGCGCCCTTGGCTTCCTGACCAGCGTCAGCGGCCTGCTTTCGCGGGTGAACGGCCGTCCGCCGCTGCTGTCGGCGGACAAGGCGCGCGAGCTGCTGCACCTTGACTGGGCGGTCCGTAAGGACGAATTGGCGCCCGACCTGCCCCCTGCGCGCTATGGCCTGGAGGCCGGTTTCGCCTCTACGGCGTCCTGGTACCGTGTTGCCGGTTGGCTGCGGTAAATGCCAATTCGTAGGGGCGTTGATGCGCCGCACTAGCTTCCTTTGCCCGTGCTGCACTATTATGAAGGCTTGTGTCGGGCGGGGAAGCCTCGGGTCAGCTTTGGATTTTCGATGGAAACAGTAGACCAGGAGGTCCGCTCACGGATCTCCGCGGCGCTCCAGGAGATCGTCGGAAGGCCGGTGGCCGTCGCCGACGAGACCGATATCGTCAACGACCTGGGGCTTGATTCCCTCGCCATCATGAACTTCGTCATGGCGTTGGAAGACGAGTACGATATTTCCATGCCGCTCGATCGCATGGCCGAGGTGCAAACTGTCGGCGATCTGGTCCGCACGATCGAGGAACTTCGGGGGGATTCGCGGAAATGACGATCATGGCGAAGTTCGCGCCGCTCAAAGAAGCCTATGACATGCTCAAGGCTCAGGGCGCCGATCCGTTCTCCCTCAAGTTCGACGAGATCCTCTCGCCGACGGAAGGCGTTCTGAACGGCAAGCGCACCATTCTGCTTGGCACCAACAACTATCTGGGCCTGACCTTCGACGAGGGCTGCATCGACGCCTCGATCGAGGTGCTGCGGGCCCAGGGCACCGGCACCACCGGATCGCGGATCGCGAACGGCTCCTACTCGAGCCACAAGGAGCTGGAGGTTCGGCTTGCCGAGTTCTTCGGCCGCAAGGAATGCATGGTCTTCTCGACCGGCTACCAGGCGAACCTGGGCCTGCTGTCGACCGTCGCCGGCCGCGGCGACCACCTTGTGATCGACGCCGACAGCCACGCCTCGATCTACGACGGCTGCCGTCTCGGCCACGCCGAGGTGGTCCGCTTCCGTCACAACGACCCGGACGACCTCTATAAGCGCTTGCGCCGCCTGAACGACCAGCCGGGCGACAAGATCATCGTCGCCGAAGGCCTCTATTCGATGCTGGGCGACACCGCCCCGCTGAAAGAGATCGCGGCCGTCAAGCGCGAGACCGGCGCCTATCTGATCGTCGACGAGGCCCACTCGATGGGCGTGCTCGGCGACAACGGCCGGGGCCTCGCCGAGGAAGCCGGCGTCGAAGCCGACGTCGATTTCATCGTCGGCACCTTCTCCAAGTCGCTCGGCAGCGTCGGAGGGTTCTGCGTCTCCAACATCGACGACTTCAACCTGCTGCGCATCGCCTGCCGGCCGTACATGTTCACAGCCTCCCTGCCCCCCAGCATCATGGCCTCGACCATCGAGGCCCTGAAGCGGATGCAGGAGCAGCCGGAACTGCGCGCCAAGCTGATGGCCAACGGCAAGCGCCTGTACGACGGGCTCAACGCCCTGGGCTTCACCACCGGCCCGCAGCCGAACCCGGTCGTCTCGGTCTCCATGCCCGACCGCGGCTTCGCCATCGCCTTCTGGAACGCGCTTCTGGAAGCCGGTCTGTACCTCAACCTGGCGCTGCCGCCGGCCACGCCCACGGGCACCCCGCTGCTGCGCTCGTCCGTCTCGGCCGCCCACACCGAGGCCCAGATCGACACCGCCATCGAACTGTTCGCCGAAGTCGGCCGCCAACTCGGCGTCCTGCCGACCCGCACGCCGGAACGGCTTTCGGCTTAAGCTCTTGAAATCCCTCCCCCTTGTGGGGAGGGTGGCCTGCGGAGCGGGTCGGGTGGGGTGAAGTGATTAGCGGCACCGCTCTTTTCGCCCTTCCCGCTGACCGGAGGCTGCATTGTCCCTCCAAAAACTGTCCATACGCGAGTTTTTGGAAGCCGCCTCGGGCACCACTCCTTTCGAGGCGCTGTACGCCCCCGTTGGCTACGCGATCACGCCTCCTCGCGAGGAACGCATTCAGATCGGCCACCTTTGGTTGTCGGACGGCCTACGGGCCTTTGTGATCTTCAACTGCTTCGTCGGTGAGGCTCCCTCGGAAATCGAAGGCGGCTATCCCGAACCGTTCTATGAAACAGTGATCCTATCCATGCCCTTGGAGCGTTTCGCGGAGATCCAGCCGGGCCCATCCGTTTCTTATGAATACCAGTGGGACGATTGGAAAAGTGGGACCGCTGGGGCCCTCGTTGAGCGGCTCTCGTGGAAGGGCTCAGATGTCCGTCTGGGCGCGAAGAGCGCCACCATCTACACCGTTCGCTTCGAAGGCCGTTGGCTCGAGTATCTGACGGAGTTGGAGTTGCCGAGTCCCGAGGGGAATTGGCTCTGGAGCCAAGCTTCCTCGCCGATGAGCGCACTTCTCCATCGTGACGTAGAATCCTAGCGCAGCACGCCCTTCTTCCACAGGGTCCAGGCCACGCCCGGCGCGGCGAGGATTGGGTGCTTGCGGACCCATGGGGTGACGTCGATCCGCACCCCGGTATGGCGCTCGATCTTCCAGGCGGCGTAGTCGGCCGCGCCCTGGAAGGTGAAGACCGCCTTCATCAGCCGCAGCACCGTCAGCGGCTTGCCCAGCCCGCGCCGCCAGGCCCAGGCGCCGCGGCCCCGAGCGCGTTCGTCCTCTGTCAGCTGGGGCGTCAAGCTGTCGCCGGCCGCCGCAAAGGCGAGCCCGCCCGCCTCCCAGGCCAGAGGCAACAGGGCCGCGTAGCGGTCTCCCGCCGCGCTCAGGATGGCGCGCTCGCGCCCCTTGGGCTCGATACGCAGTTCAGCGGCATAGGTCTGGCGGAACAGGGCGTCCCAGAACGCCTGGGCCGGACCCGACGCAGGACCGAGCAGAGCCGCCCACCGGGTGGCGGTCGACGCTGCCTGGGCGACCGACTCAACGGCGTCCTGAAGGGCCGCCTCGTCGCGGCTCCATACCAGGCCCGCAGGCTGGGCGAAGCGGGCCCAGACGGTGGTGTCCAGGCTGGATACCGACGCCGCGGCGCGGAACTGGTCAGCGCGCATAACCGCGATCTTGGCTCGTAACGTCAAGCCGGCCGCCTGGAACTCGCGGTACTCCACATTCGGAGGCAGCCACGCCCCGCCGGCGGCCGCCAAGGCCGTCTGCGGCCAGGCCTTCAGATCGTCGACCAGGACGTAGAAGTCGAGCACCCCGTCCATGGCGCCGGTGCGCAGGGCGCTGCCGTAAAACAGGACCGCGCGCACCGTCGGACCGCCGATCCGGGCCAGTTCGTCGGCGAAGGCGATGGCGGGCGCCGCCGCCGGCCTGGACAGCTCGGCGGCGAGGAAGGCGCTGAGCGCGCCGCTCACGGGACGATGAAGTCGAGGCTCTGGCCGGCGCTCAGGCGAACTCGGCCGCCCGGGCCGGGCTCGAACTGCTCGCCGTCGACCACGAAGGGGGCGGTGAGCGTCAGGTCGAGTGTAGCGGCGCGGCCGCTGAGGTAGCCCTCGGCCTCCATCCACTTGCGCGGACGCCCGCGCAGGGTGGCCGGCAGGGCCGAGGCGAGGCGGCGGGGCGAGCCCTTGATGTCGAGATAGCGGACCTCGCCGTCGCCCTCGCCCCAGAACGGCCAGATCCCCAACACCAGCTTGTGCAGGGTCGTGGCGAGCATCAGGAAGCGTGGGTGCTCGCTGGTCTCGTCGCCGTCGCGGGAAACGCCCATCATCTCGCCCTGTAGCCAGCGGTCGCGCTCCGCCCCGGCCAGGGTCTGCGCCATCACCGACAGCAATGTGACGGCCACGCCCGCGCCGTCCTCAACTCCGCCCTGGCGGACCAGCTTGTGCGATACATCGGTCGCGCGGGTGAAGGCGCTGGCGCCGACGAACATGCCCGAGATCGGCGGACGCGAGCCGTCCGGCCAGCTGACCTCGATCGTCGAGCGGCGCTGCAGGCTGGCGCTGCGGAAACCGGAGCGGGCGATCTGGCCCAGCATGGTGATGGTGGCTGGATCGGCGCGGCCTGCGCCGACGTCCGCCGCGATCAGGTTGGTGGTGCCCGAGGCCAGCACCGCAAGCGCCGGCGGATTGTCGCCGAAGGCGAGCGGCAGGGCTGAGAGAACCTCGCGCACGGTGCCGTCGCCGCCGTCGATGACCAGCAGGCCGACCTCCTGGCGCGCGAATTCCTTCAGGGTGTGCACGAGTTCGTCGAAGCCGAAGGGCTCGGCGCGCAGCAGGTCGGGATCGCCGAGGTCGCGCCACCAAGCATGTCCGCGGCCGGTGCGGTTGCGCCGGCTCATCGGATTGCGCACCAGCCCCGTGCGGCCGCCACGCAGCGCGTGGACACCGCCCTGCTGGATCAGGGTGTCGTCGAGAATGAACAAGCCACGGAACCTTCGCCCAACCGTCGCAAATATTTAGTGGAATCCGCCCGTCAGTCCAGTCCGTCACAATCCGGAGAGCGCGCCTGTGGCCACAATGGCTCAGTCCGGATTGGACCCGCCGCTCCCACCGCCCAGGCCGTAGCGGACCCGCACGCGCATCGGCGTCTCCCCGGGTCCGACCTCGAACCGCACCTTGCTGAAGCTGGGCTTGCCCAGCGCCGGCGGCGGATTGTTCGAGACGCCGAACCCCTCGGTCGGCAGGCCGAGGAAGTTCTTGCTGAAGTGCCGGTCGCCGTCCTCGTCGTGGTAGACCACCACGGCGTAGAAGCCTGGCGCCGGCGCCGGAATGCATACCGCGACCCCAGGCTCGGCCTTGGCCCGGGTGCGGCCCAGCCGCCCGGCGCTGGTCAGGAAGCCCTTGGGCGTGTCGGGATAGATTTCGACCACCACGTCGCCCTTTCGGGAGCGCAGGCCCTCGACCGTCACCTCGACGCGGGGATGCTCGGCGTCGCAATGGACGTCGGCGTCGGCGGCGCGCGCGGCCGGCGCCGCGAGCGTCAAGGCCGCGGCAAGAACCGTAACCGCGATAAAGGGCAGGGCCGAGGCGTGCGCACCGCCCGGCCTGGACGCTTCGGCTGACATGAAAACCTCTCGCCCCACCCACAGAGTCCTTTTCACAGACCTGTGGCTCATTGAGGGCGCGAAACGCTCGGCGCCCCGATGCAAAACCGTTATATGGGCCGCATGCTTGCCCCGTCCATGTTTCCCTCCCCTGGCGCGTCCCTTGGCCGCCATGCGCGTGCGTAAGCCCGCCCGGCGCCGTTCTGCGGGGGTGATCGGCCTGTTCGGCCTGCCGATGATGGACCGCTATCTGTTGCAGTTGATGGCGCCGCCTATGGCCGGCGCCCTGGGCGTGGTGCTCATCGCCCTGCTGCTCGAGCGTATCCTACGCCTGTTCACCCTCCTGGCCTCGTCCAGCGCCCGCTTCGAACTGATCATCGACCTGGTGGGCAACCTGGTGCCCCACTACCTGGGCCTGGCCCTGCCTGCGGCCTTCTTCATCAGCGTGTTCCTGGTCATCGCCCGCCTGGGCGACAACAACGAGGTCGACGCCCTCCTGGCCAGCGGCGTCTCCATCGCCCGCCTGACGGTGCCGTTTGTGGCGGTGGGTGCGGTGCTGACCCTGTTCAGCGTGGTGCTGTTCGGCTTCATCCAGCCCTACGGCCGCTACGGCTACAACTTCGACCTCAACGAGGCGCTGAACTCGGGCTGGGACGCCCGGGTGCAGCCGCGCACCTTCATCGACCCCGGCCACGGCATCACCCTGTCGGCCGACAAGGTCGATCCCACCGGGCGGCGGCTGGAAGGGGTGTTCCTGCGCCGCACCCTGCAGCCCGGAATCGAGGAGGTGATCACCGCCGGCTCCGGCGTGCTTGTCCCCACCCAAGGCGGCAAGCAGCTGACCCTCACCCTGGAGAACGCGCAGCAGTACCGCGAGCGTCCGGACCGGGAACCCGTGGTCGGCGGCTTCGACCAGTTGACGGTGGAGCAGTCCTTCGACGTCGACGCCCCGCCGTTCCGGGCCCGGGGCGGGGCCCAGCGCGAGCTGACCCTTACTGAACTGCGCCGCGAGATGAAGACCGCGCCGCCGGAGGCCCGGCGAGAGGCGGCGTCAGAATTCTACGCCCGCATGGTGCGTTCGATCTCTCTGCCCCTGCTGCCCCTGCTGGCCATCCCGCTGGGCATGGCCGCCAAGCGAGGACGACGCGGGCCGGGGATCGTCATCGCCGCCATCGTGCTGCTTCTGTACCAGCACTCGATCCAGCTCGGCCAAGGCTTCGCCGACGACGGCATGGCCTCGCCCTTCATCGCGGTGTGGAGCCCCTTCGTGCTGTTCGCGGCCCTGTGCATGTGGCTGTTCGCCTCCAGCCAGCGCCGGCCGGGCGAGACGCCGTTCAACTTCATCGTGGACGCCCTGGGCGACGGGATAGACTCTCTGGTCAAGCGCTTCCGCCATCGCCAACCGGAGCCGGCCTGATGGGCGGGGTGCTGTTCAAATATCTGTCGGTGATGCTGCTCCAGCGCACCCTGGCGACGCTCGCCGTTCTGGTCGGCCTGCTGCAACTGGTCGACCTCTTCGAGGCCACGCCGCAGGTGCTGGAGCGCGGGCTGGGACTTGGCGGCATCATCCATTACGAGATCCTGCGCCTGCCCGGCATGGTGCAACAGATCCTCCCCGTCAGCGTACTGATCGGGGCCCTGACGTGCTTCACGGGCCTGGCCCGCAACAGCGAGATGTCAGCCCTGCGCGCCAGCGGGGTCACCATCTACCGCATCGTGGCCATGCTGATGCCGACGGTCGCCTTGATCGCGGTCGCCCACTTCCTCATCGCCGACCAAGTGGCCCCGCGCAGCGAGCAGGCTTTCACCGTATGGTGGGGCAGCCACGCCCCGATCGTGAAGACCTCCAAGGACGAGCCTAAGGCCGCGCCGAAGAAGGCCAGGACGGTGTGGTTCCGCACCGGCCCCTACCTCGTCTACGCCGAGGCCGCATCGGCCGACGGCCGGCGGCTGGACGGCCTGCGCATCTACCACCGCGACGCCAACGGCCGGCTCGACCAGCGCATCGTCGCCCGTTCCGCCCAGCTTGGGGCCGACGGCAAGTGGCTGCTGCAGGGGTCCGAACTGCTCGGCGTGGCGCCGACGCGGCTGAACCCGTCGCTGCGGACGGACCGCATCTGGCACACCGACCTGGCGCCTGCCGACGTGGTCTCGGTGTTCTCGCCGGACGACCGCATCTCTTCGGGGCGGGCCCTTCGCGCCATCAGCGGCCTCGCTCCTGCTGTTCAGCCTTGGGGCGGGCCTGCTCTACATGATGGTCGATGGGGTGCTCACCGCCCTCGGCCAGACCAACGTCCTGCCGCCGCTCCTGGGAGCGTGGGCAGGCCCCCTGCTGTTCTCCGCCCTGGCCGGCGCGGCCCTGGTCCATCTGGAAGGCTGAAGCCCGTGGCCGATATCGCAATCGTCGAAGTCCGCAGCGCCGCGGAGATGGACCGGTTTGTGCGCCTGCCGATGCGCCTGAACGCGGGCGATCCGGCCTGGTCGCCGCCCCTGCTCATGGAGCGCAAAGAGGCCCTCGACCCCAAGGTCAACCCGTTCTTCGCCCATGCCGACGTCGCCCTGTGGCTGGCGGTCCGGGACGGTCGGGACGTCGGCCGCATCAGCGCCCAGATCGACCACCTGGCCCCGCCCGATCCCCTGGGCCCCGCCGGCTTCTTCGGCATGATCGCCGCCGAGGATGATCCGGCGGTGTTCGCCGCCCTTTTCGCCACCGCCGAGGCCTGGCTGGCGGCCAAGGGCAAGGTGCGGGCCCTCGGCCCCTTCAACCTGTCGATCAACGAGGAGGTCGGCCTGCTGGTCGACGGCTTCGACCGTCCGCCGATGGTGATGATGGGCCATGACCCCGCCTTTACCGGCGGGCGCATCGAGGCCCTGGGCTACGCCAAGGAGAAGGACGTCTTCGCCTATCTGATCGACACCGCTGTCGACGTGCCGGCCGCCGCCCGGCGCCGCCTCGACCGCGGCCCGGCCAAGGGCGTGACCCTGCGCATGCTGGACATGAAGCGCTACGACGAGGAGGTCCGCACCCTCGCCGGCATCTTCAATGACGCCTGGGCCGGCAACTGGGGCTTCGCGCCGTGGACCGAGGCCGAGATGAACCACCTCGGCAAGGCGCTGAAGTTGCTCTTGAACCCCAAGCTGTTCTGGTTCGCCGAAGTGGACGGCGAGCCGGTGGGCTTCGGGGTCGTGCTGCCCAACCTCAACGAGGCGATCCGCGACCTGAACGGCAGGTTGTTCCCCTTCGGCATCGCCAAGCTGCTGTGGCGCCTCAAGGTGGCGGGGGTGAAGTCGGGCCGCCTGCCGCTGATGGGCATCAAGCGCTCGGCCTACAACGACGTGCGCGGCGCCATGCTGCCGTTCCTCATCATCGACAACCTGCGGCGCGAGGCGCTCAAGCTGGGCATCCGCTCGGTCGAGATGTCGTGGATCCTCGAGGACAATGCGCCGATGCGGCGGATCATCGAGGCGGTCGGCGGCGAGCGCTACAAGACCTACCGCATCTATTCCAAGGCCATCGCTTGAGGGTCGCGACGGCCCTGGTGCTGGCCGGGTCACGCGGCCCGGGCGAGCCGCTCGCGGCCTACGGCGGCGTCAGCCACAAGGCGATGCTCGAGGTCGGCGGCAAGCCCATGCTGCTGCGCGTGATCGAGGCCCTGCGGGCGGCCGGCCTAACCCGCATCGTCGTCGCCATCGAGCGTCCGGAACTGGTCGAGGCGCTCGGGGTCCCTGGCGTCGAGACCCTCCCCGCCGCCTCCGGTCCCAGCGCCAGCGTCCAGGCCGGGCTGGAGGCCCTAGGCACGCCCCTGCTTGTCACCACCGCCGACCATGCCCTGCTGCGTCCCGAGTGGGTCGCCGCCTTCCTGGACGGCATCCCACCCGGGACCGACGTCGCCGCCGGGCTGGCCCGTTCCGAGGTGGTGATGGCCGCGGCGCCCGATACGAAGCGGACCTTCCTGCGCTTCTCCGACGGGGCCTTCTCGGGCTGCAACCTGTTCTGCTTCGCCACCCCCGCCTCGGCCCGGGTCGCCGCCCTGTGGCAGGAGGTCGAGGCCAAGCGCAAGCAGCCGGTCAAGCTCCTGGCGCGCCTTGGCCCTCTTACGGCAGCCCGCTATGCGATGGGGACCCTGCCGCTGCGCGCCGCCCTGGACCGGCTAGGCGCCCTGGCCGGCGTCCGCGCGGAAGCGGTGGAGCTGCCCTATGGCCAGGCCGCCATCGACGTCGACAAACCCGCGGACCTCGATCTGGTGCGAAGGATCGTGGAGGCCGCGTCCGGCTAAAGCGAGGCGCAGGGACCATCCCCAGCCGGGGACGGCGGCAGAATCTGTTCGCTGTGGGCCCGCACGCGGCCATAGCATTCGCAAGCGCGCCGCTCGAGCCCGGGCCGGTTGACGATGACCATGCGGCCGCGCTGGTAGCGGATCAGCCCGTCGCCCTGCAGCATGCTTGCGACCTGGCTGACCGTCGTGCGCTGCACCCCCAGCATCATGGCCAGGAACTCCTGGGTCAGGCTGAGCTCCTCCTCGCTGGTGCGGTCCTGGCAGGTCAGCAGCCAGCGGCAGAAGCGCTCCTCCACGTCGTGCAGGGCGTTGCAGGCGACCGACTGCTGGGCGCTGGCCAGCAGGGCGTCGCAGTGACGCACGATCACGTCGCGCAGCACGGGCGAGCTGTGGGCGAGCGCGCGCAGCCGAACCGCGTCGATCCGCGAGGCCGTGCCCCTCGCCTGGCCGATGACCCGGCTGAAGGCGCTGATCGGGGTTAGGGCCGCCACCAGGCCGACCGCGCTCTCCCGAC
>NCED01000095.1 GCA_002280485.1 Caulobacterales bacterium 32-69-10
TGTGTCGGTCCTCGCGGCCAATGACGACGCCGCCCAGGCTATGGCGGCCGAGTAACGCAGTCTGGAACACTCCGGATCGCGTTGCTCCTGAAAGCAGCCGATCCGGACCAGGGAAGATATTCCGCGGGGAGTCTGGATCACCAGGCTCCCCGTTTGCGTTTCCCCGCCTCGTAGACCGCCCGAGCCCTCCAAGGTGGCGGTCCTTACGAAGAGGCGACTGCGATATGTGCGTAATCGAAACCTCCCCTGTCGTCGAGACGCGGCGTCTGGTGCTGCGCGCGCCCGCGCCCCAGGACGCGTCGCGCATCGCCGCCCTGGCCAATGATCTGGACATCGCGCGCATGACCAAGCGGATGCCGCATCCGTTCCGGATCGAGGACGCTGACGACTTCGTGCTTCAGGTCGCGTCGCAGGACCCGGCGCGGGCCAACACCTTCGTCATCGAACATGAGGCGGCCGGCCCGGTCGGGGTCATCGGCCTGTTCGAGAGCGAGGATCGAGTTCCGGAGGCGGGTTACTGGATCGGACGCGAATACTGGGGGCGGGGGTTCGCCACCGAAGCCCTGGACGCCGCCCTGGTCTGGGCCAGCCGCAAGTGGAGGCGGCGCGCCCTGGTCGCGGGGCATTTCGCCGACAATCCGGCCTCGGGCCGCGTGCTGGAGAAGTCCGGCTTTCTCTACACCGGCGAGACCCGCCGGGCCTGGAGCCGGGCGCGGCGGGCCGAGATCGAGACGCGAATGATGGTGTGGCTGGCCTGAGCGGCCAGCCCTAGCCCCAATCAGCCCGCCAGGCTGGGGCCGAAGACGGCGGCGGCGCCGACCAGGCCGGCGACCAGCATGGCCACAGCCCCGGCGACGAAGGCCGTGGCTGTGCGGGCCCGACGGCGCCGTGCGCCGCCGGCGCGGTATTTGCGGATCAGGATCATGGGGCCTCGGGTAAAGGCCTCGGACCCGATGATGTTGTGCTGGGACAAGAAGGCGCTCCCCGACTGTCTCGTGAGCAGGGATCTGTCCGGGGTCGGAGTGGTCAGAAGATGGCGATCCGCGTTACCCCGGTCGCATCTTCGTGAGGCTGTCCTAGCCGCAGAAAGCCAGTCGTCCGTCGTAGGTGCGATAATAGCCGCTGGCCGGGTCGTAGGAGCGGTAGGCGCTGCGACACCAATCCACCCGGCGGGCGTCGCGGCCATAGGCCGGGCGATCATAGCCATAGCCCGACCCGCCGCCGGGATAGACAAGATCCGGACGGCCATAGGCGCCGGGATAGACGCCGGGGCCGCTGGAATAGCTGTAGCCATAGCCGGCGGGGCGATAGCGCCGCGCATAGGTCCGCCGCTGGTCGCGCCAGGCGGCGCCGCAGTCGGTGCGGGCGGCGTCCCAATAGGCGTCACAGCGATAGTCGCCCGACCGGTCCGCCTGGCCGTTGAAGTCGTAGCGGGCGCCGGAACCATAGGTCTGGTTGCGGCCATGGGGACGATAGGCGTCCCGACCCAGATACGCCCCGTCGCGGGGATGATCATAGCGGGTCGGGGCGTCGTGCCAGGTCTGTGCCACGGCCGGGGCGGTCGACAGGGCCGTGGCGACGGCGGCGATCAGGGCGAGTCTCATGATGGATCCCCAGGACGGCCGCGCGGGCCGGGGCGGATGGGAACGCTTGGGAGGACGCCTACTGGATCAAACGACTTACAGACCGGTGTTACAGGGCGACATTGACGACACGGCCGCCCCGGGTGTCAACGCGGCGCATCAGCACCAGGGGGGCTTCGTCGCCTGTCCGCACTGGGACGATCAGGAACCAGCCGCCGTCGGGCAGGCCGCTGAACCGGAAACGGCCGTTTTCGCAGCGCGTGTCACGGACGAAGCCGCTGTAGTTGGCGTTGGCGTCCGGCACGGTGCGGGCGCGGACCACGGCGGCGGGCACGGCGGCGCGGTCGGTCGAGCCGTACAGGGTGCGGAAACGGGCGCGGGTATAGGGGGTGTCGGGCGTCAGACCGGCCGAGGCGACGCAGGCATAGGTCTTGCCGTCCTGGGCATAGGTGAGCGGCCCTCGATGGCGGCCTGGCCCGAGCGTTCCGACCAGGCGAAGTCTGCAGTGTTGAAGGCGGCGGGGCCGCCGACGGGCGCACCGGTCGGGAAGGTGGTCGGCGCACAGGCCGACAGGGCGGCGGCAGCCAGACCCAGGACCAGGGCGGCGGGCTTGAGGGAACGGATCGACATAGGGCTTCCTCCGGAAATCCGGACCGCCCTGGGGGAGGCGGGGCCGGAAATGATCGTGGACCGGTCGCGGGGGTGCGACGGTCCATCTATCGCACGGGCGATAACGCGACTTCCACGGTCAAGGTTGCGCCCTCTGGACCGGGAACCGACAAAGCGCGAAAGAGGCGGAAGAAAATTCGCCGGGCGCGCCGCCCGGCGACCGTATGGATTATGCCCATGACCGTCACCTTCGCCGATATCCAGGCCGCCCAGGGCCGAATCGCCGGTCAGGTCGACCGCACCCCGACGCGCCATTCCCGCAAGCTGTCGCAGCTGACCGGGGCCGAGGTCTGGGTCAAGTTCGACAATCTGCATTTCACCGGCAGCTTCAAGGAGCGCGGAGCGCTGAACCGGCTGCTGATGCTGAGCCCGGAGGAACGCAAGCGGGGGGTGGTGGCGGCCAGCGCCGGGAACCACGCCCAGGCCCTGGCCTATCACGGCGGGCGGCTGGGGGTGCCGGTCACCATCGTGATGCCGGAGGGGACGCCCTTCGCCAAGATCAACGGCACCCGGTCGCACGGGGCCACGGTGGTGATCCACGGCCTGGACTTCACCGGCTCGACCGAAGAGGCCCAGGGCTGGAGGCGGAGAAGGGTTATGTCTTCGTCTCGGCCTTCGACGACGAAGGCATCGTCGCGGGCCAGGGGGTCTGCGCCATCGAACTGCTGGAGGACGCGCCGGACGTCGAGGCCCTGCTGATTCCCATCGGCGGCGGCGGGCTGATCGCCGGCTGCGCCATTGCGGCCAAGGCGATGAAGCCGGACATCAAGGTGTTCGGGGTCGAGGCGGCGCGATATCCGTCCTTCACCGCGCGCCGGGCGGGCCTGCCGCCGGTCTGCACCGGCCAGACCATCGCCGAGGGCATCGCCATCAAGGCGGTCGGCGACATCCCCTTCGCCCTGGCCAATGACCTGATCGACGAGGTCTTCGTCTGCGAGGAGGCGGACTTCGAACGGGCGGTGGCCCACTACGTCACCTATGAGAAGACGGTGTCGGAAGGGGCGGGCGCGGGCGGTCTGGCGGCCTTGTTGGCCTATCCCGAACGGTTCAAGGGGATGAAGGTCGGGCTGGAGCTGTGCGGCGGCAATATCGATGCGCGGATGCTGGCGGTGGTGCTGAACCGCGAGATGGTCCGTGAACGGAGGTTGCTGGTTTACCGGATCCTGGGCGACGATCGGCCGGGCATGTTGTCGGCCATGGCGGCGGTGATCGGGGGCCTGGGCGGCAATATCATCGACGTGGTCCACAACCGTCTGGCGCTGGACGTGCCGGCCAAGGGCGCGGAGTTCGACATCATGGTCGAAACGCGCGATAGCGCCCACGCCGACGAGATCGGCGAGGCCTTGAAG
>NCED01000031.1 GCA_002280485.1 Caulobacterales bacterium 32-69-10
GCGACATGCAGCAGCGCCTTCGACGGAATGCAGCCGACGTTGAGGCAGACGCCGCCCAGCGTCGCGTAGCGCTCGGCCATGAAGGACACGGCCAGAGCCAAGCCGAGCAAGATCGGCAGGGCCCACAGCGGCGCGCCCTGGTCGGCCAAGGTCACGGCGGCCCATAGAAGGCTCAAGAAAAACAGGGGCGCATAGGCGAGACGGATGACGGACCGGATCTGAGGCATCGGGTGGGCTCCTATGGGACCCCACAATGATGCGGTTTGGTCGCGGCCTATTGAACGAACCGATTGCTCTCAGACCGCATGGCGCTTGACGCCTGCAAGGGCGTCACGCCGAACATGCGTTTCGTGATGCGGTTCAGATGCGCCTGATCCGCGAAGCCGCCGGCCACTGCCGCCTCCGCCAGCCCCGCGCCCGCCGCCATCTCGCGCCCGGCCCTTTGCAGCTTTCGCCACAGCAGCCACTGAGACAGCGGGGCCTGCATCTGCGCCTGGGCCAGAACCCTGAGACGCGCGGGCGACAGGCCGACCGTCCTCGCCGCCCGACCGATCGCCCCGGGCGCCGGATCCCTGGACGCCGACAAAAGCGCGTGTTCCAGTCTTGGATCCAGCCTCCTCTCAGCGACCCCGAGCCCGGCCGCCAAACCGGCGATCACGCACGCCGGCGGCGCTTGGAGCCTCAAGAGCTCCGTGACCCGCTGCGGGGCGACCGCTGCGTCCGCCGGTGCGATCAGCGTCAGGAGACGCGAGGCCAGCGCCGTGTGCGTCTCGAGGTAAAGCAGCAGGGCCGCACCGCCGTCGTCCACCATCCGATGGCGCACACGCGGGCCGAGGATCAGCACCCTGCCCGCCAGCGTGACCTGATCGTCCAGGATCACGCTGACGATGCCGGTTCGCGCTACGATCAGCTGGATCGCGACATGGGCGTGGCTCTCGTGGTCGGCGTAGGGACCCGAATAGGCGGCCCAGCCGTCGCCCATGATGAAATGCCTGTTGGATGACGACGTGGACATGATCTTCGAATTCGTCCGACCGGTTCTGGAGCCGGAACCAACGACAAGCTGGATCGCTGTTCGCAGCATAACGCACAAGGATCACAGTCATGAAACGCCTGACCCTCATCGCCGCCGCCTGCGTCCTGGCGGCCGCCTGCTCGCCACAGGCAGAACCCGCCGCCGACGAGACCGCGAGCGCCATGCCCGCAGGCGACGCCATGATGGCGGACGGCAAGATGGGTGAGATGGACAAGATGGGCATGATGGCCCCTGCCGCCGGCGACAGCGAAGCGACGCGCGGTTACAAGGCGGCGATGATGGGCCAGATGGAGAAGATGCCCGCCTATGAGGGCAATGCCGACATCGATTTCATGAAGCAGATGCGCGGCCACCATCAGACGGCGATCGCCATGGCGCAGGTCCAGTTGGCGCAAGGCGAGGACGCTCAGGCGAAGGAACTGGCTCAGCAGATCATCACCGAGCAGGAGCGCGAGATCGCGGTGATCGACGCCTGGCTGGCCTCCCCGGCAGGCACGGAGCCCGCCGGCGAGGGATAATCCCCAGCCATGCGTAACTCCAATTGGGCTGGACGTTTCGAAACGTCCTCGATTGGGGTTGCGCATGACGTCGATTTCGCCGGTGAGCGAGGGCTATCCCTCTGATCTGAGGGCCCTCACAAGCCTTCGTGCCTTCCTGGCGCTCGGGGTGGTGCTGTTTCATTACCAGCTCCAGTGGGATCCGGCGCTCGGTTACAGCCCCATCATCGAGCGCAGCAGACTGGCGGTCGATGCCTTCTTCATGCTGTCAGGGTTCATCCTCGCCCACGTCTATGGACCGTCTTTCGCGGCGGGGACCTTCAGCTACCGGCGTTTCATCGTCGCGCGACTGGCGCGCCTCTATCCGCTGCATCTCGCCGTCTTGGCCGGGGCGGTGTTAATGGTGGCTGGCGCGACGGCGGTCGGAGTACAGTTCAACGCCGCGACCTATACGCTGGACGGACTTTTCAAGACCCTGTTTCTCGTCCAGGCGTGGTTCCCCAGCGAGACCGGCTACAACTGGAGCGGGCCGTCCTGGTCCCTTTCCGCCGAGTGGTTCGCTTATCTGCTGTTCCCCGCCTACGCCTTCCTCGCCCTCAAGCTGCGCGCTCGCCCCTGGATCCTGCTCGCCCTGGGCGTGGTCGGCTATATCGCCATCGACGCCGCCTACGGTGTCTTTTTCGGGAAGGTCCTGCCGCGCGCCGAGGACGACATGGGGATTCTCCGGATCGCGCCGGCCTTCCTGATCGGCATGGCGCTCTACGGCCTGGGTCGTGGCTTGTCGTGGCGTCGCCCGGTCGCGATCGCGGCCGCCGTGGGAACGACCGCCCTGCTGCTTGTGGGCATGCAGTTCTCGCTGGATGACCGTCTCGTCGTGGCCTTGACCGCGCCCGTGGTGTTCTGCTGGTCCATGCTGGCCAAGACCGAATGCGAGGGCGTTCTGGCGTCGCCCCCGCTCGTCTTCGCGGGCGAGGTCTCGTTCGCCCTGTATCTGGTCCATATGCCCATCGTCGTCGCTTACAAGGGCTTGGCGGCCGAGCTCAGGGGGATCGACAGCGGGTTCATCATGTCGCCTGTCGAACTGGCCGGTCTGTTCATCGTCACCGCCCTTACCTCGGTTGCCCTGCATCTCCTGGTGGAGAAGCCTGGTCGGTCATGGATCCGCTCGGCCTTCGAGCGCCGCGACAAGAAAGTCGTCGCGATCGCCGAGTGACGACCCAGGATCATAGGGAGGCCACGGGATCCGACATGGATGTTTGCGCCTACCTGGATCGGATCGGATTCACCGAAGATCCCCGCATCGATCTTCCGACATTGAGGATCCTGCATCAGCGTCATCTGCGGACGATCCCCTACGAAAACCTCGATATCCAGCTGGGGCGGTTCGTCCCGACCGACCCCGACCTCGCCTTTCGCAAGCTGGTCACGGACCGCCGGGGCGGCTGGTGTTACGAGATGAACGGCCTGTTCGGCGCGGCGCTCACGGCGTTGGGCTTCGATGTGACCCTGGTTCATGCGTCGATTGAACAGGGCGCCGCGTCCGTACAGCTCTCTCACCTCGCGCTCGTGGTGGATATCGGACAACCTTACCTGCTGGATGTGGGGTTCGGTGACGGCCTCCTCGGCCCGATTCCCATCCGGGAGGGCATCCACCGGCAGGGCGAGAGGCAATTTGGGCTTGAGGCGCTGGGCCAGGGTGTCTGGCGCTTCATCAACCATCCCTCGAGCAGCGTTCGAAGTTTCACCTTCTCGGTCGCGCCCGCCGACCCGCAGATCATCGCGAACGACTCGGCGCGTTTGCAGATGGCGGCCAACTCTCCCTATGTGCAAAATCTCGTCTGCCAACGGCACACGGCCCATGGCGTGAGCGTTCTCCTGGGGCGCGTGCTTTGCAGCCTTCGCTCGGAAACGCCCGAAGTGACCTTTCTGCAATCGGCAGAAGCGTTCACCCGGGCGCTGGAGACCGAGTTCGGGATCGTACTGCCGGCGGCCTCCGGTCTCTGGGCCACGGTCTGCGAACGGCACGAGGTCCTGTTTCCAGCCTCGCAGGCGACGCTGATCCGGTGAAGGTCCGGAGCAAAGCGGGTCGGTCGGCGAAGCGGGTCATCGTCATGATCCCGGCGACGAGGCGAGCGGCCATGAAGCCGCAGTCGCCCGAGCCCGGGCCGACGTTCGCCTCCAAACGGTCGACCGAATGCGGGGCTGAGACGCGTCCATGATCGCGCAGATCTCGCCCGGGCGACGCCCCGCGTCAGCCGTCGAGCGATCCTTGACCCTCAGGCGTGGGCTTGGTCTTGAGCCAAGCCCCCCGGTTACGCGGCTGGCGCGGCGCGCGAGGACCAATGGATGTGCTGGATACGCCAACCACCCTCCCCGCGCTTGAGCACCATGGTCTCGACCGTCAGTCGCGTGGTGGCGCTATTGCCCGCCTGGCCGGTCGTGCTCCCTTCGCTCGTGATCCAGGCCACGTCGCCATCGACCCATCCCGCGCGACGCGTCATCGTGGACTCAGAGGCCGCCGCATAGGACGCGTCGGCCTGCAGATGGTGCGACGCGTATTCGTCTCGGGAGCGTTCGGCTCCACCTTCCTCGAAGATCATCACGTCCTCGGCCATGAACGTCAGGGCCGAGGCGGTGTCGCCCGCCTCCAGCGCTGCGTGAAAGGCGTCCACGACGCTCGCGGCCTCCGCGGCTTCGGGCGCGACCTCCAAGACTTGGGCTGCCTCGACTGTTTGCAGTGCGAACACAGGGGTCGCCGACATCAGCAGGGCGGTCGCGGCGGCGGCGAAGAGGGCTCGGGACATGGCGGCTCCAGATCGTTGTGTGAACCTTGACCCTATCTGGTGACGCCGGTCGTTGTCAGCCCTAGTCTCGGCTCACGCCCATCACGCCCTGGAAGGCGTGATCGTATCGGCCGCCTTGCGACAGGCGTCCTCGCATCGGCGACAGGCTTCGGCGCAGATCCGGCAGTGTTCGTGCATGCCCGCGTGCTTCTCGCACTCGGTGGCGCAGGCGGCGCAAGCTTCGGCGCAGACCTTCAACATCCATTTGATCACGGCTTCGTTGCTGCCGGTGCGGCGGGCACCGACGGCGCCGGTCGCCGCGCATATGTCGGCGCAATCCAGGTCGAGCCGGATGCACTGGACCATGTCGGACACCATGCTTTCGCCCAGACAGGCGTCCGCGCAGATGCGACAGGTCGCGGCGCAGGCGTAGGCCTCCTCGATCGCTCGGATAAGCGCCTCGTTGGTCTCGCCCTGGACGTGGGGATGGCTGCCGATCATCGACGCGATATGCATGGTTTTGTTCCTTTCGTGATTGCGTCCCGGATCAACGGGGTGTTCCGGGCGATGTTCCGCCAAGCATTGGAAAGGAGGCCGACCTGCGGACTCTAAACATGTTCGTCCCCAGCGCTTGCGGGTCTGATGGGGCCGGCCGATGCAGCCGCCTTCCGGCAATTTATTGCGACGGGCCGCAACGCAGCCTGCGCAAACGTTTTCGCTTAGCGCGGCCTGGAGTGTAAACGTGATCAGGCCTCCTGGAAGGCCGACGCCCCCGACAGAGAGCCTGCCCGTGAAGCGCATCACCCACGAAATCGTCGTCGAGGCGGCCCCCGAACGCGTTTGGGGGATCCTCGCCGACATCCCCTCCTACCCGGAGTGGAACCGATCGACCCGGATCGTTCTGGATCCAAAGACCCCGGACCTGATCACCTACGGACTGACGGCCGTGCGGCCCAACGGCAAGGAACTGCCCTGGACCCTGAACGGACGCCTGCTGATCCGCCGTTCGCCCGAACGTCTGTCGTGGCGGCTCGGCCTTCCGGGTTTCGTTTTCCTGGCCATGTCCTACGCGCTCACCCCTCGTGGCGCCGGGACGCACGTCCTGTTCACCGCCGAAGTGAGCGGGCTGGTCCCGCGTATCTTTCCGAAACATTTTCCGAATCTGCTGCCGCAACCGATGCTCGGCACGCTTCAGGCCCTCAAGCGCCGCGCCGAGACCGGAAGGCCTAAACCAATCTCCCGGTCATCGACCCCGAAGAAGGTATCGACCCAGAAGAAGCTTCGGCACGGCGGACGTCCACCCCGGCGACGGTGATGTCAAAAGGAACTCGTGGGCCAAGGCCGGCGAACCTATCCCGTCGGCCTCGCGGTCCGCACAGACGACGTTCGACCGCAGGCGCGCCTGCGGTCGAACACGGCATGAAAGAGAAAGCGTGGCACCCTCCTAAGAGGGGTTATCTACCACCGGCGATCGTGCTGGCGCTCGTGCCGACGGTCCTCGCGGCGGTGCTGACGGTCGTGCTGTCGATGCGCCCGCCGGTCTTGACGGTAATCGCCCCGGTCGTAGTAACCGCCGCCGTTGCCGTAGACATACCCTCTCGACCGGTCGTAATACCCGCTGTTTCCGTAATAACCATTGTTGCCATAGTAGCCGCTCTGATTCCCGTAGTAGCCGGCTTGGGAGCCATAGGACCGATTACGGTTTGAACTGGACGCGATAGCCGCGCCGGCGAGCGCTCCGACCGCGGCCCCAATGACAACGTTGCGACCGTTGTCGTGGTGGTCACGTCCATAGTAGGAACTCTGAGCGGCGACGGGTGTCGCGGCCAGCATCGCCATCGCCAGACCGCCGATGGCAAATGATCTGAAAATCTTCATTATCGATGTGTCCTTGGTTCAATCATCTGGGCAAAGCGCCGACGTCGACGATCAGTTGGCGCTTTACGGCCTGAACGAGATGAACCCACGGCGTTCATACTCTATTCATCCTTAACCGCCCCGGTTCGGGTCGTCTCCGTCGTTCAGAGCTGTGAGTCCACGGTGGCGGATCGCTTCAGCGACGTGGGTTTCGACCGGGATTCCATTCATAAGACAGAGGGCATTCCTCTGATCCCGCGTGTGATCGCTGCCGCGATGCCGTCTTGACGGATGTGCGCGTCTTCCGGGGCTATGGACGCCATCGTCTTGATGAACCCAGAGTGATGGTCACCCCTCCGTTTCAACCATGCCGTCAACTGGCACCGCCTTCATGGCTGGGAGGGGTCCGCCTCGTAGAGTCGCGGTCTTCAGTCCTTGGCACCTGTGAGGATGTCGTATGTGACCGCGCCTCCACAGCAGATCGGAATCCTTCACCACAAGGATGACGTGCGGGCCGATCTTACAAACGCGTCAATGTGCGCAGCCCGTCGATCGCCTGAGAAGCGCACCACCCATCGAGGCGCGCTTCTCGCGGCAAGCCATCCTTAAACCCCAAAAACTTTCAAAATTATGCGCCTAAGTCCCACTTTCTTGATAAACAGAGAAGAAGGAGCCGTTTAATGCCCAAATCCCCGGTGCAAGCCTTTCCGGAAGTCTTCGTCTCGACGAGCGAAACGGCGACGGCTGTGTCACGCGCGGTCAGCCAAAATGAGCTCCGACAGATCGGATCCAAGCTCTATACCCGCAATCTGGTGGATCCGCCCGAGCAAATCGTCGGTCGCCATCTCTGGACCCTCATTGGAGCCTATATCCCAGGCGCGCTGATCGCCGACCGAACCGCGATCGAAAACAAGCCGGCGACTGACGGTTCGGTCTTCGTGGTGTCCGATCGCAAGCGCGATATCGCATTGCCCGGCGTAACGATCCGAACGCGCCGAGGCGCGCCCTCCCAGCCTACGGACCTGCCGTTCGTGGGCAATCTATTCCTCTCCTCGACCGCCCGTGCCTACCTCGACAACATGGCCCCGTCCCGTCGGCGCTACGGCGATGTCACACGCACCCTGACGCGAGGCGAGATCGAGACCCATCTCGACACCCTCATTCGCCGAGGCGGCGATGAAGCAGCCAACAGGCTAAGGGACGAAGCCCGCCGGATCGCGCCCATGATCGGACGAGAGGAGGAATGCGAATCCCTGGAGAGAGTGATTGGAGCCCTCCTCGGCACGCGCGACGAGCCCCTCGTCACCGACCAGGCCCGGGCGCGGCGGTCTGGCTTCCCCTTCGATCCCGAACGGCTGGCCCGCTTCGAACGCCTGCATCGGGAACTGCGCTCCACGGCGCCCGTCATCCGCCCCACCGCCGAACGCACCCCGCAAGGCCGTTCGAGCCTGGCCTTCTTCGAAGCCTATTTCTCCAACTTCATCGAAGGCACGGAGTTCGAGGTCAGCGAGGCGGCCGACATCGTGTTTCGGAACGTCATCCCCCGTGATCGTCCTTCGGACGCGCATGACGTCCTCGGCACCTGGAGGCTGGTTTCTGATCCCGTTGAAATGGCGAAGACACCTCGGGACGCCCCGGAGTTCTTCGACCTCCTGAAACGCCGACATGCCGCTCTCATGGCCGCCCGGCCCGACAAGAACCCGGGAGCGTTCAAGCAGGAGGCCAACCGGGCCGGCCAGACGACCTTCGTCGACCCGGCCCACGTCGAAGGCACGCTGACGCGCGGGCTCGAGCTCTATAACAGCCTGGAAACGCCCTTCGCCAAGGCGGTCTACATGATGTTCCTCGTGTCGGAAGTTCACCCCTTCACCGACGGCAACGGCCGTATCGGCCGTATCATGATGAACGCCGAACTCGTCGCCGCCGGCGAAGAACGGGTCATCATCCCGACCATCTTCCGCAGCAACTACCTGGCGGGACTGAAGGTGCTCTCGAACAGCGACAATCCGAACACCCTGATCCGAAGCCTGGATTTCGCGCAGAAATGGGTGGCTGCCGTCCCCTGGGTCGATCTCGGCGCGACGCAGAGGGTGCTGGAAGGCTGCAACGCCTTCTTGGATCCGGCTGAGGCCGACGAACGCGGCATCAGGCTGCGCCTTCCCGAGACCTTCTAGCCCAGCAGCGCGTTTTTGCGAGCTGATTGCCCGGGGCCGTCCGTTCCGGGTGCGGGATCGTCTCAGTTGACAGTCTGATCCCACGCGCTGGCTGATGTTCTGATGTAGCGGGCTAGGCAAAGCACCCCAGCAGTCACAGAAACCGCGCGGACGTCGCCGCAGATCGGCCGACGGGGCCGTGCAACAGATCCCTCATCGCGCATGATCGGTTCAACAGGCGCTCGACGAACGATCGCAATTTCATCCCTCTGCTGGTTGGCCAGGGGGACCAGCCCGGCCAGAATGAATAGCCCCTGGCGTTGGGGATCATTTCCCGGAAGTGGGCCAGCGATCATGACGCTCGTCGATCACGAAGGGATGCGCATGGGCGGCGGCGGGGACACTCGCCGTCTTGTCGGCCAGATGCGGATCGTCGGGTTCCAGCTCGGGATGATCATGGGCCAGGATCTCGGGATCCCGAGCCGGCCAGATCAGCAGACCGAGGACCGCACCCGTCGCGCAAAGCGCCGCCAGGACCAGGAAGGCCGCTCCTGGATCCGCCTCGGCACTGACCAGCCCCGCCACCGGATAAGCGATCAGCCAGCAGGCGTGCGAGAGGGCGAATTGGGCAGCGAACAGAGCCGGTCGGTCCTGTGCCGTCGACGATCGCCGCAGGGCGCGACCCGCAGGGGTGATGGTCAGGGAATAGCCGAACCCCATGATCACCCACAGCCCGATCAGGACCGGATAACTGACCGCGACCTAAGCCCCCGCGAGCAGGACGGCGGTCATCACACCCGCTCCCAGGACCATGGCCCTCCGGTCCGTCATGCGACCCAGCAGCCGCGGAAGGAATACCGCCGCTGTCATCGATCCGCCGCCGAACGCCGCCAACGCCCAGGCGCTGGCCTGTTCCGACAAGCCGAACTGGGACTGGACCAGCACCACGGTGTTGACGAAGACCATGGCGCCGCCCGCGGCCGTGGCCAGGCTGATGGCCAGCAGTCCACGCAGCCGGGGAGTGAGGGCGAACAGGCGCAGGCCACCCGTCAGGCGCTGGATGAAGGGTTTGGGCTGGATCTTGGTCAACATCGGCAGGCTGGCCCCGACCACGAACAGGGCCGAGACGACAAAGCCCAGAGCCGTGCCGACGAACAGATTGTTGTAGCTGATGAAGGCCAGCAGCACCGCCGCCAGCACAGGGCTGGCCACGCTCTCCAGATCGGCGGCGAGCCGCGACAGGGACAGGGCCTTGGTATAGTCGGCCTCATCCGGCAGCAGGTCGGGAATCATGGCCTGGAACGCCGGCGTGAAGGCCGCCGACGCGATATAGAGCACGGTCATCAGGCCATAGACCTGCCAGGGCTCGCTCACGAACGGCAGGGCGACGGCGACCCCCGCCCGGACCCCATCGAGAGAGACTAGAAGAGCCTTGCGTGGCAGCCGTGCCGCAAGCGCGCTGGCGAAGGGGGCCACGCCGATATAGGCGACCATCTTGATCGCGAGCGCCGCCCCCAGCACCTGGCCCGCGTTCGCTCCGGCCAGATCGAACGCGAGCAGCCCCAGCGCGACCGTGGCCATGCCGGTGCCGAGCAGCGCCGCGACCTGGGCGGTGAACAGGTTCCGGTAGGCGGCATGGCGAAGCGGCGAGAACATCGATCATCCTTCCGAGGCCGAGCCTCCGTGACGAAACCCCATCGCCGCCATCGGTTCGACCGACCGCGACGATGGGATCGAAGAACGATCAGACAACCCGTTTGACTTCGCTGTAGGCGCCCTCGGTGACGAGAGTGATGATCACGGGCTGGCCCGTGCGGTTGCGCCAGAACCATCCATGACTACCGGTGAATGCCGCCGTCAAAGTGTCCTCGACCCGCTGCTCCGAGCCCTTGTCATAGCCGTGGTAGGAGGTTCCCGGCCGATCGGCATGGGTGTCGTAGTTGACCCGGCCGCCGCTGCTGGACCAGCTGTAGCGGACCGTGGCCCCCTCCTGCATCACCAGCTTGATCTCAGCCCCCTGATCGGGCGCCAGGGTCAGGACCGTCCGGTCCGAACGCGTCCCGGCCTGGGCCGCGGGAACCGCAGGAGCCGCGCCGGTGGCGGCCACAGCCGGGGCGGTGGCGCTCGTCGGTAGGGTGATCGGGGTCGACTCCAGCGCGGGCGCCGGGCCGGCAGCCGAGGTTGCCGCACCCGCTTCCGCCGCGTCCTCGGCCTCCGCCTCGGCAGCGAGCTGAACCTTGATCCGGCCCATCTCGGTCAGGCCGAACACCGACCCCACGCGGGTCGGATCGATTCCGTATTCCGCGGGCATGACGATCGTGACCAGGAGGCCAGCGGCGATCGCGGCCGCGATGCCGGTCGATTTCAGGAGCTTGCCCGTCGAGGGCAGTTCGGAGGCGGTGGGCTTGTTGGCGTTGTACATGGGTCAGTCTCCGATCAGAGGACGAAATAGCCGACGAGCTGATAGCCCGTCAGAACGAAACCGAGGGTCATCAGGACGACGTTGGCGACATAGGCGTGCTTCCAGAAGCTGCCGGTCTTCCGCCAGAACCCCATGGCGATCAGGATGGCCCCGAGCGCCAGAAGCTGGCCCATCTCGACGCCGATGTTGAAGGCCACCAGATTCACGAACAGGCCGTCGGGGGCCATGTTGAAGTCCTGCAGCTTGGTCGCCAGGCCAAAACCGTGAAATAGGCCGAATACCAGAGTCGCGACCTTGGTGTTCGGCTGGACGCCGAACCACCGCTGGAAGGCCCCGAGATTGTCCAAGGCCTTGTAGACCACAGACAGTCCGATGATGGCATCGACCAGATAGCTGGACACGCTGACATCCATCAACACGCCCAGCAGGAGCGTGGTTGAATGGCCAATGGCGAACATCGTCACATAGATCGAGATGTCCTTCATCCGGTAGAGGAAGAAAATCACCCCGAACAGGAACAGCAGGTGGTCGTAGCCGGTGACCATATGCTTGGCCCCCAGATAGACGAACGGCCAGAACACGATGCCGGATGTCTCCTGGATATAGCCCTTGTCGCCGTCCGCGACGCCATGGGCCAGCGCCTGGGCTGTGACGCCGTCAATCAGGAAGAACAACAGAACGGCGAGCAGCGCCGTTGCGGGAGATTTGAGCCACGACCAGGGGTCGGGGCGGTAAGCCACTGTCATGGGAACCTTTTCAGGGGTTGGGTCTGCAGGACGGGATGAGGGGGACCGGGTCATCGGGCCCCCCGCTTGGGTCGGAACGGAAGATGATCCAGCCAGGCCGGACGCGGTTGGTCGCTGGACCGATCACGGCCATGCACGAGGCTGTAGAGCGCGGGCAGGACCAAGAGGGTCAGTATCGTCGAGGAGAGGATCCCGCCGATCACGACCGTGGCCAGCGGACGCTGGACCTCGGCCCCGGCGCCGACATTGAGCGCCATCGGCACGAATCCCAGACTGGCGACCAGAGCGGTCATCAGCACGGGTCGAAGCCGGGTCAGGGCCCCCTCGCGGATGGCTTCGGCGACGGGCTTGCCCTCCTCGATCAGGCTGCGGATGAAGGTCACCATCACGACGCCGTTCAGCACCGCGACGCCGGACAGGGCGATGAAGCCGACGCCGGCCGAGATCGACAGTGGGAGATCCCGCATCATCAGGGCCGCCACCCCCCCGGTCAGCGCCAGGGGCACGCCGGAGAACACGATGGCCGAGTCCTTCCAGGAGCGGAACAAGGCGTACAGCAGGCCGAAGATCAGCAGCAGCACGGCCGGCACGACGACCTGCAGCCGCTTCGCCGCCGAGATCAGCTGTTCGAACGTGCCGCCATAGGTTACCCAGTATCCTGCTGGTATCTCGACTTCGGTTTCGATCCGGTCCTGGACCTCGCCGATGAAGGAGCCCAGGTCGCGGTCGCGGACGTTGGAGGTGACCACGATCCGCCGCTTGCCGTCCTCGCGGCTGATCTGGTTGGGACCGACCGTGAGGGCGATGGTGGCGACCTCGGCCAGGGGCACGAACTGACGCGGCTGGCCTTCGTTCGCCGGCAGCGGCACCTGCAGGCGACCAATCGCGTCGGTGTTGGAACGGATGTCCTCGGGCAGACGGACGACGACATCGAACCGCCGGTCGCCCTCGAAGATCTGGCCCGCCGTCGTGCCGCCCATCGAGGTCGAGATCACCGACTGGACGTCGTTCACGCTCAATCCCAGCCGGGCCATGGCCGTCCGGTCCGGCGTGATCTGCAGCACCGGCAGACCCGTGACCTGTTCGGTCTGGGGATCGGCCGACCCTTCGACGCTCGCCACGATGGTCTCGATCTCGGCGCCGAGCCTCAGCAGTTCGTCCAGGTCGTCGCCGAAGACCTTGATGGCGACGTCGGCGCGCACGCCGCTGAGCAGTTCGTTGAACCGCATCTGGATGGGCTGGGTGAACTCGTACTTGCTACCCGGAACCTCGTTCACCGCCGCTTCCATCTCCTCGACCAGCTGGCCTCGGGATTTTCGGGGATCGGGCCAGTCCTTGCGATCCTTCAGCATGATGAAGGTGTCGGCGACCGAAGGCGGCACCGGATCGGTGGCCACCTCGGCGGTGCCGATCTTGGCCACGACCCGCTCGACCTCTGGGAAAGTCGCGATCCGGGCCTCCAGGGCGGTCTGCATCTGGATGGCCTGGCTCAGGCTCGTGCCGGGGATGCGCAGGGCGTGCATGGCAATGTCGCCCTCGTCCAGGTTCGGGATGAACTCCGACCCCATCCGCGACGCGCCGAATCCGGCGAGGAGAACAAGGACAACCCCGATGCCGATCATCAGGCCGCGCGCCTTCAGCGCGAAGTCGAGGGCGGGCTGATAGCCGACCCGCGCCCAGCGCATCAGGTAGCTGTCCTTTTCCTCGACCTTGCCGGTGACAAACATGGCCACGGCCGCCGGCACGAAGGTCAGCGACAGGACCAAGGCCGCCGTCAGGGCGATGACCACGGTGATCGCCATCGGGTGGAAGGTCTTTCCCTCGACGCCCGTCAGGGCGAAGATCGGCACATAGACCAGGGTAATGATCATCACCCCGAACAGCGACGGCCGGATCACCTCGCTGGAGGCGGTGGCCGCCAGGTCGAAGCGTTCCTCCTTCGTCAGCACGCGCCCTAGCCGATGCTGGGCCTCGCCGAACCGGCGCAGGCAGTTCTCGACGATGATGACGGCCCCATCGACGATCAGGCCGAAGTCGAGCGCACCGAGACTCATCAGATTGCCGGAGGTGCCGGTCTGCACCATGCCGGTGATGGTCATCAGCATGGTCACCGGAATGACCGCCGCCGTGATTAGCGCCGCGCGGATGTTGCCGAGCAGCAGGAACAGCACCACGATGACCAGCAGGGCACCTTCCAGCAGGTTCTTCTCGACCGTATGGATGGCCCTCTCGACCAGGTCCGTCCGGTCATAGACCGGCGAGGCGGTCACGCCGTTTGGCAGGGCGCGCGCGGCCTCCTCCAGGCTCGCGGCTGCGGCCTGGGCCACGACCCGGCTGTTCTCGCCGGCCAGCATCAGGACGGTGGCCAGAACGGTCTCCCTGCCGTTCTCGGTTGCCGCGCCGGTCCTCAGTTCCTCGCCCATGCCGACATCGGCGAAATCGGCGATGCGGATCGGCACGCCGCCGCGCGTGGCGATGACGACATTGCCCAGATCCTCGGTGGTCGAGGCCTGGCCCGGCACGCGGATCAGATACTGCTCGCCATAGCGTTCGACATAGCCCGCGCCGACGTTGGCGTTGTTGTTGCCCAGGGCGTCCACCACCTCGGCCATGGTCACACCATAGGCGGCGAGCCGGTCGGGGCTCGGGGTGACGTGATACTGCCGCTCATAGCCCCCGATGGTGTTGACCTCGGTGACGCCCTTGGTGTTGCGCAACTGGGGTCGGATCACCCAGTCCTGGAGCGTGCGCAAATCCTCGGTCGTATAGGGCTGGCCGTCCGGGCGGCGGGCGCTGGGTTCGGCCTCGATCGTGTACATGAAGATTTCGCCGAGGCCTGTGGCGATGGGCCCCATCTCCGGCGTGATGCCGGGCGGCAGCTGGCCAAGCGCGTTCTGAAGACGCTCGTTAACCAGCTGGCGCGCGAAATAGATGTCGGTCCCGTCCTCGAAGATGACGGTCACCTGGCTCAGCCCGTAGCGAGAGACCGAGCGGGTGTATTGCAGGCCCGGGACCCCCGCCACCGCCGTCTCGACGGGGAAGGTGATGCGCTGTTCGGCCTCCAGCGGAGAATAGCCGGGGGCCTCGGTGTTGATCTGGATCTGGACGTTGGTGATATCCGGCGTGGCGTCGATCGGCAGGCGCTGGAAACTCCAGACCCCGACCGCGCAGGCCACAAGGACCAGCGCCATGACCCCCCATCGGAAGCGGATCGACAGCGCGATGATGCGTTCAAGCATGGTGTGCGCGCCCTCTAGTGATCATGGCTCGCGCCGGACTTGTCGATGTCCGCGCGAATGAGGAAGGCGCCGTCGACGACGTATTCGGTGCCTGGCGCAAGACCGCCCAACACCTCCGTCCATTCGTCGGTGCGGCGACCCAGTTCGAGCATCCGCACCTCATAGGTGTTGCCGACCTTGGCGTAGACGACCTGGAAGTCCCGAAACGGCATGATGGCCTTGGTTTGGACCGCGAGCGGCACCTCGCCCTGCCCCACCTGCACCGTGCCTTGAACCCCCAGTCCCGGCCGCCAGACGCCGCCCATATAGGCCAGCGCGACATGGGCGGTCAGGGTCTGGCTGGTCGGGTCGGTGCCCGGGAGGATGGCCTCGATCACGCCGTTGAAGCGGTGCTCGCCGGCCAGGCTGGTCACCTCCACCCGCTGGCCCGTGCGGACCCGCTCGGCATCTCGGGGATAGAGGAAGAACTCGGCGTGAAGCCGCGTCGGATCGCCGATGACCAGCATCGGCTCGCCGTTGCCGGTGATCGCTCCTGGATTGGCGTTGCGGGCCATAATGACGCCGGAGATCGGCGCGGTGACCGAATAGGTCTGCAGACTCTCGCTGGACTCGACCCGCGCGAGGACCTGACCGCGCGAGACCCGCTGACCGAGCGTGGCGTTCAGCGACATGATCCGGCCGGGATAGCGGGCATGGACCTCACTCTGTCCCTCCGGCGTGATCTCGACCCGACCACTTAAGGGCAGGCTCTCGCCCAACACCGCGCCACCGGCACGCTGGGTCGTCACGCCGCCGGCCCGTGCGGCGGCGGCCGTGATGATCGTGCGTCCCTCATAGGACGGATAGCTCCAGGTCGATCGCTTGCCCGCATGAGTGGCCGCCACCGAGACGTCGAACGAATGCGGCTCCGCCACGACCGTTGGACTGGTCAGATAGTCCTCGGCCGCCGCGAACACGAACCGGTCCACGGAAGGCCCAAGGCGGGTCAGGGCGATGGACGCCTGGACCTGACGCGGATCGACAGGCTTGTCCTTCAAATAGGGGTAGAGCCGATAGAGCGGCTCCGGCCCTTCCTCGAAGATCGTGATCTCCAGGGCGAAGTCGCCGTCGCGCAACATCCGCCCATTGTGCGGCCCGCGCTCATAGTCTGCGGCGGCAGCGGCGGCCGCCTCCGGGCTCAGCTTTTCCGGGGCGCCCTCGCCGCAGCCGGCGACGGCCAGGGCCAAGGTCAGCAGCGGCCCGGCCAGGCCTCGCCGTGCGGTCGAATAGCGGTTCATGGTTGCATCTCCAGGCCGGTCAGGCCGCCATGCGCGCCGGTCAGCCGGTCAAGGCGGGCGCGTTCAATGTGAAAGGATCTGAGGACTGCCACCCGCCGCGCCCGCGTCTGCAAGAGCGCGGTCTGGGCCTGAATGACGTCGTTGTAGGTAAAGCCGCCCCGGTTGAAGCCGTCGCGCACGAGAACGACGGCGCGCTCGGCCTGAGGCAGGGTCTCCTCGCCGATCCGCCGGGCCTCGCTGGCCTTGGCCGACAGCAGCACCTGAAGCCTCGCGATCTCACGGTCTCGTTCGATCCGCAGGGCGGACAGATCGGCCTCGGCCGCGAGACGTTCGGCCTGGGCGCGTTCGATGGCCCCCTGGTTGCGATCATATCGGCCGAGCGGGATGGAGCCGCCGACGACGAAGGCGAGCGCGTCTTCGTTCCAGAGATGTCTCACCCCGACGCTGACGGAGGCATCCGGCACGGCGCGGGCCCGTTCAACGGCTAGCCTTGAGGTCGCGATGTCACGTTGGGCCACGATCGCCATCTCATCGATGATCGTGGCATCGCCGGCTGGACGGCGCGACGCGCTGGTGTCGGTGAAATCCTCGTCGCGCAGTACGAAATCGGCCGGTCCCATCCAGAAGCTGGCGAGGGTGGCCCGCCCCAGACGTGCCGCGATCTCGGCCTGATCGAAATCGATCTGGGCCTGGGCCAGTTCGGACTCGGCCCGGGCTCCCGCGAACAGGGGGTCACGTGCAGCATTTACGCGGCGCTGGACCTCGGTCTGGAACCGTTCGGCCAGATCGAGTCGCTCCCGCGCGATCTCGACCTCGGCTTGTGCGGCCAGGGCTTCTGCCCAGGCGGTCTGAACTTGTTCGAGCCGGTCCAGCCGTCGGACCTGCGCCGTAGCCCCGACCAGCACACCCTCGCTGCGCGCCAAGGACACGCGGGCATCCCGGTCGCCGCCGCGTTCGATCGGCTGCTCATAAGTCAGGGTCGTCTCGGAACGGTCGATCAGGCCGATACCACCGACACCACCGATATTCTCAGCGACCAACCCCAGGGTCGGATTGCGCCGGACGTCGGCCTGGCGCACCCCCGCTTCGGCGGCGCGCACCCGGGCAGCCGTACCCGCGAGGGCAGGATCGGCCGAGGCCGCGAGGGCGAGAGCCTCTTCGAGGGTCAGAGAGCGTGCGGCTGCGCCAGCCGACGGTGGGGTCTGTGCCATGGCGAACGACGGCGGCATGGCGGCCGCCAGAATGAGCGCGAGGACCTTGACGGTCGGTGTACGCGCCCACGATCCGGCAAAGCCGGACGATGGGGTCTGCAAGGGATATCTCCAAAAACGGAATGGCGCGCGCGGCCGGCTGGCCGCGTCGGATCAAAGGATCGCGCGGGTCCGTTTCGGAGGGTATTCGGGCCCGTCGAGCCCGATGTCTTCCAGGGGTGGGCTTCGCCCAAGGCTGTGCTCCGCGACACGGACCAGATGCAGCGGCCCGGCCACGCTCAGGGCTGGCGTGGTCGATGGCTTTTCGACGCCGCTGTGGTGATGTCCGGTCGGCTGCCCATCCTGGTCTTGGTCCGGCGCCTCGGGTGTGGTTTCGGTCGGCGCCACGTGCATGTGAGCATGCCCGTGGTCATCGCTCGCCACCATGGAAACCGGAGGCCAGCCAGCCGAATGTCCGACCTCGTGCTGAGCCTGAGCGGACGTTTTGTCCTCGCTTTGCCGGGTCTGGCCCTGGCGTCATCGGTCTTGGCTTCGCCTGTCCTTGCGGCCCAGGCGATTCAGGCCATCACCGTCTACAAGACCCCTTGGTGCGGCTGCTGTGCGGCCTGGGTCCAGCATATGACGGCGGCCGGATGGACGGCGACGGTGCGCGAGTTGGAAGACCTTGCCCCCATTCGCCGCCGCTACGGCGTGCCCGACACTCTGGCGTCCTGTCACACGGGAGTCGTGGGGCCCTATGCGATCGAGGGACATGTGCCGGCCCAGGACGTGGCCCGACTGGTCCGCGAACGCCCCGACGCCTTCGGCTTGTCGGTGCCGGGGATGCCGGCGGGATCCCCGGGGATGCCAGCCCCGGCCGGCCGGGCTCAGGCGTTTCAGACCCTGCTGATCCTTAAAAGCGGTGCCACCCGCGTGTTCACCAGCCACGGATGACGTCCGCTGCGATCTCATAGTGGCGCTCGCCGAGATCGCAGGCTGCTACGCCGTCTGAGCCTGGCTTCGCCTGGCAGGTCGTTGGCGTGGATCTTACCGGTATTGGCGTGCCTTGCGGTGTTCGCCTGCTGACACGGGTGGAGGTCGAGGCCTGGATCAATGGCCTTGGCCAAGGTCTGGCCGCCACCCCTCCCACCGGGTCGTTGCCGCTGCAATGACCGCGACCCCATTTTCGCGGCTACAGTCTCGAGCGAACCGCGAGGGCCTGGCGACGGCGGTGGCCGGTTGGACGAGGACCGAGGGGACCGCAGGGATCATGCGAGAAACGCAGTCCTTGGCGTCCGACAGCCCTTAAACCCCAAGAATCCGCGAAACCTTGTGCTTAAACCCCAAAACTCCGCTATGAGCGCTGCTGAGAGATCGCTCATGCCCATAAATCTGCTGGCCAGCCTCCCCGAGGTCTTCTTCTCGACAACGACCTTGTCGGATGCCGTGGCACGCGCGCGGGCCAATGGCACCGTCCGCCAGATCGGGCCCCGGCTCTATACGAAGAACCTGATCGATGCGCCGGAGCAGGTCATTCGCCGCAATCTTTGGCCGGTGGTCGCCGCCTATGCGCCCGAGGCGCTGATCG